>JAQULO010000064.1 GCA_028718565.1 Syntrophales bacterium | reverse complement strand
ATTTTCGAGCCTCATATCCTTAGTGTCCCCCGTTCGATCCGGGGCACCGCCACCATAAAAACAAAGGGTTATGGAGGTTGTCTTCATAGCCCTTTTTCTTTTGACAAAAATAGGGTAGAAGGAGCGTCGGTGGTGTAAAAGAAAGTTCGTAATTTGAGTTATTGCAATAGGCCATCGGTATCTCCTGAAAGGGTGTTAGCAATAATACGTAAGAAAGGGGACAGAGCGATGGCCCGGGAGTATGATACCTCGACGTACAAGAAATTACTGCATACCCCGAAAAAGGCCTGACAGCCTTTATGAAAAAGAGGAGGAGAACAAGATGAAATTGCAAGGAAAATCAGCAATAATAACTGGTGGTACTTCTGGAATTGGCAAAGGGATGGCGAGCTTGTTTGCAAAAGAAGGAGCAAAAGTGGTTATTGCCGGCCGGCGGGAAGATATCGGCAAAAAAGCAGAAGAAGAATTATCCGTATCGGGGGGAAAAGTTTTTTATATAAAGGCAGACGTGACTGATGAGTCGGAAGTCAGGAACTTGATGGATTCGGCCGTAAACCGGTTGGGGAGCTTAGACATTCTGGTCAACAATGCAGCGTCTGGTTTCACCGGAACAATTTTGGACATGACCAAGTCAGAATGGGACCACACTATTCAAGGAACCCTGACAAGCGTGTTTTTGTGTTCCAAGTATGCAGCCCCATATTTTGTGAAAATGAATAGAGGCACTATTTTGAATATTGCTTCAGGTGCCGGCACGAATGGAATCAAGGGCATGGCGGCTTACGGGACAGCCAAGGCAGGAGTTATTAATTTGACTCGCTGTATGGCGGCCGATTTGGCCCAGTATCAGATCAGGGTTAATTGTATTTCACCAGGGTTTATTGATACTCCAGCGATAGACGCAAGTCTCAAAGAAGGTGTTGATATCGATTTATTTAAGGAAAAGCTGGCCAAGAGGTATCCGTTAGGCAGGATTGGTGTGCCTGCGGATATTGCGAATGCCGCTCTTTATCTTGTTTCAGACGATGCTTCATTTACAACCGGGACTAATCTGGTGGTGGATGGAGGAGTGCTCTGCTTCTCCTAAGAAAAACAGGGATTCTATTGTGTTCAGGAGTCTGTCGACAAAAACAATCTGACACTTCGTTCATTTTCAGATAGAGTTTATCACGGCGTTGCGAGAGTTGGATAGCTTCCAGGGCAGTCATATGGTGTTTGGTAGTCTACTTCTAAATCAGTGTCATTGATTTTAAGTTAACAGTTGCGGTGAGGATTACTGCTCGAAGTCATGCCCCTTGAAGTTGATACCCTTTCCCCCCAAATAATTTCAGGCAGGTCTCTGCGACACCATTATGGTAAAGGGTTCCTCTATTTTTCTCGATTTCTTCCAGAGCCGCATCAATGCCCAAGGCCGCACGATAGGGTCGATGGGAGGCCATGTCTTCCACCACGTCGGCAACAGCCAGAATTCGAGACTCCATGGGAATGTCATCCCCTTTCAGATTTCTTGGATAGCTCGAACCATCCATCCGCTCATGGTGCTGGTAAACAATCTCTGCCAGGGGTCGGGAGTATTCTATATCCTTCACAAATTCGTATCCCTTCCAAGGGTGTTCTTTAATCATGGAAAACTCGAGCTCAGACAGTTTCGCAGGCTTAGACAATATCTCTGCGGGGAGGGACAGTTTCCCGATGTCATGGATGGAGCCTGCAACCCGGATTCCCTCGATTTTCTCCTTAGGTAACCCCATCTGCGTGGCAATAGCACGGGCAAGATCGGCAACCCGGAACTGGTGACCGGCAGTATAGGGATCTCTGGCCTCCACGGCCGATACCTTGACCTCAACTTCTCCAATCCCTTTCCTGAGACTTTCTAGGGTGTTATTCAGGGTTCCTTCCGCTTTCTTGCGCTCGGTGATGTCGCGCGATACTCTTGTTTGGACCGAGGACTCATGATTATCCCTCCTTTTGGAAGTTGATGTTCGGTAACATCGAATTATGAGTCAACGATCCTTTTTATTCACCTCCTTCGGTAACATTTAATATGAGGCAATTCGAACCTTCTGAAAACACTGGTAAGAAGGTTGTTTCAGATGTATAAACAAAAAACCGGTGAAAAATGGGATTGGATTAAATTTATAACCCATGTTCCGGAGAAAGGTCATGTGAATCTCAATCAGGTTACGAAACCAGAGCGGTAAGCCACCTGATGGCATGATTGACCATGGGGGAGCACATAATTGGATAGTACAATTAAAAAGTCAGTGGCTGTAATCGTTGCTCACCCCGATGATGAGACATTGTGGGCCGGAGGAACGATACTGAGCCATCCGTCGTGGTTGTGGTTCATTGTTTGTTTGTGCAGGGGAAGCGATGAAGACCGGGCACCCAGATTTCACAATGCGTTAAAAGTTTTTAAGGCAGAAGGAATTATGGGCGATCTCGACGACGGACCCCACCAGAAGCCTTTGGATAAAAAAGAGGTTGAGCGTGCCGTACTGGACCTGTTACCGCCAAAGTTTTTCGACCTGATAATCTCCCATAATCCAACCGGAGAATATACAAGACACATCAGACATGAGGAAGTAAGCAAGGCAGTTATTGAGCTATGGCATGCCGGTAAGATTTCGACCAATGAACTGTGGACCTTTGCCTACGAGGACGGCAATAAGGAATATTACCCCAGACCCGTGGAAAACGCCCCTGTTTACCGGACACTGACGAAACGGATATTCCGTAGGAAATACAACATAATTACGGAAACATACGGGTTTGAAAAAAGCAGTTTTGAGGCGAAAACAACGCCGAGGGCAGAATCATTCTGGCAATTTACCGATCCGGACGATGCTGAAAAATGGCTTAGCGATGGAGGGGTTTCAGTATGAACCGGGTCCCGACACGTCGGAGGGAGGTTAACGCTCATGAAAGTATTGGTGCTATATGATTACCCGCCTTCACCTGGAGGGCTGGCGACACAGGGAGATCTGCTATACAGGGGACTGCTTGAAACAGGTGTCGATGCCCATGCTGTTAATTTCGAATCAGCGCAGGAGAAGGAATGGTACTATCGCTGGTTTGAGCCGGATGTTGTTGTTGGTATAGGTTATTGGGGGCACACGCCACAACTGGTGCTTCACCCGCAACGGTATGGCGTGCAGCCGGTGCCATGGCTGGTTGCCGACGGTTATATCGCAAACTACCAGGAAGTTTTGGATGCTCTCCCGCTTATACTGGTGACATCGAACTGGGTAAAGGAGATGTATGTCCGCGATGGAATCAGTGGCGATAAAATTGAAGTATTACCTGTAGGCTGCGATACGGACGTTTTTGCCCCTTTCAGCAAGGATGACCCGAAAGTTTTGTCTGTACGCGAATCGCTGGGGGTCTCACCCGATCAGTTGATGATTCTCACTGTCGGCGGAGACGCCGCATCAAAAGGTGCGCAGGAGGTAATGCAGGCGCTTGCCATTATCGATACTAAGGCGCCCGACTGGAAATATGTCTGCAAGGTATGGCCCCAGCCGAGAACCAAGCTTCAGAATCTGGCCGATCTGGAACTGGCGACAACTCTGGGCATTGAAAAAAATGTTATCTATACGACAAATATCGTTTCACGCAAGTTCATGCCCTACCTGATAGATGCATGCGATATATACGCGGCCCCTTCACGGCTCGAGGGATTCGGAATGCCGCAGGTAGAAGCCGGCGCTTGCGGAAAGCCGGTCATAGGTATTAACGCCATGGGAATGCTCGATACGCTTGTTCATGGTGAAACCGCGTTTCTGGCAAACATAGCACAGCAAATAGTTGTGAACGAAGTGACCGTTGGTGACGAATCCGGTTTTGAAGACAGGCACAGGGTTATATTTCAAAGCCCACGGACAGTGGATTATCGCGCAAGTGTTCATGATATTGCCAACTACTTAATGGACCTTATGACCGATGCGGCATTGCGGGAAAAAATGGGCAAGGCAGCCAGAGAACGTGTAGTTAAACATTTTGACTACCGCGTTGTCGCAAAAAGGTTTGTGCAGCTAATGAACGATACATTGGGAATACAGTAGTTCAGCCATGCAAACCTTAAACCGGCAAGAGATAGAAGATGCAAAGAAGGCCGCCCTTGAAGTGCTGCTTCATAATGCCCATGGACCATACCACGGGCTCCCACGGACCGCCGGCTGGGGATATCCGGAGCCATATACAAGGGATCTGATGTTTTCCATCCTGGGAGTTGCAGTTTCCGGGAATCGGAGGCTTCTGGATAGCATTCGGAGGGTATTGGAAACACTGGCAAAAAATCAGACAGAGCATGGGCATATCCCTTCGCTGGTGCATGACAAAGATGACCGTGGCGCAAGTGATACAACTCCTTTGTTTTTATTGGGTGTTGGCATTTTCAGAAGGGTATCGGGTGAATCGGACTTTCTTAGGGAAGCAGTTGAAAAATCCCTGAAATGGATGGAATACCAAAGCCCTTCGGACCGGTACCTGGTTGGGCAGCAGCCGACAAGCGATTGGCGCGATGAACAATGGGTTCCCGGATATGGTCTGTTTGTGAACACATTGGTATATAGCTGTCTGCGTCTCCTGGGCCGGCACGAACGGGCAGATGGGATGTACCGTGAGATGAGCCGGTTTACGATTGCCGGTGGAATAATGCACCATCATGTTCACGAAGGTCTCGTGGTAAAACATAAGCCCTACTATGCTTTATGGTCATATAAAATCCACAGCAGCGAACGGTTCGACCTGCTCGGCAACAGCCTTGCCATTCTCTCCGGGATAGCGTCACCGTCGCGGGCTGAGAGAATAATTTCCTGGATCGAAGAGGAGTGTGCAGAAATGAGGGAAAGAGGTGTATTGACGGTTGATCTGCCGCCCAATTTTTTCCCCTTTATTAAACCTGAAGATACTGACTGGCGTGCGCGATATTCAGAATACAACAGACCCGGAGAATACCATAATGGAGGCATATGGCCTTTTATATGCGGGTTTTATGTGGCAGCCCTGGTTGCTGCCAAAAGATACACGCTCGCCAGGGAAAAGCTTATGGCGCTTACTCATAATATAAAAATTTCCAATACTGGGGGCGTCGATTTTGGATTTAACGAATGGATAAAAGCCCAGGACGGCAAGCCCATGGGTCAGGACTGGCAAACCTGGAGCGCCGCGCTTTACCTGTATGCCGTAAGCTGCGTTGAAGAAAAAAGAACCCCCTTTTTTGATGAGATACGCCGTTGACCGATCCGATATGTGCTTCCTCTGTAAAATGTAGTAGTAATTTCTTGTACGTTACGATATTATACTTTCCAGTTGTAGACCTCTCTCCTTTTTCTTACGGGTTATCGCCAGCACCCTTTTAGGAGATACCGATGGTCTATTGCAATAACTCAAATTGCGAACTTTTTTGCATTACAGGCAATCTCATAACCACAATCACTGGCGCAAATACAATTTAGACATGACCTTCTTTATCGAATAACACTTACTCCTCACGATCGACGGAACATCTCTTCAGAAAAAGCACGCCAGGAACAAACCGTATCGGGTTCACACATTTTTAACACTCTCTGACTGAACATAGGGTATTGATTGAATAATGGAGAGGAGGGAGTACAACCGCAGACGTCCTCATAGCTCGCCGGGTTATCGGTCACCAGCTCTTGAGGCTAGAATGCCGGTAATCGTGAATTTAAAGAGGGGTAACCTTTTAAAAGACACAAAGGGTTTGTCCCTAAGCCTGAAAAAGAGGCCACCGATGTTAAAACTACTCATCAAACAAATTATTCGGAAAATGGCGTGGGCGGCAGAGAAGAAAGCCATAATTCAACAGGGATTTTTTATTAAAGATATCAACCAACCAACTTATATAGGAGAGTTGTCATGAGTAAACACAATAATGTGAACCTTATAAGTTTGATATTGGCAGTGGCTCTCCTAACCTGGGGAGTCGGTCAGGCGGGCGCACAAGAGACAACACCCCAAGGATATGCAACCATAGTAACACAGGCCCAGAGGCAGACCGCGGCAGATAGTGCCGCCGCAGCCGGCTTCGCACTCCCGCTGATGGGCGAGGCGGGGATGGCGCCGATGGGCAGCGCGCCGCACTATTTCAGCCATCCGAACTATGCCAACAGCCCGCTGCGGATGCCCGACGCACTAGTCGTGCTGGATGGCAATGGAACGGGCGCGACAGCGGCGGCGGAAGTGGACCCGATAACGGGAGCCATCACGGCGATCACGGTCACTAACCCGGGCAGCGGTTATACGTTTGCGCCCACCGTTGTCATTGCGACTGCCGTCGTGACCCCGGTCTCACTGGCAAGTGCCACTGCGGTGCTTGACGGAAGCGGTGGCGTGGCCTCTGTGACGGTCCACGCTCATGGCTTGGGCTACGTGACGCCGGGAATCAGAAAGTTCGTCGATGGGTTGCCGGGCCTCGGCCTTGGCGCCGCGAACAACCTAGGTCAGTACATCCCAGTGGCCCTCCCCGACATGACCACCTATCCCGGCTCGGATTATTATGAGATAGCGCTCGTACAGTACCGGGAGAAGATGCACACCGATCTGCCGGGCACGTTACTGCGCGGCTATGTGCAGCTCTCCACGAGCGTGGTTCCGGGGGGCGGCTTTCCGCTAGCCAATGCGCTCCTGGACGGTTCGACAGCTCCGATTGGTGGCTACACAGGGGTGACCCCGCCTCACTACATGGGACCGGTGATTAAGGCCACCAAGGGCAGGCCTGTGCGCATCCGGTTCCGCAACCTACTGCCCATCGGTGTCGCCGGCGACCTGTTCATCCCGGTCGACGTTACGGTCATGGGCTCGGGCATGGGACCCAACATGGGAGGTATGCAGGAGCCCGATCCGCAGAACCCGATGTGCGGGATGGGCTACGATATGGAAGGCAATAGAATAGACAAGGACCCTAACTGCTTCGCCGAGAACCGCGCCACAGTGCATCTGCACGGCGGCATCTCGCCGTGGATCAGCGATGGCACGCCGCACCAGTGGATCACGCCGGCGAATGAGACCACCTCTTACACGAAGGGCGTGAGCGTCTCTTGTGTGCCCGATATGTGGTTCGACCCGGTCACCCACGCCGCAGTGCCGGCGGGAACGCCCGGAGCGACGAACAACCCCGGCCCAGGTTCGCAGACATATTATTATACGAACCAGCAGAGCGCCCGGCTGATGTTCTATCACGACCATGCATGGGGCATTACCCGCCTGAACGTCTACGCCGGCGAGGCCGCGCCCTACCTGATCGCGGACGCAACTGAACAGGCGCTGATCGACCAGGGGATCATCCCCGGCGTTAACGACACGATCCCGCTGGTTGTCCAGGACAAGACCTTTGTGCCGAGCGAGGCACAGCTTTCCGTGTCCGATGAGCTTTGGGATATGGTCCGCTGGGGCGGTGAGGGCAACCTGTGGCTTCCGCATGTCTACTCGCCGGCCCAGAACCCGGGCGACAGTTCGGGCGTCAACCAGTTCGGTCGCTGGGCCTATGGACCCTGGTTCTGGCCTCCAACCTTGAGCATCGACCACCCGCCGATTGCCAACGCATACTATGACCCGAACTGCAACCCCGATTTGGAGTGGTGCGAACCGCCGCTGATGCCCGCCACACCCTTCAACTCCATGGGCATGGAGGCCTACAACGATACGCCCATCGTCAACGGCACCGCCTACCCGACGGTCACAGTGGAGCCCAAGCCTTATCGGCTGCGCTTCCTGAACGCGGCCAGTGACCGCTTCTTCAACCTGTCGCTGTACGAGGCCGATGCCTCGGGGAAAGAGGTCGAGCTGAACCCCGCCGAGGTAGCAATTGCCCTGGATGACCCGGCGGTCTTCCCGACGCCCATTGCCCCGCCAGGCCCGAGTTGGATACAGATCGGCACCGAGGGCGGCTTTCTGCCCGCGCCAGTCGTCATCCCGGCCCAGCACATCACCTGGGTGACCGACCCGACCGTGTTCAACGCCGGCAACGTTGACCAGCACTCCCTGCTTATTGGGCCGGCTGAGCGGGCGGACGTGATCGTCGACTTCTCGGCGTTCGGGGGTAAGACACTGATCATGTATAACGACGCTCCAGCAGCATTTCCGGCACGCGACCCTCGCTACGACTACTACACCGGCAACGTGGACCTGAGAGACACAGGCGGCGCGCCTTCGACGATTCCCGGCTACGGCCCGAACATCCGCACGGTCATGCAAATCGTGGTGAACGTCGGCACGGGCCCGGGATTCAACCTGGCCACGCTCCAGACGGCATTCAAGGCCGAGAGTCTGGGCGGGCAAGGCGTGTTCGAGAAAGGACAGCACCCGATCATCGTCGGACAGGGTGCGTACAACTCGGCCTACAACTCAACGTTCCGGAACAGCGGCCCCAGGGATGGATTCGCGCGGATCACCGACTTCTCTTTGACTTTCAACACTCTATTGGGCCAGGGTGTGACTGAAACGATGACTATTCCGTTCCAATCCAAGGCGATCCAGGACGAAATGGGAGAGGCCTTCGAGCAGGAGTACGGCCGGATGAGCGGCAACCTCGGCCTTGAGGTGCCGCTGACGCAGGCGGGGGTTCAGCAGAACCTAATCCTCTACCCTTTCGTGAACCCGGCGAGCGAGATAATTGACGCGACCTGGCTACCGCCGGCCGATGCCCCGGTAGGACCGATCTCCATGGCCGATGACGGGACGCAGATCTGGAAGATCACCCACAACGGCGTTGACACGCACCCGATTCACTTTCACCTCTTCGACGTGCAGCTCCTCAACCGGGTCGGCTGGGATGGGATCATTCGCCCGCCCGAGGCCAACGAGTTAGGTTGGAAGGAAACGCTCAGGGTCAGCCCGCTGGAAGACACCATCGTTGCCCTGAGGCCGATCATCCCGGTGGTTCCTTTCGACCTGCCAAACAGCGTCAGGCCGCTTAACCCGATGATGCCGCTCGACTCGATGCTGATGTTCAACAGCACGGATGCGAACGGAAACCCGACCGATCCGATCATTAATAAGGAGGTTAACTTTGGCTGGGAGTACATGTGGCACTGCCACATCCTGAGCCATGAGGAGATGGACATGATGCGGCCCCTCTCAGTGGCCGTGCCACCGAAGGCGCCAACCGATCTGAATGTGGCGATAACGGGCAGCGCTATAACCCGGAGCGTGATCTTAACCTGGATGGACAACTCCTCGAACGAGACCAGCTTCATCATCGAGAGGGCGGACAATGTCAGCTTCACAACGGGACTGACGACCTTCACATCTGTACCAAATGTGGCGACGTATACCGACCCCGTAGGAGACACGACCCAGACGTTCTATTACAGGGTATATGCCTCCAACGAGGTCGGATACACAGCGACGCCGGGCTTCTCCACCGTGACCGTCAACTCCGGATTCTCAAATATAGGGAGAACTTCAAAAAATCTGGGATTTCTTCCGTCCATATTGCTTCTACTTTTAGGGGATTAGGGTTAACCGTCTGACTGACAGATATACGGATTATTCGAAGCATTAGGGCATTTTATTGGGCTGCTTGTGGATGTTGTGGGGCAACCCGGAGGAAGAACGAAAGGCGACGCTGACCTGGACGAACAATTCTAGCAATAAGTCCGGCTTCAGGCTCCAGCGCGGCACCGATGCGGCTTCCACGTTCAACGTGATTGTCGGCAGGGTCGGTACTTACATTACTACGTTCAATGCCGGAAGCGTGGCGCGTGGGACCGACTTCTATTCCAGGGTCTTGGTGTAATGACCGCCGATGGGTCTGTGTGTGCGCCCAAAAGATTGGCATCAGAGATTAGAAGACAAATTTTGACTCTCCGCCGGTGTGATCTCCGTTACTGGAAACACCTCATCAAAATCATTCAGCAATTGGCCAGTCAGGGCATTCCTGATCTTCTGGGGCTCGTTGGCGATATCCTCGATGATTTTCTTCATATTTTTCAGGTTGTTATCGATGCGATCGTTGATGTGACGGGTGAGAATGCCGGAAAAGATATTCATTACGAACCTTGAGATACCATTATCCCCCCGCATGAAGATGTTCACCTCTACCGAGAGCTTGTCCCGGTCCGTTCTGTATTCAAACATCACGACGCCGTTGGCGGTAAAGAAGGAAGGCACCGCCCAGTGGTCGAATGTTCCTGTCCCGTAAAAGGTCCTTGCATGGTCAGATTGGCCAACCTGCCGGATGTCGCCGGTAATTCCCGATGGATCAGAGACATGGATGCCTGTATCAACCTTGGTCACTTTGTAAGGTGGCTGGAATTTGTATATCTCCCAGAGCTGCCCCATGAGCTGGGGATTGTCCAGGGTACTGTTCCATATCTCCGAGGTGGCGTCGATGCTGAAGGCCTTTTTGTAGGTTGCGGTGGGGTCATTGATGACATCTTCGACATGAACCTCATACGCCTGAATCAGGGCCGTTCCGAGAAAAAGAAGGGCAACGATCGTCATTGACAAGGATCTTTTTACCATCAGGGCTCCTCAACGGATTAATGTGACAGTTATAGATGAATTGTCGGCATGGATCAATCTTAAATCCTTAATCTTAAGACGATATACATGGTCATGAAGTAATCATGCCATATGACGATAGTGGCAATGAGGTCGAATTTAAAAAAAGCCGATCGCATGGGCCGCGCCCCCTTGTGTCTCAAGACAGACACCCCGCCTCTTCAACAAAGCACTTGACCGGAATTTCCCGGGACGGTATTCTTCTCGCCGATGTTATTACGACCCTGTTTTCCGGTGGCCGCACCGATCCGGCCGTTGCCTATATAGAGAGGGAGCAGTAAGGACAAGTGATGAAAAAACAATTATCGGTAATACTGTTGGCAGTTCTACTGTCCGGGTGCGCATCTCTTATTGCCCCGCACGCGGACATCTTGCCGAACGGCGCTGACAACCTTTCCATCACATCAAAGTTTTATGAAAGCATGTTTGATGGCGGCAACCCGAACGTAGCGAAGCTGAACCTCTTTTTCACGAAGATGCCCAAGGGAGGGGATCTTCATCATCACTATTCGGGAACCATATACGCCGAGACGTACCTGGACTGGGTCGCCAAAAAAGACTGGAGAATCGATACGTGCACATTAAGGATTGTTGCTGCCGGAGAAAGAACGGGTGAAGGGTGTGATCTTATAACCGTTCAGCAGCTTTTGGCCGATGACACACTGTATAGAAAACTGCTCACCCTCTGGTCCGATAAAGATTACCAGAATCACAGCCACGATCAGCCGCCGCCCGATTCTAATTTCTTTAACACATTCGGTTACTTCGGGGCCGTATCTGATGAATATACGGATGTCGGTCTCAATATTCTCAAAGAGCGGGCACTGAAAGAAAATGTTCTGTATATAGAGACCATGCTCAGTCGCGTTGGCGTCAGGGGCGCCGATTACTTTGACGGCGATACCGCGAAGACGCTCAGTCAGTTGTTGCGGAAGGCACAATCGCAGGAGGAAACCGATACAGTACTCGATCGAATAACCTCGGCCCTTGTGGGAGATAAGCGATTCATCTCCTCGGTCAATGAGTTCATCGCTATGGTGGAAAATAACCACTGCGGCATAGATGACAATGATTTTGTCATGAGGTATCAGACCTATGCCGTAAGAGTCCTTGATCCGATACAGGTTTTTACCGATCTGCTTGCCGGCTATCTGGCCGCGGAAAAATCGCCGCTCATTGTCGGTGTAAACATTGTCGCGCCGGAAAACAACGGCGTGGCGCTGGCCGATTATACCCTGCACATGAGAATGTACAGGTACCTCCTCGGTAAATACCCTCATGTCAATCGAGCTCTTCATGCGGGTGAACTGGCACTGGGGATGGTCAGACCGAAGG
Source organism: Syntrophales bacterium (assembly GCA_028718565.1). GTDB lineage: Bacteria > Desulfobacterota > Syntrophia > Syntrophales > UBA2210 > UBA6078. Next base: position 2,005 of record JAQULO010000064.1, on the reverse strand, counting down.
ATTTGACCTTTCACATACAGCAGGCCCGCGATATAGCTCAGGCCCAAAGGATCGGGCACGGGATCGATCTGCCGTACGAGCAGCATTGTCTCGAATTGCTTAAAGACCTTAAAGATAATGCGGCCGTCGAAATAAACCTTACCAGTAATGAATTTATCCTGGGGGTAGAAGGAAACGAACACCCCTACCTTATCTATTCAAGCTATGGCGTGCCACTGGTTATAGCCACGGATGACTCCGGGGTATCCCGGAACAATCTCGCGAACGAATACGTGCTCCTCGCGAGCCGGTACCATCCTTCGTACGCACGGATAAAAAAGTACGTGTACAACAGCATACAGTACTCTTTCCTGGAACCGGCCGACAAGGCTTCTCTCAAAAATCTTCTTGATAAAAGATTCGTGATTTTTGAACGTGAAATGACTAACCTGTACGGGAACCTCAGGAAGTAAAGGTGACACCCAGTCCTTGCTCGGAATCTTCCGGGAGGGTATTTTTTCGCGGTTTTATTCAGTTCTTGTTTTCCGATAGCTGTATTGATTCGGTCCGCACCTGAATAGAGGGGAAGCACGTATGGCCTGATTCCAAAAAGCCCTGTTTCTCAAAATGACAGAACAAGTCCATGCATTATGATTCAGGCAGGAAGGATGTGCTGAGGATTTCGCTTCTCCTGTATGCAGGAGCTTGAAAGGAGTAACCGATGGCGGCATCACTAAAACCGGCGTATCTTAAGAAGGTAGATCAACGCGGCGATTTCGAGGTGTGGATTGTGGACGGAAGCTACATTCGCGGCCACATCGACGAGGAGTTTACAAACTTCGGGCAACACTACCGATACCCTTACATTCCGTTGAAAGAATTCTGGATCGACCAGGAAGCCGAGCACGATGAACGCGAATTCTTCATACAGCACCTGCTTACGGAATTTGATCTTATGGACAAAGGAATGCCCTATGACAAGGCCTTGCCGGAAGCGGACAGACGCGAGAGGAAAGAAAGAAGACGCGCTGGAGATGTGCGGAAGCTGACCCACCGCGGGCAGAAATTGCCTGACGGTCATGATGTTCATGACAGGCTGTGGAAGAAGCTGGAAAGTGGGTTAACGGCATGGATCGTCAACGGAAGACTTGTGCGCAGTGTATTTAACATAGATTTTACCGCCGGGGGCCACGACTATGTATATGAGTTTGTTCCCGAGAATGAAATCTGGATAGATGACGCGATCGTCGAGCAGGAAAGGGCCTATGTTCTCCTGCACGAGCTTCATGAACGCAATCGCATGTCGGAGGGATGGCCCTACAGCAAGGCGCATGCGGAATCCAGTCGTCTTGAATACCGGTGCCGCCATCACCCGGACGAACTGCATGATGCCCGCGCTACGGAAGGTTGGACATGAGCAATCAGATCGATATCAAGGAATTTGTCGAGGATGCGCTTCAGGTCTCACGGTTCGCTGTCTTGTCGACAGAGGGCGATGGTCAGCCGCACGCGAGCCTCATAGCCATCACACCGGCCGGAGATTACCGGCAGATGATCTTTGCCACGTATCGCGGCACGCGCAAGTACCGCAACCTGGTCGAAAACAGCAAGGTGGCTGTCTTTATCGATGGCCGGGACATGGTCACCTCAGGCCCGCGGGAGAGCTTTGTCCTCACCGCGCTCGGTAACGCGGAAGAGATCGAAAATGCCGAGCATAACGAGGCCCTCCGAGCACACCTGGAGAGGCATCCCGATCTTGAGTCCTTCCTGCGGTCGGCGGACTGCGCGCTCTTTCACGTCACGGTCGGGGCGTATCAGGTCGTGCGGGGAATCGATGACGTCAGGTGGTGGTCCATAGACGATCCTGCCGCCACCTGACACGCGTAAGCCCCCCGCCCTTTCCAGTTGACTCATAATAAAATGTTACCGAAGGGGAAGCGATAGGAGGTAACGTTGACTCATAAAGAATGTTACCCATGTTTGTTATTTATGGAGAAAATCTTCCTCATTTTTTTATCCATAGTTT
>JAQULO010000063.1 GCA_028718565.1 Syntrophales bacterium | reverse complement strand
TATTACAGATAATATCAGGGAGCACCCACACTATTTGCCCTCTGTCAAGTGAAATAATGGCACAAAGATTTGTTTTTCATAACTATTCTTCAATCTTATATGCAATTTCCTAACCGGAAATTACTGAGTTGAAATAACAAATCCTGGCCGACTTCTCTTCGACAGCAGTAAATTCGGGAAGCTCAGTGTGGCGCGAAATCCTATATTATTCGATGCCTTTCACAGACTTGGAATAACGGAAAAGATCGGCTCCGGCATAGGCAGGATGCGGGAGGCTATGGCTGAAAGGAATATTGAGGTTGAATTTGATACGGGGGATTTTTTTATTGTCACTCTGGCAAGGCAGACAGTCACCGCACAAGTCTTGAATTTTTGCCAGGAGCCGCGCAAGTCCTCAGAAATTATGGAATTGATTGGTCTTAAACACTGGAAAACTTTCCAGACAAACTATCTAAAACCTTTGTTCCAACAAGGGTTACTTGCTATGACCATTCCTGAGAAATCAACGAGCAGTGAACAGCGGTATATAACAACCGAAGCAGGGAACGAGGTCTTAAAAACATAAAAGTAGAATTGGAATCTTACGATGGGGGTCAGGTCTTGCAATACAACATTCAAGTCTGGGCTAATCATGTTAAGCTAAAGATAATATAAGGAGCAAATTTTGTTTAAATCAGGGTATATAGGAATCATAGGAAAACCGAACGCGGGGAAGTCCACGCTCATGAATCTCATAGTGGGTGAAAAGATAGCGATCAGCACCCATAAGCCCCAGACGACCAGGAACAGGATCATGGGGATCAAGACCACCGAGACAGGCCAGTTTATCTTCTTGGACACCCCGGGGATACACACGGCGAGAACACCGCTCAACCGCCAGATGGTATCGACCGCAATGAGCGTCTTCAACGATGTGAACGTCCTGCTCCTGCTCACCGATGCCGGGGCACCGATTGGAAAAGACGACAACTTTATCCTCAGATCGCTCAAGGACATACCGATACCGGTTGTTCTTGTGATCAACAAGATCGATCTGGTCAGCAAGGAAAAGCTGCTCCCAATGATTGACGAAGTGAGTCGCCTTTATCCCTTCGAAGAGATAATCCCAATCTCCGCACTGAAGGGATTCAACGTTGACCGTCTTCTGGAAATCACCCGAAAGCTCCTGCCGGAAGGTCCGCCCTATTTTCCGGACGACATGATAACGGATCGTCCCGAACGCTTCCTCGCGGCCGAGATGATCCGGGAGCAAATAACCATCCTGACCCACAAAGAGGTCCCCTACTCGACCGCTGTCGTAATCGACACTTTCAAGGAAGACACGGAAAAGGGGTTGCTGCGGCTGCAGGCAACGGTGCATGTGGAAAAGGATTCCCAGAAGGGTATCATCATCGGCAAAAGGGGGGGCATGCTCAAGAGGATAGGAACCGCCGCAAGGCTGGAGATGGAACGGTTTTTTAACACCAGAGTATACCTTGAACTGTTTGTCAGGGTCCAAAAGGACTGGGCGCAGGATTTGAGAACTCTTGGAGAATTCGGATATACGAACGAATAGAGGACGGAGATAGATGAAACCCATCGTAGCAATCGTAGGAAGACCGAATGTCGGGAAATCAACCCTCTTCAATCGCCTGTCCGAGACTAAAAAAGTCATTGTCATCGACCAGCCGGGTGCCACAAGAGATAGAAATTACGCGGATTCCAACTGGAACGGCAAGACATTCATTATAATCGATACCGGGGGATTTGAACCCGTCACCAGCGAAAGAATGCTCATACAGATGCGCGAGCAGACAACCCTGGCAATCGAGGAGGCCGATGTCATCATCTTTATGCTGGATGGACGGGAAGGTCTTACCCCCGCGGATATTGAAATTACACAGATCCTCAGGAAAACGAAAAAACCTGTCTTTTACACCGTCAACAAGATCGACAATGTGCGGCAGGAGAATCTGACTTTCGAATTCTACCGGCTGGGCATCGATCGTATATATTCGATCTCCTCTCAGCACGGGCTTGGCGTGGGTGACCTGCTGGACGATGTCGTGGAGCACCTCCCGGAAATCTCCGTTGAAGAACCCCAAGAGGAAAGGATACGGATAGCCGTAATCGGAAAACCCAATGTCGGAAAATCTTCTCTCATCAATAAAATCCTCGGCTATGAACGAACAATAGTCAATTCCACGCCGGGGACCACGAGGGATGCAACAGACACCTCTTTTGATCTGAACGAAAGAAAATATCTCTTTATAGATACCGCCGGGATTCGAAAGAAAAGCAAGGTCAGCCAACAGCTTGAAAAGTACAGCGTGATAGAGGCGATAAAGACGCTGAGTCGATGCGATATCGCCCTCATGATGATAGACGCACAGGAAGGCGTCACCGATCAGGACACAAAGATAGCCGGCCTGGCCTATGAAAGAGGCGTTGCCTGTATTATCATACTCAACAAGTGGGACCTGATCGAAAAGGACAACTCAACGATCGGTACACACGTACAGCACGTCAAAGACAGCCTCAAGTATCTGGATTTTTCCCCCATCATCTCCATATCGGCGCTCTCCGGGCAGAGGGTGACCAAGGTATTCGACCTTATCAACACCGTTTATGATCAATATTCGCAGAGGGTTTCCACCGGTATCTTAAATGCAAAGCTGGAGGAGTTTACAACAAAACTTCCTCCTCCACGCTACCGGAACAGGCCCAATAAGATAATCTACGCGACGCAGATATCCATCAAACCCCCCACCTTCGTCTTTTTTGTCCGTGAGCCGAAGGGCATGCACTTTTCCTACGAACGGTATCTGTCCAACAGAATCCATGAAGAGCTGGGGTTCGAACATACCCCACTGCGGATCGTATTCAGGAAAAAGGGGGAAGAACGAAGCTGAGAGGGAAAATTATGAACCGTACCAGATCGTTACTGCTCATCCTGGTTCTGCTGCTGGTCACAGGATCTCCATTATCCGCTCCGGCCGGGGACAAACCCGGCACCGTCAGAATAGGGGTGTATCTGCCCATGACCGGACCCATGGAGGCCCGGGGACAGGCCGAGTACGCGGGGATCCTGGTCGCCCATAAGATGAAGCCTTCGGTCCTCGGGACAAAAATAGATCTGTTTCTGGAGGACACCGCAGCAGAAAATATCGGCACCGCGAAAGCTGCAACCCGCTTAATCAAAGAATATAAAGTCCACGCACTGATAGGGGAGCCGTCTGGCGACGATCCGCTTGGAGGGATATCCCTCGCCGAAAGGGCGGAAAAACCGACCGTTATTCCTTCCACACAGTTTCCGGCGATACAAGATAAACAATACGCCTTTCATGTAGGTCTTACCAATGCCCTCCAGGGAGAGGCTGCGGCACAATACGCCTACGCTCATCTCAAGACGGGAAAAGCGGCCATCCTGATGGATATAGAAAAAGATTATTCCATAGACCTCGCCAATATCTTCACAAAAAGCTTTACCGGAGCGGGGGGAAAAATCGTTACAATCGCATACTGCCAAACGTGGGACAGCGATTTCACCACCCAGTTGTCATCAATAATGGCGGAAAAAGCCGGAGTCCTCTATCTCCCCGTCTCTCCCCCCGATGTTGCCCGTATATGCAGACAGGCCGTCGATATGGGAATCAACATCCACATCATCTCTTCCAACAACGCCAACACTCCCGAGCTTATCACCGCAGGAGGTAAATATGTGGAAGGAGTCATCCTGACCGGTGATTTTGTGAAAGAGGACGCGCCTGTTGATGTCGCCAAAACATACTTCGAGGCGTACGAAAAAGAAACCGGAACCCGGGCGGGCCAGTTCGACGTGCTGGGAGCAGACGCATATCTTTTGCTGATAGACGCCATAGAAAGGGCCCGATCCACGACGGGTTCAAAGATGCGGGAGGCCCTCGCAACCACCAAGGAATTCAAAGGGATATCAGGTGTCATGGGTATGGACAAGGAGGGCAATGCGGTGAAAGGCGCTGTGATGCTCAAGATAGAAGGAGATAAATTCCGGTACCTTGAAACACTGCCACCCGTCAAAGAGGCGGGGCGGTAATCCTTGGAAGCCGAGGCAATCCGTGATGAGCCTAAAATATTAAGCGCGAAACCTTGGTAATGATGATGGTTAAAGGGGGTTGCGTTGCGCCAAAATATTTTCCACTCGCTTTTTCACGTCGGAATTGTGATCGGAATGAGTGAGAATATACAACTGCTCATTTACGATGGCCTCGAAGACATAATCCGCCACTTCTTGCGGGGACATTCCTGCCTGTATCGCTTGACGAAAACCCTCCTCAATGGCATTGTGCTCCGGGCTCACCGGCGTACTCTCAGCTTTGTTCCGTAGATCTGCGGGACGGCTTCGTTCCGAGTCCACAATCTTCGTATTCACCCAGCCCGGACACAGAACCGACACCTTAATATTAGCCTTTTTTACCGCAAGAGAATAATAAAGGTTTTCAGAAAGTGCCACGACAGCATGTTTTGTGACGTGATAAGGAGCACTGGGATGGTAAGACAACAAACCTCCCAATGAAGACGTGTTGACAATATGGCATTCGGTATCCTGCGAAAGCATAATGGGAACAAAAACCCGAAGCCCGTAAATGACGCCCCACAGGTTTACTCCCATCATCCATTGCCAGTCTTCCAGCGTACTTTCCCATACCGATCCGTCTGTTGTGCCCACCCCCGCATTGTTGACCAATAAATGAACAGACCCAAAGGCGTCAAGGGTTTCCCGGGCCAAGGCTTCAATATCTTCAAGGTTAGAAACATCGGTTTGTACACAAAGCATCGTGGCGTTAGTGTGCTTTAAGGCCTTCTCCGCCCGGATCAAATTCTCCTGGTTGATACCCGCCAATACAACTTTCATTCCCTCATGTGCACAACGCTCTGCAATTCCAAAGCCAATACCGCTGGCAGCACCTGTGACGACTGCCACTTTGTTTCTGAAATCTTTCATAGATTCCTTTCCCTATGCATTTTGGAAGCTAATTTTATTCCAAGACGACGTGCCTTACCCTTCGTTCCTTCTCCAATAGCCTGTTTTTCATAAACTTTCAGCCTAGAAATATCAGGAGGTGCGGTTTTAGGCTTTTTGGATACCCTGGAATCGGATGCAGGTCAAAAGCCCAAGTACGCTTTTTTTACCCCCTCATTCGCTAGGAGATTTTCCGAAGAATCCGTCAGTGTTATACGGCCGTTCTCCATGACGTACCCCCGGGCGGCCACCTTCAGCGCAAGATTCGCGTTTTGTTCCACAAGAAAGATCGTTGTCTTATTCTCTGTATTGATCTTCCTAACGATCTCGAATGTCCGCTTGACAATAAGGGGGGCCAAACCCAGCGAAGGCTCATCAAGGAGGAGGAGTTTGGGTCGCGCCATAAGCGCCCTTGAGATGGCCAGCATCTGTTGTTCCCCCCCGCTCAGGGTCCCCCCGGCCTGATGACGCCTCTGCGCGAGGAGGGGGAACAGTTCAAATAGATACTCCATATCCCTCTTTATCTGTGACCTGTCCTTCCTGAGGAAGGCGCCCATATCAAGATTTTCCAGAACCGACAGATGGGGAAAGATTCGGCGCCCTTCCGGCACCTGGCAGATACCGAGTGAGACGATCCTGTCCGGCTCCATATGGGTTATAGGCTGACCCATGAACAATATTTCGCCCGAACGCGGCGGGACGATACCGCAGATGGCCATGAGCGTTGTGCTCTTTCCGGCCCCGTTAGAACCGATGAGCGAGACAATCTCCCCTTCTGAAATCTGTATGGTGACATCCTTCAGGGCCTGGATGTTTCCGTAGAAGGTCTGTACGTTTTGAAGCTTAAGCATCTGCCTCATCTCCGAGATAGGCATTGATTACGGCAGGATTATTCCGTATCTCCTCCGGGGTTCCCTCTGCGATCTTCCTGCCGTAATCCACGACAAATATCCGGTCCGACAGGCTCATAACGAGCTTCATGTCGTGTTCTATCAGGAGTATGGATATGCCCTCCTCATCTCGAATCCGTTTTATCAGTTCGTCAAGTTCCTTTGTTTCGTTGGGGTTCATGCCGGCGGCGGGTTCATCCAGAAGTAGCAGAAAGGGTTCCGTGGCCATCGCCCGGGCTATCTCCAAGCGTCTCTGCGCCCCATAGGGGAGGTTCTTGGCAAACTCATTCACAAACGGGTCGAGCCCTATCTTCTCAAGGATACCATAGCTGTATTCCACCGCCGCCCGCTCTTCGCGTATCGTTGATTTTCCTCGCAGTACGGCTCCCACCACACCGGAACGCATGCGGCAGTGTCGTCCGATCATCACATTCTCAAGGACCGTCATGCCGGGAAACAAGCGAATATTCTGAAAGGTCCTGGCCAGGCCCTCTTCTGTGACCTTGTTTGGTTTTAGCCCGTTTATCCTCTTCGGCTTGTCCTTCCCCTTGACGGATATAAGTACGTCCCCCTCGGTTGGAGTATATATACCGGTTATACAGTTGAAAAAGGTGGTCTTCCCCGCTCCGTTGGGACCGATAAGCGCGACGATCTCATTGCTCCCGACGTCCAGGTCCACGGCGTCAAGCGCCCTCAACCCCCCAAAGCTCATGCCGAGATTTTGAACTTTCAGTACCTGTTCCATATATCATCAACTCTTCTCGTCATTCGCCACCCCCTCGAATTTATAGGTGCGACGCACATTGGGTATAAGCCCACCCGGGCGAAAGACCATCATCACAACGAGCAGGATGCCGAACGCCAGCATCCTGAACTCGGATAATGCCCGCAGGTATTCCGGCATCAGTATCAGGACAAGCGCCCCCGCTATAACACCCAGTATCGACCCCATTCCCCCCAGCACAACGATACACAGTATTATGATGGACTCCCAGATGGTAAAACTCGCCGGATTGACAAATGTTGTCTTTGCGGCAAACACCACGCCGCTCATCCCCGCCCACATCGCCCCGAGGGCGAATGCCGTCAGTTTCGTTTTTGTCTTGTCGATCCCCATGGCCTGGCAGGCGGTCTCATCCTCCCTGAGGGCGATCCACGCCCTGCCGATCCGGGAGTCCTGCAGGCGGTTGACGACAAAGATCGTCAAGAGGCACAGGCCAATCATAATGTAATAAATATATATTGTGGCATTGTGAACCGACAGATCTATCCCGAACAGGGACGGCCTCGGGATATTGGCGATGCCGCTGGGTCCGAAGGAGAATTCATTCCAGTTTTCCAGGATAATGCGTATGATTTCACCGAACCCCAATGTCACGATAGCCAGGTAGTCTCCGCGAAGCCGGAGCACGGGAAAGCCCAGCAGGATTCCGAAGGTAGCCCCCAGGGCGGCCCCTATGGGGAGCACCATCCAGAAACTGAGGCCGAAATGGTAATTTAAGAGGGCATAGGCATACGCACCCACCGCGTAAAAGGCGACATATCCCAGGTCGAGAAGACCCGCCAGACCGACAACAATGTTGAGACCCAGCCCCAGCATAACGTAGATCAGAGCCGATGCCATGATATTGGTCTGATACAGTGAAAAGATAAACGGGAAGGCAAGAGCGAATATTCCCGCCGCAACCAGTGCGGGTTTATAGAGCGTCTTCTTACTCCGGATTCGCTGGGCCAGGGGAATTGCCTCCGCCCACTCTCCCAGCTCAGCCTTTTGGGCACCAAGCTCTTTTCGCCTTATGAAATAATGCCAGACGAATGAGAGGATAAAGCTTCCGACACCGACAAGCAGCATATTCTTCCAGCGCCATTCGACGATATGCTCCACCGGATTGACACGGATCACCATGATGGGAAATGTCAGAAACATGAACCATATGGACACCAGCACCGCTTTTTTTATCTGACCAAATGTAATCAACTTCCAAGACCCTGTAATAATCGTTATGCCTTATGCTTATCGGACCGTCCCAGGATGCCCTGGGGCCTGAATATCAATATAAGCACAAGGAACAGAAAGGCGAATACATCCTCGTAATCACTAGAGATATACCCGGTTGCAAAGCTTTCCGTCCAGCCAAGGACAAAACCGCCGAGGACTGCCCCGGGGATGCTTCCGATTCCGCCAAGCACCGCGGCGACAAAGGCCTTGATACCCGCTATGAAACCGATATAGAAGTTTATCATACCTATATGAGAGGCTATCAGGACGCCCCCTATTGCCGCCGTCGCCGAACCCACGACAAAGGTAAAGGAGATAACACGATTTACATTGATTCCCACGAGCAGTGCCATCGTCTTATCCTGAGAGGCGGCCCGCATCGCCTTGCCGATATTCGTAAATTTTATCAGGATGGTCAGAAGGATCATAACGATAGCCGTCGTTATGAGTATAACGATCTCCGCCGAGCCGATGATGTGCGCGTACGGCTCCATAAACTCAAAGTCGGGTACCAGGTTAGGGAAGGGCAAAAAGTCGGACGTTTGCGCCAGAAGCACGTAATTCTGAAGAAACAGAGACATTCCGATGGCACTTATCAAAGCAGAAAGCCGCGGCGCGGCGCGTAGCGGCTTGTAGGCAATCTTTTCGAGGGTATAACCGTAGGCACTCGAATATACGACGGCAATGACACCCGCTATTACGAGGATGGCAATCGTGTTCATCCCCATGAGGGTGAGAACCGATATCACAATCAGCGCCGTAAATGCGCCGATCATATAGATTTCACCATGAGCAAAATTGATCAGTTCGATGATGCCGTAGACCATGGTGTAGCCGAGGGCGATAAGGGCATAGATGCTTCCGCGGGTAAGCCCGCCCAGAAACAGCCCCAGAAAATAATCCAAATCCATCTCCCAACGCTGGGCAGGGTTCTTCCAGCGTGGCAAGCACTAAGACCGGTGGGCAAGGCATTCGCGCCTCCCCCACCCCGATAAGCTTTCAATCTGTACTTTCCTGCTGTGCCCTATGCGTTACTTCACTTCGACATATACGCCGTCCCGCACCTGATAGATAGAGAAGCCGATCCCGATGGCATCACCCCTGTCGTCAAACTTTATCCTTCCCAGGGGCGTTTCGACATACTCGGTCTTCAGGGCCTGCGAAACCTTTTGATAGTCGGTTGATCCCGCCTTCTCTATCGCATTCAGCAAGGCCTGCGTCGCGGCATAAGCATTGAGGAAAAACGCGCCCGGGTCGGAGCCGTATGCCTTTTTGTGCGCCTCGGTAGCGGCAATCGCCAAAGGATTCTTCGAGGTATCTCTCGGACCTGTGGCATATACACCCTCCGCATATTTACCGGCCACCTTGATAAAGGTATCGTCCTTCACACCGTCATCGGAGATAAAGGCCGTATCCATCCTCTTTTTGCGCATCTGCATGATGATCTTTGACGCCTCGGGATGATACCCGCCGAATATCACGGCGTCCGCCTCTGAACGACTTATCTTCTGTACAACCGCCGAATAATCAACGGCACCCGGAGTAACGCCTTCATACAACACTACCGTGGAACGTGGATCCTTCTCAAGAAAGCCCTTCGCAAACTCCGCCAGCCCCTTCCCATAATCGCCTTTGTCATGAAGTACGGCAATCTTCTTTGCCTTAAGTACGTTGAGCGCATAATCGACTTCAAGCCGCGCCTGGGCGTCGTCCGAAGCGATTGTCCGGTAAAAGTTGGGGTAATCACCGCTCTGTGTCAGGGGTGGATTAGTTGCGGATGGCGACATGCAGATAATATTCTCGGCCTTGTATATGCCGAGCGCGGTCTTGGTGGCGCCGCTGCAGATATGGCCCATCACGACATCGACACCCTGAGACAGTAGTTTTGTGGCCGTGTTCGTGGCAACCTCGGGTTTGCACACGTCATCTTCCACGAGGAGAACCACCTGTCTGCCCAAGATTCCTCCTCTTGCGTTGATATCCTTTACCACAAGTTCGGCGGCCTTCACGGAAGGGATGCCGTAAGATGCAAGGTCGCCGCTGTGGGCACCGGCGACACCCAGTTTTATTGTATCGGTTGCAAGCCCAACCCCTGACACCATGAACATTGAGCACACCAGAACAATGACAGCGATACATGCTTTTCCCAAATAGTTTTTCATAATTTTCTCTATCATCCTCATCAGTTTATAATCACATTCCCTTAGAATCCTTTGTATAATTAACTGTAAGAGTCAAGTCAAACGACGCCGTACTGAAGACACACGCGTGAGGGGATGCCGCTTTTCACTGTAGATGAGAGAATATCGACCGCCTGACTCTACCTAAAAACGGAAGAAAAAATCCAGGAACGGATCGTCAGATCTCCTCTGCGTCTTCTTGAAACGATAGCTGAATGAGGTGATCCCTATCCCGATCAGGATGAGGACAGATGCTACTATAATAGACAAAAGCGGTGGATAGACAGCTATGAGGATACCTGCAACAATAAATATTATTCCCAGAACCATGTGACACCTCTATCCCAACTTTTTTACGGCATTCCCGATCCGCTCGATACCCTCCCGTATGTTTTCCATCGAGGTGGCGTACGAGAGGCGTATGTGGGCATCACTGCCGAACGCGGCACCGGAGACAACCGCAATGTTTGCAACATCGAGCAGATATTCCGCGAAAGATGCCGAACCGGTTATCACGGAGCCCTTGTAGGTCTTTCCATACAATGCAGACACATCGGGAAAGACATAAAATGCACCCTCAGGGTTGAAACAGCTTATACCCGCTATACCGCACAGGCTGGCGACGATGTAGTCACGCCTCTGTGCGAACGCCTCAACCATCTCACCGACGGCGCTCTGATCCCCATTCAGCGCTTCAACCGCTGCCTTCTGGGAGATCGATGTCGGGTTTGACGTATTCTGGCTCTGGATCTTCGTCATCGCCGATACAATATCTTCCGGACCGGCTGCGTATCCGATCCTCCACCCCGTCATGGCATACGCCTTCGAGACGCCGTTGACGACAACCGAACGCCTCTTCACCGCCTCACCAACCATGGCGATGCTGGAAAAGGGAAACCCGTCATATAATATCTTTTCATAGATCTCATCCGAGATCACGACTATATCCTTTTTGACTATGACATCCGCAATCGCCTTCAGCTCATCAAACGTATATGTTGCTCCGGTAGGATTAGAGGGACTATTGAGGATAAGTGCCTTTGTTTGCCCGGTAATCACCTCTTCGAGCCGATCAGGAGTCACCTTAAAACCGTCCGCCTCCCGCGTCTCGAAAATCACGGGTGCCGCCCCCGCAAGCAGAACAATATCAGGATAGGAAACCCAGTAGGGGGATGGAACGATAACCTCGTCACCCTCCTCAAACAAGGCCTGCGCGAGATTATACAGGACATGCTTCGCGCCGCAGGACACCACAATCTCGGATCTGCCATAGGCAAGCCCGTTGTCGCGCCGAAGCTTTTCGATAATGGCGTCTTTGAGTTCAGGGATGCCCCCCACCGGCGTATAGCGGGTAAATCCGTCCCGTATTGATCTGATAGCGGCTTCCCTGATGTTCGCCGGCGTATCAAAATCAGGCTCGCCCGCTCCGAAACTGATAATATCCCTACCCTCTGCTCGGAGTGCGTTCGCCTTTGCGGTGATGGCGAGCGTCGGCGAGGGTTGTATCCTCCCTACCCTTTGTGCAAGTTTCATGGTCGATTCCTATTCTTCTGATATCTTTTTCAAATTCCCGATTTTTTTACCATACCAGGGAATTTCTGTTTCAGCTTTTTCAAAACGACACCGGGGACCATCCCCTCTACCGATCCGCCCAACGCGGCAGCCTCCTTTACGATCCCGGAATTGCAGAAGAACCACCTGGCTCCGGTCATCAGGAACACGGTTTCTATGTTTCTATTCAGTCTCCTGTTCATGAGGGCCATCTGAAATTCATACTCAAAATCAGACATCGCCCGTAGTCCCCTTAAGAGACAGTGCACCCCTGATTTTTCCACGTAATTTATAAGAAGCCCGGAAAAGGAATCAACCTCGACACGGGGATTTTTTCCAATGGCTTCTCTGATCATGGAGATCCTTTCCTCCACGGAAAAGAGCGTCTTCTTGTTCGGATTAATGCCAACTGTTACAATGATCTTGTCAAATACACCCAATCCCCTCTCAATTATATCCATGTGACCGTTTGTTATGGGGTCAAATGAACCGGGATATACCGCCACACCTCCCATCTTGTTGCCTCCCTTATCTGCTCGATCTCAAAAAAGATAGTACCGTATCTCCATATCGCCTCTGATCCGTCGGAACAAACATATCACTGACCGTTACGTCTTCTCTGAAGGAATGCTCCACAACAAGGACACCCCCCTTCGCAACCAGATCACGTACCCCGGGCAAAGCGAGAAGGTCGGTTGCCAGTCCTCTGTCATAGGGAGGATCAGCAAAGACGACATCAAATTTTTGTTTACGCTCCGACAGGAGGCGAATGCCCCTCTCTGCGGAAGTGATAAACACTTCGCACAACCCCTCAAATCCGCACAGCATGAGGTTCCTCTCAACAACCCCCGCATGGAGCGGCTCCCTTTCAATGAAGGCAGCTCGGGCGCTTCCTCTGCTCAACGCCTCAATCCCCACGCTGCCCGTACCGGCATAAATATCCAGGAACACCGTCCCTTCCATGGAAGGGAGGATATCAAAGAGTGACTCCCTGACCCTGTCGGAGGTCATCCTGATCTTATCGCTCTTCGGAACATATAACTTTCTGCCCCGCGCGCACCCTCCCGTTACTCTCATGGATCAATCCAGATACTTATCGATCAGTATCTCCGCTATCTGTACGGCATTCAGGGCGGCGCCCTTTCGTATATTGTCTGAGACAACCCACATATTTATACCGTTCGGAATGGATTCGTCCTCCCTGATCCTTCCGACAAAGGTGTCGTCCTTCCCGGATGCATCACTGGCAAGGGGATAACGCAGCGAGGCAGGATCATCGACCACGGTAACCCCGGGGGCGGTCGCAAGGATACGCCGCACCTCATCCGGAGTGATCTTCTTCTCCGTCTCGATATTGACCGCCTCCGAGTGGCCGTAAAAGACCGGGACCCTTACCGTCGTGGCGGTGACAGCCATGGAGGGGGCCTTCAGGATCTTCTTGGTCTCATTGACCATCTTCATCTCCTCCTTGGTATACCCGTTATCCAGGAACACATCTATGTGGGGGAGACAGTTGAACGCTATCCGGTGCGGATACACGTTTATTTCGGGCTCTTTCAAAGCCAGGAGCGCCCGGGTCTGCGCCATCAACTCTTCGACGGCATCCTTGCCGGTACCCGACACCGCCTGATAGGTAGAGACCACAATACGCCTGATGCCGACTGCATCATGGATAGGCTTCAGCGCTACGACCATTTGTATGGTCGAGCAGTTGGGATTTGCTATAATCCCCCTATTACGGTAGTTGCCTATCTCTTCGGGGTTTACCTCGGGGACGACCAGGGGGATATCCGGGTCCATTCTGAAGGCGCTGGTGTTGTCTATCACCACGCAGCCCTCCCGTGCCGCTACAGGCGCAAACCGCTCGCTGAGGCTTCCCCCGGCGGAGAACAGCCCTATTTCTATCCCCTTAAACGAATCATCGTCCAGGACCTTTACGGGGTATTCCTTCCCCCGGAAGGTCAGCTCTTTGCCCACGGATCGTTCCGAGGCAAGGAGGGTAAGTTCCCCCACCGGAAACTTTCTCTGCTCCAGCGTACTGATCATCTCCGTTCCGACGAGCCCTGTTGCTCCCACAACTGCGACACTATATTTCTTCATAAAGGCATCCTTCTTGTATTTTTAGAAAAACCGGTTTTTCCGTTCTATTACACAGAGAGCCACTTAGTTTCCTGTGGCTCGATTGTGCAGCTCGCAACTTCTCATAGATAAATCGTAGCGTTATTATCACATTCTACGATGGCACTCCTCCACCCCGCCCTCCTTCCGTCTCTTTGCCATCTTAAGCAACATCCACACAGGACCGGAAGCAGCGTAGCTCAAGGCCATCACAAAGAGCATGATCTGGGGTTCAAGCACGATGACAATCAGCATGCAAACGATCAGGACAAAGGTCATGAAGGGCTTTCTCGAAAAGAAATTTAAATCTTTAAAACTATAGTATTTTATATTGCTTACCATTAACAGGGAGAGGGTGACCGTACCAGCCAGGATGGAAACATGATGAAACTGGCCCTCTCCGCCCAGATAGAAGAAGAACAGGACCGTCGTAGCGATGACACCCGCTGCGGCCGGGATAGCCAGGCCGTTGAACACCCTGCTGTCGACAATATTAATCTGTACATTGAAGCGCGCAAGCCTCAGGGCTCCACACACCACAAAGAGAAAGGCGGAAAGCCATCCATATCTCCCGAAAGATACGAGCGCCCATGAATACGTGAGAACGGCGGGCGCAAGACCGAACGCAATAAGATCGGAGAGGGAATCATATTCGGCGCCGAACCTGCTGGTTGTATGGGTAACCCTGGCAATCTTTCCATCAAGACCGTCGAGGAGGGAGGATAGTATGATGGCAACGGCCGCCCT
>JAQULO010000062.1 GCA_028718565.1 Syntrophales bacterium | reverse complement strand
GCCTTACCTGCACCGGCAGCCGGAACTTTTTCAGATATGATTTTCTTCCCTTACGGTTTATTCAGGTTTACCATAAACGGCGTGACACCAGGCGGGGCAACACAGGTGACCCTTGTGCTTTCCGGAAACGCCCCCATAGAATCATATTGGAAATACGGCAAAGAGCCCGGCAATATAACCGTGCACCCTTATGAGTTTATGCGTTCAGGCGGGACGGGCGCCGAGATTATGAGGAATACCATTATACTCCACTTTATAGACGGTCAACGGGGAGATGATGATCTTGATGGTGAAAATGGGGTTATTTTTGATGACGGAGGGCCTGCCTCACCTGCACCTGCCATTCCTGCCCTCACAAAGAAAGGGCTGATGGTCTTTGTGATCCTGCTGTCATTGTTCGCCTGGTGGATGATACGAAGAGGGAAGCTGTCAGCATGAGTGGAATGCGACGGAGGGAGGAGAGAAGCGAAGATAGTCGATGTTGTACTGTTTTTCGACTATCTTTCGAAATTCTCTCTATGAAACCATCAACCTCCGGCTCGAATTTTTGCTGCAACCTGTACAATTGGGATGGTGATTACTGGTTTGTCGGGACAGTTGGTCTGAAGCTTTAAAAACCCGCGATATCCCTCTTCTGTAACACTTTTATTTTTGAAAATAATCCTGAAACATCGGTCTTTTTCTAATGTTTCTATACTATAGTCGACCTTATCGAATAGGGTAAAATCGACCGGTTTCAGAAACAGGGGTTGCGGGTTCTGAGCCTGAATAGTAACCACTCTCTCAATTGTACTACCGACAGGACCTCCAAAATAGACTGACGCTGGTGATACAGAGATTGGTACTGCAATAAAGGCTGTAACATTTATTCTGACAACTTTATTTTGGGGATCATTGGTATACACTTTGGCACCTTCGCTGATGTTACCTTTAAACCCCTCTGTATTTACCTTCAACACGATCTTGCCCTCGCTACCGGGAGGGATAACCCGGTCGTAGCTGGCCTTAGTGCATCCGCAATCGGTCCGTATTTTTTCTATCTCCAGGCTTTGACCGCCTTCATTCAGAACTTTGAATGTATGCTCAAGTATTTCGCCCTCTTTAACCTCCGTGAAGTCAAACGTACTCTCTCTAATAATCATTAGCGGCCCTTTGATTTCTCGTGCAGCAACAGCCCAAGCGCTAAGAGTGACGTATAAAGCCAACAACAAAACAACAGCACAAACTTTTCTCATTAATCAAGCCCTCCCGTACTTGATGCTCATCCCTGCGTGCAAACATGTACCCAATCAAAACATTGTTACTTTTCAGGGGGAGGGTTTAACGTGGGCATAAGGTCCAAGTGCCAGTCGCCGTTCTCCCATAACCATTCTTCCCTGGAAGTCGTCTTAAAATCGAAACCCTTCTGGTTGATGCTATAGTCAACCACGGCCAGAGCTTTCTTGCCGGGTTGTATAATCTTTACTTCTTTAATGGAAAACTCCTGTACATTCACATTGGCCCTCTGGATAAAGAGGTCCCTGTCTATCTCCTTCTTATAAGCATTCAAGGTAAGGTCATAAACCACCCCCCAGTCTTTCCTGACCTTGGCATCCCATTCCATCTTCACGTTGCGTCTCAGGGTCTCCTCACGTCCGAGATTTGGTGTGGATGGCGAGCAGGCGGTTAATAGCAGGAGAACTGAGACGACCCACATCAGACTTGTCATACGATGGTTCATTTTCTACCTCCGACTTCAGATGATTTTTTGAATTGCATTTCCAGATATTCCTGCGGGCTTAATTTTTGTAGCTCCTTTATTTCACGTTCTATTTCTTGGCGTTGTTGCTCCCTCCTTATTTTCCTTTCTTCACCGATTTTTTTGCGAATATCATCACCGGTTATCTTAACAATCTCCTCATCGGGTTCCACCGACTCGTCCAGTTTTATCATCTCATTCTCAGCTAAAACAACATGTCCACTATTATCCACATTTAATTTTAAAACCCCAAGATATTTGCCCCTATAATCAACTTCCAGAACAGGCGTTCCGGTATTTTCGCCGGTGAATCCCGATTTTTTACCCAGGCTGGATATGGCTAGATCAATACCATCAATACTATTAACCAGTAAAGTGGTAATTTCAAATCCGCATTGAGAAAGCAGAATAACAAGATCGGCCTTCTTTGCGACCTCGGGCAGTAAATCTTTCAGGGCATCTTTTGGGGGAATGATCTCCATGTTTTCCACAGATTGTGGTTCCAGCACATTTTTAAATGAATCAGAGGGCATAATGCCGATGATGGCAACCCTGACATCACCGACATTTTTGATAACATATTTTTCCCCAAAGGGGAGTCGGCTGTCTTTGTACACAAGGTTTGAAGTAACCACGGGGAAGTCGATATCTGCGGTTACTTTTTTCAGAAAATCGGCCCCAAGAGAAAATTCATTACCCCCCAGGTTCATAGCAGCATAACCCATCCGATTCATCGCTTTCAACCCGAGGTCGGCTACAATTTCAGGACTGGAACGGCCAAAACTTTCGATAGGGGGAAACAATCCGCCATTGTCTAAAAGAAGCAACCGGTCTTCATTGCTTCGTATCGATTTAATAACGCTTGCACTTCTGGCAAGACCGCCCGACAGTCTCCCACCGCAGCAACGAATCGAGGTAATATTACCTAACAGATCACCGGTGTACACTATGGTTACCGTTTTGTTACCATCAGCAAAAGAAGATAATGACAAAGATATCAGACAAATAACAGATAAGAAAACCAAAACAAAACTCTTTTTCAAGATGAACCTCCTTTCCATACACTTTTTAGAGCAGACAATATATAGATTTCTTCTATAATGCAAATTCATAATATGCATAGGAATGTATTGCCTTATAAAGTTTATGAAAATCTTTTGCAGAAAACCCTGCGACTTGCTGCAAAGAGCTTCTCTTTTCGGAAGAAAACCGATTAGTCCCGTTTCACCCTAAAGAGTGCACTTGCCCCCATAATCCGGAAAGCCTCAGGTCCGAGATAGAAGTTACGGATGGATTCAAAGCGGTGAATTATCACACTCACAAAAAAACAGGGGGTCACAAGCCACTTTTATGACCCGTAACCCCCTGTTTTCAATGGTGCGCCCAGGAGGATTCGAACCTCCGACATCCGGATTCGTAGTCCGACGCTCTATCCAGCTGAGCCATGGGCGCACATGATAATTCTGGCGGAGAGAGGGGGATTCGAACCCCCGGTACACCTTTTGAGGCGTACAATCGCTTAGCAGGCGATCGCTTTAGGCCACTCAGCCATCTCTCCACTTCCGTGATCTGTCTTGTACTATCGAGGTCCTACTTAAAAACCAACCTGTAGGCGCAGACAGCATCTACAGTTATATGGCGGAGGGAGCAGGATTCGAACCCGCGAACCTTTCGGTTAACGGTTTTCAAGACCGCCGCCTTCGACCACTCGGCCATCCCTCCGGTTCTGCACAACGACGGTACTCTACTTATTCCGTACTATCCTGTCAACCCCATTCATATAGGGTTTGAGGGCGTCAGGGACAATCACGCTTCCGTCTTTCTGCTGGTAGTTCTCCAGAATCGCGACCACCGTCCGCCCCACGGCAAGTCCGGAACCATTGAGCGTATGGACATATTCAACCTTCGAACCCTCCCTGCGGCGGAACCTGATCCCCGCCCTGCGGGCCTGGAACGCCTCAAAATTACTACAGGAGGATATCTCCCGGTATGCGTTCTGTCCGGGCATCCACGCCTCCAGATCGTACGTTTTCGAGGAGGAAAATCCCAGATCACCCGTACAGAGGGAGACGGTCCGGAAATGGATGCCGAGCCTCTTTAAGATCTCTTCGGCGTTGGAGGCCAGTTTCTCCAGTTCGTCATAGGACTCTTCCGGCCTGGTGAACTTCACCATCTCTACCTTGTTGAACTGGTGCTGTCGTATCAACCCCCGCGTGTCCTTTCCATAGGAACCCGCCTCTGCGCGGAAGCACGCGGAATAGGCAACATAGAAAATCGGCAGGTCCTTTTCATCCAGTATCTCATCCCGGTGTATATTGGTGACAGGAACCTCCGCCGTAGGAATGAGATAGTAGTCCGTGCCCGTTATCTTGAAAAGATCCTCTTCGAATTTGGGGAGCTGTCCCGTTGCTGTCATGCTCTCGCTGTTCACCATGAACGGGGTGAACACCTCGGTGTACCCGTGCCGGGTCGTGTGGAGATCAAGCATGAAGTTGACCAGCGCCCTCTCCAGCAGGGCCCCCGCGCCCCGATACAGGGTGAAGCGCGCGCCGGTTACCTTGGCCCCGCGGGCAAAATCCAGTATATTCAGATCCTCACCGATATCCCAGTGGGCTTTCGGTTCAAAATCAAACGTTGGCTTCCCCCCCCACTGTCGCACCAGGGGATTGTCCTCGTCCCCCTTACCGCAGACGACCGACGCATGCGGTATGTTGGGGATGGTCATGGTCAGACCGCCCAGCAGCGCCTCGGTCTCCTTGAGCGATTCGTCCAGATCCTTTATCCGGGAGGATACGCTCCCCATCTTCTCTATCAGATCGGACGAGTCCTGCCCGCTCTTCTTGCGAGCGCCTATCTCCTTCGAGACGTTGTTTCTCTCGTTCCTGAGGGCTTCTACTTCCTGGAGGATATCCCTCCTCCTTCGATCCATCGCAACAAACTGGTCCAGATCGACGGCGTCCCCCCGTTCCTCCAGCTTCGTCCTGACAAGATCGATGTTTTCCCGCACGAACTTTATATCGAGCATATCTTCACTTCCCCGCTGCTATCGGCGTCAACCCATGAAAAGGGCACACCACTAACATTTTGACCCTTGTAAGTCAATATAAAATACCGATCGCCACGCAAAAGCTGTTGCAATAATTCGTCTATTGTGAGTAAGGTGTGCACCTCCCCGCTACGCAGGCAGTCCGGGGAAATCATGATTCATGTAGTGAAAGGAACAGACGGATTGTGAAAAAGATTGCGATACTTCCGGGAGACGGGATAGGCCCGGAGATCATGGAAGAAGCGGTCAAAGTATTGGAAGCCGTACAGAAAAAATTCTCACTTGACCTGAGTTATGCCTTCGCTGATGTGGGGGGATACGCGATAGACAGACACGGCGAGGCCCTCCCCTCCTCCACCCTGAAACTGTGCGAGACGAGCGACGCGATCCTCTTCGGCTCCGTGGGAGGACCGAAGTGGGAGACTCTTCCCCCCGAAAGGCAGCCTGAGCGGGCGGCGCTCCTCCCCTTAAGAAAACACTTCGGCCTGTTCTGCAACCTCAGACCGGCCAGGGTGTTCCCCACCCTCGCGGCCGCCAGTCCGCTGCGCCCCGACATCGTGAGAAACGGTTTTGATATCCTCTGCGTGCGCGAGCTTACCGGGGGCATCTACTTCGGAACCCCCAAGGGGAGAAAGGGGAGCGGCCTGGAAGAGGCGGCCTTTGACACGATGATATACACGCGCGGTGAGATCGAACGAATCGCCCGGATGGCCTTTGAGGCGGCCCGTCTGAGAAAAAAACGGGTGACGTCAATCGATAAGGCCAACGTCCTGACCTCCATGGTCCTATGGCGGGAGGTGGTAACCGGGGTCGGGAAGGAGTACCCCGATGTCGCGCTGAATCATATGTATATCGACAACGCGACCATGCAACTCGTCAGAGACCCCCACCAGTTCGATGTGCTCCTGTGCGGCAACATGTTCGGTGATATCATCTCCGATGAATGCGCCATGCTGACCGGTTCCATGGGCCTCCTGGCATCGGCCAGCCTGAACGAAACGGGGTTCGGCCTGTACGAGCCGGCGGGCGGATCGGCCCCCGATATCGCGGGAAAGGGCATTGCAAATCCCATCGCCCAGATACTGTCGGCTGCTATGCTTCTGCGCTATACGCTGCGCCAGGAGAAAGCTGCCGAGGCAATTGAACAGGCCGTTGCACATGCTCTGAATTCAGGAAACCATACCCCCGATATCGTTGCAGCCACCGGCAAGATCATCGGAACGGCCGAGATGGGGAGTGAGATCGCACGACATATAACCGCTCAATAGCACCTTGGGAGCCTAGGCGTTTTCTGCGTGAGGGAAAGGCCCTCGGGCCCTCGTGTGAGGCTTGAACAAAGGGGAGGCGCACCCCTCCCCTTTGTTCTTCTTCCCTACCCTGCGACCTTCACCTTCCTGACATAGGCCACCAGCCCCCCTGCGGCGATCAGTTGCGCCATGAAATCGGGGATCGGTTTGGCCTGAAAGGTATCGCCCCCCCCCTCGATCCTTCCGGAGGCAAGATCGACGACGGCCTTCTCACCGTCGGATAACCCCTGTGATGCCTCAACCGACTCCAGGAGGGGCAGGCCGATATTAAAGGCGTTCCGGTAAAAGATACGGGCGAAGCTCTCGGCGATGATCACCCTGATACCCGCCGCCTTTATCGCCAGTGGCGCGTGTTCACGTGAGGACCCGCATCCGAAGTTCTTCCCGGCGACAAGGATGTCCCCAGCCGCAACATCTGTTGCAAAATCGGGCCTGATATCGGCGAAACAGTTTTTTGCCAGTTCGGCCTCGGCGGAAACATTCAGGTACCGTGCGGGGATGATGACATCCGTGTCCACATCGTCACCAAATTTCCATATTCTTCCTTCCACTCTCATCTTCTCCATCCCTTTAAAATCCTCTTCACTATAGTTCATCGGGTCCGCCGATCCTACCCAGGACTGCGGACGCGGCGGCGACGACGGGGTTAGTAAGATAGACTTCGCTCTCCGGATGGCCCATTCTTCCGATAAAGTTACGATTTGTTGTGGCCACGGCCCGCTCACCCGACGCGAGTATACCCATGTGTCCGCCCAGACAAGGTCCGCAGCAGGGCGGGCCGATAACGGCCCCCGCATCCAGGAATGTCTCCAGAATGCCCTCCTGCATAGCCATCTTGTATATCAGAGGAGAGCCGGGCATGACGATGAGCCGCAGCCCCGCCGAGACCTTTCTCCCCTTCAGGACCCTTGCCGCATCACGCAGGTCTTCCAGCCAGCCGTTCGTGCATGAACCGATAACAACCTGGTCAATCGTGACACCTCCTGCCGTAGAGACCGGACGTACGTTCGAGGGGAGGTGAGGAAAGGCGACCTGCGGTTCTATCTGGTTCACGTCGATGTCGATCACCCGGTCATAGCCGGCATCGGGATCACTTTTAAAGATTTCGAATCGTGCGGACGTCCTCCCGGCAACGTAGGCGAGTGTCGTCTCATCCGGCGCTATGATCCCGTTTTTCCCGCCTGCCTCAATGGCCATATTCGACATGGTGAACCTCTGATGCATGGGGAGATTTCTGATAACGGAGCCGGAAAATTCCATGGCGCAGTACAGGGCACCCTCGACACCGAGGAGACCTATCGTGTGCAGAATCAAGTCCTTCCCCCCCACGTGGGGCCGCAGGGACCCCTCATACCGCAACAGAATGGTCGGCGGAACCTTGAGCCATATCTCGCCGGTGGCCATCACCGCCCCGAGGTCGGTGCTTCCCACGCCCGTGGAGAACGCCCCCAGGGCTCCGTACGTACAGGTATGGCTGTCGGCACCGATGATAAGCTGCCCGGGGAGAACCAGTCCCTTCTCCGGAAGGATCACGTGCTCTATCCCCGATTCTCCCCCCTCGAAGTAGTTCTTTAGCCCCTGGCTTCTGGCAAACTCGCGCACGAGCTTGACCTGCTGCGCCGAGGCAATATCCTTATTGGGAACGAAGTGGTCGGCCACAAGGACCACCCTGTCGGTGTCGAATACCTCCTCGGTTCCTATCTCGTTGAATACCTTGATGGCAAGGGGAGCCGTTATGTCATTCGCGAGGGCTACATCAACCTTCGCCTCTATCAGGTCTCCGGGGGAGACCCGATCCAGCCCTGCGTGAGCGGCCAGAATCTTCTCCGTTATGGTCATCGGCATGTCTGTATCTCCCGTCTTCTTATCTTTAATGGTTTCCGCCGCCAGGACGCCGGCTATGCGTGGTTGATCATCTGGAAAGATTCGATCCTGTTCAGCGCGTTGATGTACGCCTTTGCCGACGCGACGAGGACATCGGGGTCCGACCCCCGTCCTGAAACGATACGCTTTTTGTACCGAAGCTGAACAGTCACCACCCCCTGGGCGTCGGTCCCCTCCGTCACGGCATGCACTTGATATCTGACCAGGCGATGACTCGTACCCGTAATTTTCCTGATGGTGGCGAAGGTTGCGTCAACCGGCCCCACACCACAATAGGCCTCCCGCATAACCTCGCCGTCTATTTCCATCTGAACGGTTGCGGTTGGAATGGTCGCATTGCCGCTCACTACGCTGAGGTACAGAAGCTTGTACTTGTCGGGTCTTCTGAATACATCCTCGGCAATGATCGCTTCCAGATCCTCGTCGAACATCTCCTTTTTTATGTCCGCGAGTTCCTTGAACCGTTTGAATACCGCATCAACATCCTCCTTGGCAATATCAAATCCCATCTTTCTGAGGCGTTCCCTGATGGCGGCCCGTCCGGAGTGTTTTCCCAGTACGATATTCGTCTCCGAAACCCCCACCGTCTGGGGGGTCATGATCTCGTATGTTGTTTTCTCCTTGATGAGGCCGTCTTGGTGAATCCCGGATTCATGGGCAAAGGCGTTAGCCCCGACGATCGCCTTGTTCGGCTGCACCTCAACGCCCGTTATCTCGGCCAGGAGTCTCGACGTGGGATAGATGTGTTTTGTCCTGATATTCGTGCGGAGCCCCAGGATGTCTCTTCTCGTCTCAAGGGCCATCACAACCTCTTCCAGCGAGGCGTTCCCCGCCCGCTCACCGATACCGTTTACCGCGCACTCCACCTGCCGCGCCCCCGCTTTCAGACCGGCGAGGGAGGTGGCGACCGCGACGCCGAGGTCGTCATGAGCGTGAACCGATATAACGGCCTTGTGAATGTTGCCCACGGTATCGAACAGGTATGCTATCAGTTCGCCGAACTCCTCCGGCATGGCATACCCGACGGTATCGGGGATATTGACGGTCGTGGCTCCCTCGTCTATGACGGCCTCCACGATCTCCGCCAGGTACGTGCGGTCGGTCCGCGTAGCGTCCTGTGCCGAGAATTCAACATTTTCGGTCAGACTGCGGGCATGTTTCACCCCTGCGCACGCCTCTTTCAGAACCTGTGCCCTCGTCATCCTCAGCATGTGGTTGAGGTGTATGTCGGACGTCGAGACAAAGGTATGTATCCGGGGAAAGGCCGCGGCCTTGATCGCGTCCCACGCCCTGTCAATATCGCCCAGACTGGTCCTGCAAAGACCGGCAACCTGGGACTTCTTTATCACTCCGGCTATCTGCCTGACCGACTCAAAATCCCCGTCGGAGGCAATAGGGAACCCAGCCTCGATAATATCGACACCCAGCCGTTCGAGCTGCTTCGCGAATCTGAGCTTCTCCCCGGGGTTCATGCTGAACCCGGGGGCCTGTTCCCCATCACGCAGTGTCGTATCGAATATAAACACCCTGTCCTTTTCTGCTTTCATTTGTCTCCCTCCAGAGCATTATTGCTGCCATTATCCTTGCTCAACTTGTACTGCATACTGTCGACCAGCGCATGCCAGCTTGCCTCGATGATATTTTCCGATACCCCGGTTGTCGTCCACACATCGCTGTCATCGCGCGATTCCAGCAGGACGCGCACCTTCGCCGCCGTACCATCGGTCCCCTCCAGAATCCTGACCTTGAAGTCTACAAGGTGCATCTCGCTGATACGAGGGTAAAACTTGATCAATGCCTTCCTCAGGGCGTTATCCAAGGCGTTGACGGGCCCCTTCCCCTCGGCGGCGGTGATTTCGTGCTCCTCGCCCACGGATATTTTGATCGTCGATTGTGAGTGTGAGGAGTTGTCCTTCGTCTTCTCATCTATCACGCGAAAGGACTCGAGACGGAAGGGTTCCTCGAAGGCGCCGATCGCTTTTCTCATCAACAAGGAAAGGGAGCCATCGGCGGTGTCGAACTGATACCCTTCATCCTCCATCTTCTTGATGTCACGGACGATCTTTTCACTGACGCCGTTGCCAGTTCCAAGATCAATCCCCAACTCCCTTGCCTTGTGTTCGATGTTGCCTTTTCCCGAGAGGTCCGACACAATCACCGCGCGTCGATTCCCCACGAGTTCCGGATCGGTGTGCTCGTAGGCCACGGGATTCTTCAAGATGGCGCTCACGTGCACCCCCCCCTTGTGGGCAAAGGCGTTGCTCCCGACAAAGGGTTTCGACCGGGCAGGGGGGATATTCGCCACATCGCTGACATAACGCGACAGGGAGGTCAGACACCTGACCGATGCTTCAGGGAGACTCCTCCTGCCCATCTTGAGTTCAAGATTGCCGATGACGGAGATCAGATCGGCATTCCCGCACCGCTCACCATACCCGTTAACCGTTCCCTGTACCATGGTTGCCCCGAGCGTGACAGCGGAGAGTGAATTGGCAACCGCCAGACCGCAATCGTCGTGAGCGTGAATACCAAACTGAGCCGGGGAAATCAAGGATGCCACCTCCTGCACGATCCCGCTCAGCTCCCACGTGAGGGTCCCTCCGTTCGTATCGCACAGGACGATCATGTCGGCCCCGGCCTCCAGCGCGACTTGTATCGTCCTAAGGGCGTACCGGGGATTGTGCTTGTATCCGTCAAAAAAATGCTCCGCGTCGTAGAGCACCTCTTTGCCCTTCGACTTCAGATACCGGACCGAATCGTCGATCAGCGAAAGATTCTCATCCAGCGAGATCCCCATGATCTCCGTCGCATGGAGGTCCCAGCTCTTCCCGAAAATGGCCACCGCCGGGGTGTCGGCCCCCAGCAGGGCTTGTATATTGGAACATGCATCGGCCGATAAACCAGATTTCCTGGTGCTGCCGAACGCCGTCAGACGGGCGCTCTTGAACACTATTTCTCCGGCCATCCTGAAAAATCGCATATCCCGGGGGTTCGAACCCGGCCATCCACCCTCTATGTAGTGAAAACCGGCGTCATCCAGCCTCGCGGCTATGCGCAGTTTGTCCTCCGCGGAAAAGCTTATCTGGTGCCCCTGTGTGCCGTCCCTCAGTGTGGTATCGTAAATCAAGACATCCGATCTATCCATAAAAAACTACCTCTCCAAAAGCAAAAAATCCGCTATCAGCAAACCTGATAACGGATTTTTGATCTTTTCTTTTTTGGGAAACCTACTCCATCATCAAGCCACACATATGCGCCCTCCTATAAGGAGCCCGCTAATTATGATGATGTCAATAAGGTTTCGAGTCGACATCTGTACCCTCCCAGAAAATGAGGTCCCTTGATAATACAGAAAGAGGCCATTGTCAATAGAAAATTGAGGCAATAAAATGTTTGATATTCCTCCGTCAATCAGACGATACTGTCAGCTTGTAAACCACAAACACAGGAGGCCGCATGCACAACTACAAGATCACCCTGGAGTACGATGGAACCGGATACCGCGGGTGGCAGACCCAGAAGAATGCCAAGAGCGTCCAGGAAACCCTGATAAAAGCGGCGGCTAAACTTACCGGCGCCGACGTGGATATCCAGGGAGCAGGACGAACCGACGCCGGTGTTCACGCCCTGGCCCAGGTGGCCCATTTGGAAACAAAGAAAAAAATGGAACCCCGCAAGATTATGGAAGGGCTCAACAACATACTCCCTGCCAGCATCAACATCATCAGGGTAGAGCAGGCCTCACCCCGGTTCCATGCTCGCCACCACGCCCAGTCCAGAAGTTACGTCTACCTGATCTCGAAGCACCGGACAGCCTTTGGAAAACGCTACGTCTGGTGGATCAGTGACCGCCTCGACTACAAAGCAATGACTGAGGCGGGACAACTCTTTTCAGGATTTCACGATTTTGCCTCCTTCGCGGACAAACGAATCGGCAAGGAGACCTCGACGCTGGCGCAGATAGACCTGGTGGAACTCCTGGGGGCCAACAGCCTCATCGCCTTCAGGATCGCCGGGTCCCATTTCCTGTGGAAGATGGTCCGCCGCATCGTGGGGGTTCTCGTGGAAGTGGGGCGGGGGGCTCTGTCGTCTCAGGACGTGGAGGGGATGCTTCACGGCCCATCCGATCTGCCGGCCCGGCTCACCGCGCCCCCTTCAGGGCTCTTTCTGGAACAGGTCCTCTACGAAGGGGACACATTGCAATCGTCGGGCTCACTCCCGGCAGTCCCGGTCCCCGGATTGTGGACACCCGAAGCCCGAACCCGGCGGCAACCGTAGGCGGCATGCAAGGGTAATAAGGGTCGCGGCTGCGACACTTATTACCCAGAAAGCTGTTACTTTACCAGACATCCAGGTTCCTTCGAAAGTTTGCACAATCTCCGGATCAAAACGTGTCCTCGACTTGGGGACCACTTCAGAACCCGGCGAATGGAAAATGGACTGTGATTGATGTAGAAGGGGTCAAGACCCTTTGAAATAACCGAAAACAGAAAAACCCGCCGCCCAAGGGAATGCCCCCGGGGAGACGGGTTTGTCAAACGCAAATGGTGGAGCTGGACGGGATCGAACCGACGACCTCTTGAATGCCATTCAAGCGCTCTCCCAACTGAGCTACAGCCCCAGTAACAGGGGTGAGACCTAACATACGGTTCGGCGGAATGTCAATACTAATTCCGGAGAAAATTGTACTTGACTTGGGGTCCGCTTCGGTGCATGTCGCCGGGCTTTGCCAAATTCGTGAAAATCTGAAGTATTGCCGCAAGCACAGAATACGACTATCCGGCTCGCCACGGGGTCGGCCCCGCAAAGACTGCCTCGTCAGGATGAGTTGGGCCGCAGTATAGGCAAAACTGGCGGGCACCATCGTTGTGGGGTATCGTCACGATCGCCTGACGCAAAGCATGTCACGGGTAACCTGATCGTGAATCGACAAGTTTTGACTTTTTCAGTAGGCTTTAATTCCGAGACATCATGTGGCTTACGGCACCGTCCAGACCATCCAGAGAAAGCTCGAACATGGGAAACACCTTGCGTATAACATCAGTGGTCCATGTATTTGTCCATCCGTTCCTGGAGCGAGGATTGAGCCAGACTGAGTGACGAAAGGTTTGGGCGAGAAACTGGAGACTGTCAAGGCTGGGCCTCCGCTTCCTTTCCCCAAAATAGATCGAGCCCTCTGCATCCACCAGCTCATAAGGCGCCATGCTGGCATCACCTACAATGACGATCCTCGTCTCGGGATCCCTCTTGATGAAGTCCGTGATCAGCTCGGATTTACGGTACCGTGCGGGATCAGCCCAAACCATGTCGTAAATGGTGTTGTGAAAGAAGTAGGTCTTGAGATCCTTGAACTGGTTTCTCGCATAATCGAAGAGTGTCTGCACTAGAGGGATATAGGGATCCATGGACCAGCCGCCGTTATCAATCATCAAGACAACCTTCAACCGATCCGCGAGGCGGCGGTCGAAGACGATCTCTATCTCACCAGCATTCTTCATGGTCTGATAAATAGTCCTGTCCACATTGACCACATCCAGAGGGCCGACGGGCACCATCCGGCGGAGCTTCTTCAATGCCTCCCCCATCTGTGCCTGGGTGAGGGGCCCTTCCTGAGAGTAATCCCGGTAGCGTCGATCAAGGGCCACCTTGGCCGCCGATTGGTTGTGAGAGACACCCCCGACACGCATCCCTCCGGGATGAAAGCCTGAATGTCCCACAGGCGAGGTTCCGCCGGTGCCGATCCATTTGCTTCCTCCATGGTGGGCTTCGGTCTGCTCCTTGAGACGATCGAGGAAATACTGTTCCAACTCCTGAGGAGTCATCTTCTTCAGATCCTCCTCCTTGGCACCGAGGGCGGCGGCGACCCCCTCCGGATTTTTCAGCCACTCTTCCAGGAGCAGCTTCGCAATCTCGCCCAGCTCCGTCTCTCCCGGCTCGGGAAGCTCCACCCCTTCGAAGTGGTGCGCGAAGACCTGATCATATATATCGAAATACCGCTCGCTCTTGACCAGCAGGGCGCGCGCGATAACATAGAAACTGTTCAAAGAGCGGATAGCCCCCATACCTAAGGCCCGCTGCAGCCTTAGAAAGGAGGTGGGGGTAACCGGAATTCCCCGATCTCTGAGATTATAGAAGAAACTGATAAACACTGTTTTTACCCCTGTGAACCTGCCGTATGGCGGCTCCTACCTGCCTTTGCGACCAATGGCACTGCTGACCACCTTCACGTCCGGGCTCTTTTTATACAGAACACCCAGATACGGGACATTCCCCTGATTGAGGAGCGACAGCTTAAAATCGGGGTCGGCCTTCAGCGCCCGTATCCAGTTGATAAGTTCCCGGGTGGCGGGGTTCTTCTCAATCCCCTCAAGCTTTCTCAGGGCGTAAAAGGTCCTGATGCAGGCGTCCGTTATTTCTTTCCCCATATCAGGGAAGTGAACTCCGATGATCCTGCGCATGGTGTCTTCCTTAGGGAAGGCAATATGGTGAAAATTGCAGCGCCCGAGGAAGGGATCCGAGAGGTCCTTCTTTGCGTTGGAGGTGATAATGATAACGGGACGGTGTTTCGCCGAGATGGTCTTGTCTGTCTCTATAATATCAAATTCCATTTGATCCAGAACGTCCAGCATGTCATCCTGGAAATCCGTATCGGCCTTGTCGATCTCGTCGATCAAAAGGACCGTCCTGGTGTCCGCGACAAAGGCCTGCCCGATTTTGCCCATCTTGAAGATCGGAAGAGCACAC
>JAQULO010000061.1 GCA_028718565.1 Syntrophales bacterium | reverse complement strand
GAGACGTTCTGCCGATCTATCCCGCGCCATTGCCACCGAGATGGGATTTTTACCGGACAAGATCGAAGGCATCCGCATGGCTGCGTCCATCCACGACATCGGGAAGTTGTCGGTTCCCGCGGAGATATTGTCTAAGCCCACAAAACTGTCGGATCCCGAGTTTTCCCTGATTAAGGAACACGCCCGGAGTGGATATGAAATTTTGAAGAATGTGGAATCCCCCTGGCCCCTGGCGGAGGTTGCCTATCAGCACCATGAACGGATGGACGGCTCAGGGTATCCAAGAAAGCTGAAGGGGGAAGAAATTATCATCGAGGCGCGCATTCTCGCCGCTGCCGACGTGGTGGAGGCCATGGCCTTACACAGGCCCTATCGCCCCGGCTTGGGCATTGATTTGGCCCTGAATGAAATCGAGAAGAACAGAGGTGTCTGTTACGACAACGCCGTCGTAGACGCCCGTCTAAGATTATTTAGGGAGAAGGGTTTTCAGCTTGTAGAGACGTGATTATTCCTCGGAATCCTCACCTAACGTCGATACCGCGCGTCGTGGACTTGTAAGTGAAACCGACTTTTTTACAATTGGATGAGTTTTAAGAATCTATTTTTGAAGATTTGGTTGATTGTTTCCTGGTATCCATAATTGGCTGTTCTTGGTAACCATGCCGGATTACAGCCAAAACCCCATCCCAGCGACGGCGGGAGAGACACGGCGGCTCCTCTGCAAACTGCCATTGGACCGGATTAAACCGGAGATGCGGAACGAACAGATCTAAATCGCTCAACAGACAGGATACGGCATTCCGGGAATGCTTGTTGTAGACCCACTATTAGCGATCCATATATACCAACACGAAGTCGGACGACATCAAGGAGCCTCATTATGAACGACATATCCTTTGTCGGACTAGTTCAAAACGCCGCCTTGTTGCTGGCAGCGGCGTTCATCTTTGACGTGGCCGCCGGCCGGTGGCGTAGAGAGCAATCGTCGTTCCGGGGAGCGCTCCTCGGCCTCGCTCTCGGTATTATCGGTGTCACCGTGATGCTGACCCCCTGGACATTCGTGCCGGGAATCATATTTGATACGCGTTCGGTATTGCTTGGCATCGCCGGACTCTTCTTCGGGCCTCTTCCCACCGCACTGGCGATGGCGATGACCGCGGCGCTTCGTTTCTATCAGGGAGGAGCAGGTGTCCCGGCAGGTCTTGCCGTGATCCTCACGTCAGGGACAATCGGGATCGCCTGGCAATATTTTTGCCGGCGGCCCTTGGCCGAAATCTCCTGGCGCGAACTCTACCTGTTCGGTATTGTAATTCATATTGTCATGCTGGCCATGATGTTTACACTCCCCTGGGAGACGGCTCTGCGAGTACTGTTAAAAATCGCACTGCCTGTCATAGTAATATACCCGTTGGCAACTGCCTTGCTGGGAATGTTAATAGCCAACCGTCTGCGGCGAGAGCGGCTGGCGGAGGCGTTAACCAGGAGTGAGGATAAATTCCACAAGGCTTTTAATACCAGCCCGGATTCCATAAACATCAACCGTTTCGAAGACGGCATGTATGTCTCAATTAATCCGGAATTCACCAGGATTACGGGATATACGGAAGAGGAGATCATCGGGAAAACCTCAATCGAATATAATATCTGGGACAATATTGAGGACAGACAAAAGCTGGTGACCGGATTAACAAAAGACGGGGAAGTCAATAATCTTGAAGCCGCCTTTAGAATGAAGGGCGGTGACATCCGATACGGATTGATGTCGGCCTCATTGATCGATCTCAATGGCGTACCCCATATTCTCAACATTACCCGGGACATTACTGATCATAAGAGGGCGCAGGAGGCTTTGAAGGAAAGTGAAAACAAATATCGCCTGCTGGCCGATAATGCCAAAGACGTTATTTTCGTTTTGGATATGGACCTGAAGTACACCTATGTCAGCCCTTCCGTAAAAATTCTGAGAGGATACGAACCGGCAGAGGTGGTCAAACAACCGGCTTACCAGACACTGACGCCTTCCTCCCGGGAACTGGCCATGGGGACCCTGTCCGAAATTATGGAACTCGAAAAATCAGGACATAGAGATATTCCTATATCCCGGACACTTCAATTGGAGATGAGACGAAAAGATGGAACAACCGTGTGGACAGAGGTGAAGGTCTCCTTTATCAGAGATGAAAATCAGCTACCAATGGGCATCCTGGGTGTAACCCGTGATATTACCGAGCGTAGAAAAGCGGAGGAACAACTTCTGCATAATCTTGACACGCTCAGGAGGGCAGTCAACACGACCATCCAGGTCATGGTGTCCGCAGTGGAGGTAAGAGATGCCTATACTGCCGGTCACCAGAGACGTTCCGCCGATCTATCCCACGCCATTGCCACCGAGATGGGGTTTTCAGAGGATAAGATCGAGGGCATCCACATGGCCGCGTCCATCCACGACATCGGGAAATTGTCGGTCCCCGCGGAGATATTGTCTAAGCCCACAAAACTGTCGGATATCGAGTTTTCCCTGATCAAGGAACACTCCCGGAAGGGGTATGAGATTCTGAAGGATGTGGAGTCGCCCTGGCCATTAGCGGAAATTGTCTATCAGCATCATGAACGGATGGATGGCTCAGGGTATCCAAGAAATCTGAAGGGGGAAGAAATTATCGTTGAGGCACGCATTCTTGCTGTTGCCGACGTGGTGGAGGCCATGGCCTCGCACAGGCCCTATCGTCCCGGCTTGGGCATTGATGTGGCCTTGGATGAAATTGAGAAGAACAGAGGTATCTTTTACGACAACGCCGTCGCAGATGCCTGTTTAAGATTGTTTCGGGAGAAGGGGTACAACCTGGACGAGGGATGAGCGGGGACGCATCCGTGCTAAGTCATCGGATATTGACCAAAACATCATGAGGTGCTGGCATGAACAGCCTTGATATGCGCACGGTTATTTTTCTCAGCATTATCACTTACATTATCTGTACGCTGTTCGCCGTGCAATTGTGGCGGCAGAGCCGCAACCGGTTCGCCGGCATGGCCTTCTGGATCTTCACCTTCGCCCTGCAAGCGGCCGCGCTCGTCCTGATCGTCCTGCGCGGCGTCATCCCGGACTGGGTGTCTATTGTCGTTGCCAATACCATGATCATCGGGGGGGCGATTGCAGGGTATATGGGGCTGGAACGGTTTTTTGAAAAAAAAGGCCCGCAGGTCCACAACTATCTTCTGGTCGTTTTGTATATTGGTGCTTACACCTATGCCACCTTCGTTCATCCCGATTTGCACTTGCGTATCCTGATCTTGTCGGTGGGTATGCTGATCATTTTTCTTCAATACCTGTGGTTCCTTTGGTACCGGGTCGAAGCCGCAATGCGCCCCCTGATCTTCGACGTAACCTTGGTATGCGGTGGGTACTGCGTGCTCAACATCGTCCGAATCGCCGAGTATTTCATCGGGGCGCATGCAGGAGGTGAATATTTACAATCGGGTGCCTTTCAGACGCTGGTGCTTGTCTCCTACCTGATTCTCTTAATCCTGCTGACCTACAGTCTGGTCCTGATGGTGAACAAGCGCCTGCTCATGGAGATCGGCGCCCAGGAAGAAAAATTTTTCAAGGCCTTTCATTCCGCCCCCTACGCCATCACGCTCACCCGCCTGTCCGATGGGACTGTGACCGACGTGAATGAAGGCTTCGTCGCCATCACGGGGTATGATCGTGCCGAGGTGTTGGGGAGAAAAACGATGGACTTGGGCCTCTGGGAGGATAGGGAGGATCGCGCCGCCGTTATCCAAACCTTGTCAAAGGCTGAGAAGGTGAAAGGGCTGGAGCGGTGTTTCCGGAAAAAAAACGGGGAAGCGGTCACGGGGCTTTTTTCAGCGGAGATCATAGTGATCAACGGTGAACAACACGTCCTGTCCAGTATTGCGGATATCACGGAGCGTAAACGGGCGGAGTCTCAACGGGAGGCTGCGATCGAGGCGCTGAAGAGTAGCGAAAGCAGATACCGCGAACTCAGTATTGTCGATGGCCTTACCCAACTCTACAATTCCCGTCATTTTTACGTTCAGCTTAAAATGGAAACAGACCGGGCAAACCGCTACAAACAGCCCTTAACCCTCCTCATGCTTGACCTCGACAATTTCAAGGTATTCAACGACACGTACGGTCACGTCGAAGGCGACCAGGTATTATCGCGACTCGGCCTGGTGGTCAAAAGATGCCTGCGCGAGACGGATTCCGCCTACCGTTATGGCGGCGAGGAATTTACGATCGTTTTGCCGATGACCACAAAAGAGGCTGGCGCTGTTACGGCGGAAAGAATCAGGACCGAATTCAAAAAAGAGTCTTTTGTCCCGGCGCCGGATGAAGAGGTACATATGACGGTGAGCATCGGTCTTGCGCAACACAAACCGCAGGAAGAGATAAAATCCCTCATTAAACGGGCGGATCAGTTCATGTACCGGTGTAAAGAAAACGGGAAAGACAGGGTTTGCTGTGAGCCATAGCCTCAAGAACAGTTCAAAGGGTAATGCTCGCCTCGATCCTTGAAAAAGGGAAAAAGGTTGAAAGAAAAGGAAACGGAGTATATATCTGGCGACGAAGTATCGGCACCCCGGGGCGGATCATACGTTGAATGCGGTTAAAATTCCGGACGAAGTCCCCCTAAAATCAACAACAGAGCGAGTTGTTGATTTGAAATTACGATAGATATCGAGTGGTTGTCAAGGTGGGGCGACGGTCTGCAAGACCGTTGTTCACCGGTTCGGGTCCGGTTGCCGCCTCCAACAAGAAATGGGGGATGACCTTTGGCTTGTCCCCCTTTTCGCGATGGTTTTTTTGTCCGTGTTCCTGCCGTGTGACTCTGGAGGGAAGAAGATATGGCCTTTGAAAAAAGCATTCTGTGCATCGGGGCGGGGTATGTCGGTGGTCCGACGATGGCGATGATAGCCCGCAAGTGTCCCCAATACAGGGTCACGGTCGTCGACACAAATCCGAAGCGCATCGCGGCATGGAATTCGGACACACTCCCCATATACGAACCCGGTCTCGATGAGATTGTGAAAGGGGCCCGTGGCAGAAACCTGTTCTTCAGCACCCGGATTGATGCGGCGATACAAGAAGCGGATGTGATCTTTGTCAGCGTGAACACTCCCACCAAGACGTTCGGCGCGGGCGCCGGTATGGCCGCTGATCTTCAATACTGGGAGAAGACGGCGCGGCAGATACGCGAGGCGTCGCAGTCGCCTAAGATCATTGTTGAAAAGAGCACCCTCCCTGTAAAAACAGCGCTTGCGATGGAGCGGATACTGACCGCTACCGCCAATGGAGTTCGCTTCGATATTCTCTCGAACCCGGAATTCATGGCTGAAGGGACTGGAATCAAGGACCTGGAGAGCCCGGACCGGGTGCTTATAGGCTCGCGCGAGACACCGGATGGAATCAGGGCGAGAGGCGAATTGGTTAAGATATACGCCAACTGGGTGCCGCGGGAACGCATCATAACCTCCAATATCTGGAGCAGTGAACTGTCAAAGCTTGTCTCGAATGCCTTCCTGGCGCAGAGGATATCCTCGATAAACGCCATCTCATCCCTGTGTGAAAAGACGGAAGCGAACATAACCGAAGTTGCCCGCGCAGTCGGGATGGACAGCCGCCTGGGAGACAAATTTCTGAATGCCAGCATCGGTTTCGGAGGATCATGTTTCAAAAAGGATATACTCAATCTGGTCTATCTGTGCCGGCAGTACGGTCTTGATGAGGTGGCCGATTACTGGGACGGGGTGGTACGAATCAATGACTACCAGAAGGAGCGTTTCGTTCTGAATATGCTGCGCGCCATGTTCAATACGCTCGCCGGCAAGAGGATATGCCTCTTCGGCTTCGCCTTTAAGGCCAATACGGGTGACACGCGGGAAAGCCCGGCGATATACGTATCCAGAAGGCTTCTTGAGGAACGGGCCGAACTGGTGATCACCGATCCCCGGGCCCTGGCAAATGCCGGGGTAGACCTCGCTGACACAAAGGGGGAGATAGCCTTTGTCGAAGACCCCTGTGAGGCGGCGGCAGGGTGTGACGCCATCGCCGTAATGACCGAATGGGGTATCTATGCCACGTTAGACTTCAAGAAAATATATGAAACCATGCGAAAACCCGCCTTCATCTTTGACGGCAGGAATATTCTTGATCACCAAAACCTGTTCAGGATCGGTTTCAATGTCTTCCCCGTCGGCAAGCCTCCGCTGACACACTTTTAGTAAGTTGGATATTATTTTCTTCGGGGTTAGGGGAAGGACGAAGGGGCACGTGGTGGGGAGAACCCCCGACGCGCCCGGTTCTTTAGATCCGACGCCTCAACGCCGAAAGTCGCTGTACGGCTTCGTAGAAGGGCGACTACAGCGCAAAAAAAGCGGAGAAAGAGCCGCGGCATCCTCTCCAGATTCATCACCAGGATGTTCAGAGTTATCACCGTGGCACCGGCCCCCGCCGGTTTTGCCGTGCTGCGGGCCACGGCCGGGTATTGTTTGCGGGCCTTCTTCCGGCTGTTCCTGGCTTGCCTCCCTGATGGAAGAAGATGTCATCTGGGGGGTATCATAATCCATGAGCCGGGTAGTACATGGGTTGTTTCAGAATTTTTTGCTTCTCTTCTGCTCGTACATTCGTTTATCGGCCTGAACCATGAGTTCGTCGATCGAACAGGGATTTTCCGGATCATAGCAGGAACAGCCCATGCTGATTGAGAGGCGGTATCTCCGGTTTCCCTTGTCATTGTGCCGGTCAATCTGATCCTGCAGCCGGGCCATGTGAATGTCGGCATCCTTTTCCGCCATATCGATGGCGAGGATGGCGAATTCATCCCCTCCCATCCGTGCGATGATGTCGGATGACCGGAAGGACTCTTTTAAAACCGCCGCCACGTCAATGAGGGCGTTATCCCCCTCCTTATGGCCCAGGGTGTCGTTGATCCACTTCATTCCGTCCAGATCGGCAAAAAAGAGCAGAACCCCCCTCTTCGTCCTGTCCGATACCTTCAGTTGCTGCTCGGCAAGAGCCAGAAACCCCCGTCTGTTGTGCAAGCCCGTAAGCTGGTCGGTAATGGAGAGCATGAGGATCTTTTCCTCGGCTTTGTCACGTTGAAGAGTCTGATACCGCAAACGTCGTGTACCTACCCCGATTCCCGCAAGACCGATGATCCATAGAAATCCGTGGGCAAGGGTCAAATCAATCCGTTGGGATCGTTCAATAGTTCTCAGTGGTTCCATAGGGATCGATATGTTGATTCCTCCCCGGATATCCCCTTCCTTGTATCCCTGAGATGCATGGCACTTCAGACAGGCCTTCTCCGTGACAAAGGGGCGCATGAAACGAAAGTATTCCTTCCCGGACATCTTTTCAATGGAAACGGTCTCCTTTACCCCGCCCTCGAACGATTTCAGCGCCTCTCTTTCCCATGAATCCGGAGAATTCTCAGGCCGGATGGGGTTGAGGCTGGTGATGTGTCCCTGAAAATTGTGCATCTCCATAGCCAGTTCATTTACCTGGCGGGTCATGTAGGCCGGATTGATCAGGGTGAGGGACAGACCGTCGGTGGTCTTTACATCGCGGTGGGGAACCTTGAGATACGGGTTGGGAGGGGTCATCTCCGAAACAGGCACATACACACCACCCTGCTTTGCAGCCCACAGCCGGTAGATAATGTCCTTATCGTGAGAAATCTCGGCGCTCGTCCGGGCAACGCTCAGGATGGACTGTTTCAACTGGTAGAAATTCAACCCCAGAGAGAGAATAACCCCAGCGGTCCAGATTGCGACAAGGGCCAGTAAATATCGGTTAACATCTGTTATCCGCGGCTTCATCTTATCCCAGCCTTTCATCTATCGTCCTCCTGATAACGCAAACTTGAAGGTGATGGCGTATGAAATTATCATTCAAGTGAATACCCCTTCTCATGAAAGAGCCGAAGGCAGGCGTCCACGACCTCCGGGTCATATCGGGTTCCCTTGTGATCTGTCAACTCTTCCAGCGCCTTCTCTGTTCCCATAGCGGGTCGGTACGTCCGGTGGGAGGTCATGAAAGCGACCGCATCCGCCACCGCCATGATTCGGGCCTCCAGGAGAATATCACCCCCCTTGACCCCTCCCGGGAATCCTGAGCCGTCGAAACACTCCCGATGCTGAAGGACCGTTTCGGCGATGGACCAGGGAAAATCAACTTTATTCAGGATGTCATAGCCGATCCGGGGATGCGTCTGGTAAATATTCAGGCTCATCCCTTCCAATCGACCCGCCGATTGCCGAAAGGTTCTTCGATTGATACAGCTTCGTATGAATCAGAGCGATCGTATTGATCCGGCTCCGGCTTGCATCGAATATCCCGATGGCCCGCTTGTCTTTCAAATACCCTGACTGCAAACTGAGAAGGCTCGAGACCACCTGGAGGTTGTTTTTGACCCGATGGTGAATCTCCTTAAGAAGAATCTCCTTCTCCCGAAGGGAAGCAAGAATCTGCGCCTCGGCCTGCTTTTGCCGGGTAATGTCGACCATTACGGCGCGGCACTCCTGAGCGTTTTCGGAGGCTATGGCCCTGATTCGTACAATGAGTTTATCCGTCTCCGGCCGGTTATCCGAACATTCGGGTGAAGGCGGGCATTTCCCCTCCCTGCGGAGAGTCGCCTCGCAGGTCTCCCGGGTTTCGCTTGCGAATACCTTTTTCAGGAAGGAGTTGAAGGCGGGGCGGTCGGCCTCGGAAACGAAAAGCCCGAAACGCCGTCCCTCCAGTCGCCCCCGCTCCAGACCGATGAGTTGTGCGCCCGTGAGATTTACCCGCCGGATCGTCCCGTCGCGATCCAGGGTGAAGTATCCCACGGGGGCAAAGTCGTAGAGGTCGGTGTACTGGTCGAGGAGCGCCTCCACCTCCCCCCGCGACCGCTGCAGTTCCTCGTTCTGCATCTCCAGTTCGATCTGGTGGATCTGCAGTTCCTGGACGAGCCGGTGTGTTTCCCCCGCCGGAAGAGGCGTCTCTCCGTTCCCGGTCTGCTCCCGCTGCTTCTTTTCCAGCCGCTCTTGCGCCCGGCGGCGCAGCCGGGCGGCATCCGCCGGAAGGACAGGGCTCTTTTTCATGGCGATCCTCCCCCCTTTCGCCGGGGCCGGGTTGTGCCGGAGCTCTTCGCGCCTTGTCCGTGTTTTTCTTCCTCACGGAAACGATCTTCAGACCGCTCCAGTTCCGCCTTCTGTTCCCTGATCCGTTTTTCCAGAGCGGCCTGCGTTTTACGCAACTCCGCCTCCAGCCTTTTGGAAACGGCGATGTCCGTGCTGTCGAGGAGATTTTTCATGTCGTTGTCGGCCCGGGACAGCGCGTCCACCTTGGCTTGCAACTCGTTGTTGACCGTCTGCAGTTCTTCGTTCATGGACTGCATCTCTTCCTTGGAGGTGGTCAGTTCCTCGTTGGTGCTCTGCAACTCCTCGTTGGCGGATTTCAGCTCCTCCTGGGAGGACTGCATCTCTTCTCGGGTGGTTTGCAGTTCATGCCGGGCCTGCTCGATCTCCCGCTCCAGTTCCGCCGCCCGGGCGCTGCGGACGGAGGCCGTTGAAGCTTTGCCCGGCTTCGCCTTTTCGACTGGCTCGGATGTTTCCGTAAAGACGATCATCACCATCCCCCGCAGGGCCTCCGGCTCGACGATGGGCTGAAGCGTGACGTCCACTCCCTGCGTCCCGCCGTTGTTCCGTATCTGCACGCCCTTCATCGTGACGGCATTCTGCTGCCGGAGCGCCTTCTGAAAGGAACCCGTCAGTTCGTAGCGCAGCCCTTCGCGGGCCATGGCGAAGATGTTCCAGTTGGCCTTACCGGCCGCCGGCTCCAGGTACTTCCCCGTCCGTCCGCTGATGTAGAGGATGTCGCCCTTGTCGTTCGTTAGCGCGGCCACCGGGGCATAGTGAGTGAGGAGTAACTGATCCGCCAGCGTCTGGAGGTTGGGGACCGGCTTGGCCGCCTCGGACTGTGCGGGCGCCCCGACCAAGGCGGGAAAAAAAGAGGAGGGAAACTCGACCGGCTCGGTCCCTATGGCGGAGTTGAGTCTCCGGTAAAGCCGCATCCTGTTGTCCAGCGGGCTGAAAAAATTGGAAAAAGCGCCGATGGTCTCCGCGTTTCCGAGGAACAGAATACCTCCGGGGTTCATACTATAGTGAAAGAGGGGGAGGAGCTTTT
Source organism: Syntrophales bacterium (assembly GCA_028718565.1). GTDB lineage: Bacteria > Desulfobacterota > Syntrophia > Syntrophales > UBA2210 > UBA6078. Next base: position 4,597 of record JAQULO010000061.1, on the reverse strand, counting down.
TCTGAAGTTCCGAGGTCAGATAAATCATGAGATTACGGCAGACCAGGATGTCGAGCCTCGTGAAGGGTGGGTCCATGATTACATTCTGGGGGGCGAAGATCACCATTTCCCGGATCTCCTTTCCCACCCGGTAGCCCCGCTCTTCCCGGATGAAGAAACGACGCAGGCGCTCCGCCGAGACGTCGGCCGTGATGTTGGCCGGATAGAGGCCCGCGCGGGCCTTGTCGATGGCGTCCTTATCCAGGTCGGTGGCAAAGACCTGGAAAGAAAAGCCGCCGACCGGCTTCACCTGCTCCAGCGCCTCCTTGAAAACAATGGCCGGGGAATAGGCCTCCTCCCCGGTGGAGCAACCCGGCGTCCAGGCGCGGATTACCCCGCTGTCGGGGTGGGCCGTCAGAAGCTGCGGAATGACCGTCCCCTTGAGGTGCTCCCACGCCGCCGGGTCGCGGAAAAAGCTGGTCACGCCGATCAGAAGCTCCTTGAAGAGGAGCCCTATTTCCTGCGGATTCTCGCGCAGATACCGGATATAGGTCGCGATCCCGTCAATCTGATGGAGGCCCATGCGCCGCTCGATCCGGCGGTAAAGGGTGCTTTTTTTATACAGGGAAAAGTCATGTCCGGTCTGGGTTCGGAGGAGGATGAAGACCTTCTCCAGGGCGCTTTGGGCCTTGTCCTTCAGGGAACTGTCCGGGCGGTCGATGAAAGGATCGTGCCTGAGATAGGCAATGATTCTGCCGGGCAGCTCCCCCGCCGGGGCGACGACGTCGGCCAACCCCGCGTCGATGGCGCTCCGGGGCATGCTGTCGAACTTGGCCGAGGCCGGTTCCTGAACGAAGACCACCCCGGCCTTTTCCTTCATGGCCCGGAGACCCAGCGTGCCGTCGGAGCCCATCCCCGAGAGGATGACGCCGATGCTTTTGTCCTGCAGGTCATCCGCCAGGGAACGGAAAAAGAAGTCGATGGGCAGACGAAGCCCCCGCGGCGCCTCCGGATCGAGCAGATGCAGTACCCCGTGCAGGAGGGACAGGTCCCGGTTGGGGGGAATGATATAGACGCACTCCGGCTCGACCTTCATCCGATCCCTGATCTGGACCACCGGCATGGGGGTGGATCGCTGAAGCAACTCCGCCATGATGCCCTTGTGTGTCGGGTCCAGGTGCTGGACGATGACAAAGGCCATGCCGCTCTTCTCCGGCACGCCTCCCAGGAAAAGTTCCAGGGCCTCCAGGCCGCCGGCGGAAGCGCCGATGCCCACGATGGGGAAGGGGTGATCCGTTTTTGGGGGGACAGATTTAAAATCTGTCCCCGTGGTTTTGGTCTGCCGACGTTTGGGGCTGACTTGCTTTCCCACCGCTCACTCCTTTGAAGATCCCCTTGAGTCATTCCCGGGAAAAAGCAGGCTCATCCCTCTCTTTTCCCTTTGCTCGGAAGGGCATCCTATTCAAACCGGTATCCCTCTTCCTTGAACAGTCTCGCACAGGCGTCCACCACATCCGCGTCGTAAAGAATCCCCCGGTTGTCCTCGATCTGTTTCAGCGCCGCATCAATACCCAACGCAGGACGATAGGGACGGTGTGAGGCCATAGCCTCCACTACATCAGCCACAGCCATGATGCGGGCCTCCATGATAATTTCATCCCCCTTCAGATTTCTTGGATACCCTGAACCGTCCATCCTCTCATGGTGCTGGTAGACAATCTCCGCCAGGGGCCACGGGGATTCCACATCCTTCAGCATCTCGTACCCTTTCCGGGGGTGCTCCTGTATCAGGGAGAACTCGATATCCGACAGTTTTGAGGGTTTGGACAATATCTCCGCAGGGATGGACAGCTTCCCGATGTCATGAATGGAACCCGCCATACGAATACCATCGATTCTATCTTCGGAAAGTTTCATCTCCGTGGCGATGGCCCGGGCGAGGTCTGCCGACCGGAACTGGTGACCTGCCGTATAGGGATCTCTTGCCTCCACGGCGGACACCATGACCTGGATGGTGGTGTTAAACGCTTTTCTGAGACTTTCGAGGGTTTGCCGAAGCTCCTCCTCCGCCCGCTTGCGCCCGGTGATATCCACGATGCTGGTGATGAGGTACAGCGGCGTTCCCTGCGCATCGTGGAGCAGCGTGGTGCTGACGTCCGTCCAGATGATATCGCCATTCTTATGGATGTACCGCTTTTCAAACCGATAGACGGTTTGCTCGCCGGCCAGAAGGATACGGATACATTCCCAACTTTTTGCCATGTCGTCCGGATGGGTTATGTGCGCGAAATTGATCTCTTGGATCTCCTCGATCGTATAGCCCAGCATGTCGGCAAACGCCTTGTTCGTCTGTAGGAATTGCCCGTCCGTCATCGTAAGAGACTTGCCGACGGTGGAGTGTTCAAAGGTTGCCCGGAAACGCTCTTCGCTCTGCCGAATCTCAGCATCGGCCCACTTGCGCTTGGTAATATCACGAAAGGTAAGAACGGAGCCGAGCAGCCCGTCTCCTTCGAAGATAGGCATGAGGGAGCATTCCACCGGGAACCCGGTCCCGTCTTTTTTCCAGAAGAGATCTTCCTGATCATGAAGGACTACCCCCTCCTTGCAGGCTGCATAGATGGGACACGCTTCTTCATGATACCGGGTGCCATCGATTTTCGTATGATGCCAGAGGGAATGACCGTGCAAGCCGACCATTTCGGAGATTTCATATCCCAGCATCCGTGCGGCGCCCCGGTTGACAAAAGAATGGTTGCCGGCCATATCCAGCCCTACAATCCCCTCGCCGGCGGAATTCAGGATCAATTCATTTTGGCGCTTCAGCTGGGATACGGTCCTGTGTGCACGGGCCAGTTGGACACCGTGGACGGCATTTTCCAGGACAGAGGGGATTTTGTAAAGGTAGCCGGGATTTTTGACCACATAGTCCGTGGCGCCAAGTTTCAGGGCCTGAACCGCCACCTCTTCATCGTCCTGGCCGGTGATCAGGATAATGGGCAGGTCCGTTCCGGATACCTGACGCAGTTCCTTCAGGATTTCCAGCGCATTCATCCCCGAAAGGCGATAGTCCAGGAGTACGGCCTGGTATGTGTCGTCAGGGGTGCCTGAGAGGATCTGAAACACCTCTGAAGCACTTCTTATTATTTCAAGTTGGATGTGGGGGGCACAATTGGTCAGATGCCGCTTCGTCAGGTCAGCGTCCGAGGCGCTTGGTTCGGCATATAACACCCGCAAGGGCTGAGAGGAGCGGATAGACGTTTTACGGTAGCATTCCAATGCCTTTTCCAGGACCAGCGGCAGATGGTCGCGATACCCTTCGCGCTTGACCACGTAATCCTGGGCTCCGGCTTTGAGTGCGGTCACCGCCGTCTCTTCATCCCCCTGGCCGGTAATAATGACGACCGCCAGAGGGAGCCCGCGTCCACGGATATGGGTGAGTATCGCCAGGCCGTCCCCGTCAGGAAGGCGCATATCCGCGAGCACCAGATCGTAATCGGGTTTCTTTTCCAGGGCGAGCAAGGCATCGCGCTGGGTGGCAACGGCGTCCATGAGAAAATCGGGGGCGGATTTTTTCAGTTCGCGGCGCGTCAGGTCCGCATCAAGCCGGTTGTCTTCTACATAGAGGACTTTCATGGTATACCCCACGGGGGCGTGTTGACGGCCAGCCAGTAGATCTCGATGTGCTCGGCCACATCGAGGAATTTATCAAAGTCGACCGGCTTCGTTATGTAGGAATTGGCGCCCAGCTTGTAGGCGGTTTGAATATCGCTATCCTCGTTGGAAGAAGTTAAAACAATAACCGGGAGGGTATTGAATTGCGGATGGGATTTAAACTGCCGCAGGACCTCCAGCCCGTCCACCTTGGGAAGTTTGAGATCCAGGAGGATGATGATCGGCGGCGGAACGCCCGCTTCCCAGCGGGGTATATAGGCCAATGCCGCTTCTCCGTCCGTGGCTACCTCGATGGAATTGGCCAGTTTGTGCCGGACAAAGGCCCGCTTGGTCAGGTCAATGTCCATAGGGTTGTCCTCCACGAGAAGGATAGGTCTGGTTATATCGTTATAATTGTTCACTCCGGCACCTCCAGATAAAAAGTAGTTCCTTTGCCGGGGGCGCTTTCCGCCCAGACCCGGCCGCCCATGCGCTGCATCGCCTTTTGCACGATGGCCATGCCGATGCCCGTCCCGGGATAATCATCCACCGGGTTGAGACGTTGAAAGATCTCAAAGATGCGGTCGTGGTAGCGCATGTCGAAGCCGATGCCGTTATCCCGCACCCATAGGATACAGTGTTTTTCTTCCTCCTGTCCGCCGATTTCAATATGCGGATCAGGGGTCTTGCCGGTGAATTTGAGGGCATTGTCCAGCAGGTTGCGCAGGACCTGGACCAGCCCTTCCGGATCGGCCCTGACCACGACATCGGGCATGTCCACGGTAACGCTGACGTTGCGGGCATCGATCTCTTCCTGCCGTTCAGCAAGCAAGGTCTGCGTCACATTGAGAGGATGTACCTCGTGTGAAGCCAATAAACGGCGTTCCATCCTTGAATAGGCTAACAAATCTGCGATCAGTTGCCGCATCTGTTCGGTTGCCTTCCGAATGGTTGTCAGAAAGGTGCG
>JAQULO010000060.1 GCA_028718565.1 Syntrophales bacterium | reverse complement strand
TAAATTGAGAAAGAACAATACAACGCAACAAAATTAACTCCGAAACGCTGTAAGCAAAATATCGCTGCCCTTTTATTCGTAATACAAACAACCCAAAACCGGCGTTTCCGGATGGACACTAATTATCGGTTTACGTGTTCACGGGAATACTAAATAATCAGAGAGCCGATCTGCCGCCATCAACATTATAACACTGACCTACAATATGTGAGACTTCGTCTAAAGGCAGGAATAAAGCAAGATCTGCCATTTCGCATGGTTACCCCACGCGCCCCAAACAAGGCCCCTGCTAATGATATGATTCTTACAATGCTTTGTCTTAGCCGACCGTCTCATAGAACTGCAGCATACTCCCGTCCGGATCATAGAACAGAAAAGACTTGGCCTTGGTTGCTGACACTCCCCAGATGTAATTGGTTTGAGGTTCGTAACCCGCTGCCTTGATCTTTTCGAACCATGCATCAATATTCTTGACGCTAAACGCTATCTCTGAAATGCCGACATACCCATATCGAAGGTGTTCTTTCGGCACGGCTTGCACCTTGGGAACCTCCGGTTGCTGCAGTTCAAGCATGGCCCCCTCGTCGGAAACGGCTATAACCATGCGCGATTTTGAACCTTTGACATGGAAAATATCATCCAGGGTTTGCTGGGCAAAGAAATCCCCGGCGGCATCCGGAATTATCAGGTCTTGATAAACGGTAAATCCCAACACGTCCCGAAACAGTTTCAGGGATTCGTCCATATTGCTGACTATTAAACACATATGATGAAACTTCATAATTGTTCCTTACTGCACGTTTATAGATTATGGTTCTCATAAACCAGTTTCGGCTAACAAATATCTTTCGAATAGGGAAAGACTGTTGTCTTAATCGGCATTCCCTGAAGAATCGCGATGAAATCATAATGGATATCAGTTGGGAGCTCTCCAATCGTAGTCACCTTGGCATCCCGCATGTATCGCGCAATACCGGTATCCTCCGTATATCCGACTCCTCCATGTAACTGAATACATTGATTCGTAATCTTTATACATTCCTCACTGCTGTACGCTTTGGCCATGAAATTGAGCATGATGTCACACCGCCCCTCTTCAAAACGACGAGCGGCGTCATACGTCAGGCTCCGCATCAACTCGATCTTGGTTGCCATTTTAGCGATATGATTGGCAACGACCTGAAACGATCCCAAGGGTTTACCAAAACGCGTCCTGGTTAGAACATACTGCTTCGTTTTTTCAAACGCACCCTCGGAAATCCCCAAGGCTATAGCGGCCATATTCAAAAAACAAAGCGTCTCCCTGGCCGGGGACAGCCCCGGCTTCACTGCCATGATTTTGTCTTTCGTGACTCGAACATTATTGAAACGAACCGTTCCCGTATAGGATCCATGCAAGCCCAGCTTATGGTAAATATCGCCCGTCTCCAGGCCGGGGGTCCCCTTTTCCACAAGGGCCACCTCCATTTTGCGATCGACCATCCCTTGCACGACATTGACATCGGCAACATGTGAATTCGTTATGAATATTTTGGTGCAATCAAGGACTAGATCGTCACCATCCCATTTGCCCATCGATGTAAATTCAGGATAATTGGTGCTGCCGGCAGACTCGGTCCAATTTAAGGCAAGGACCGTTTCCCCTGTGGCGGCGCGGGGCAGATATTTTTGCTTCTGCTCATCTGTCCCATAATTCTCAATCGCTCTCATGCCCAACAGATGCGCATCAATCACGACAGCCAATGCAGGTAATTCCTTGGCAACCTCCTCCATCACCACATTCTCCATAGACACCTGCTGGCCGAGTCCCCCATATTCCTCCGAAACGCAAATCCCAATCAGGCCTAGTTCCCCTGCCCGCTTGAACAGATCCAGCGGAAATTCACCGGTTTTGTCAATCACCATGGCTTTCGGCTTGACCTCGGTTTCCACGAACTCTCGAATGTTCTTTCTCATCAATTCCTGTTCTTCACTTAGAAAATGTGACATTTTTCCTCCTCCTTCTACAATGAAGCTATATGATTCTTTGACTCTTCAACAATTTTCCGGGCAATTCCGAGGTCCCAAGCCTATTTTCCCTTGAAGCATATAGCTACCCTTAGTATTGGGTGTAAAATGAAATGAGCTGCCCCATCCCAAGGGGCGAGGTATCACAACAACTTCTGATCAGTACTTTTCTCGCAGCAAGCCGCGGGGAATTAGGCCCGAAAGGAGATTAAAAACGGCGCGCTCGCTCTAAAGGAACACCCCCTCTTCCAGAAATTTTCGAAAGCTCTCACGAAAAATCTTATGCCCCCGTTCGAATAAACACCTTGGCATGTGGGGCTTCTTTCTCCCAAAAAACGTTTGCCTACGTTTTAGTATGTAACACATACCTAACCGGGGATAAGTAATAAATACTTACTTTTCTGTCAAGCTTTTTTTTGCTCAGTGTCAGAAGCACGTAATCTGTCCGGTTAAGGATGGCCGCGATCGAACCAAAGACAAAAGCACGTTCTGTATCGGAAGACCGCCCCAGCGTTTCTTTTACGATACCCCAAGGTCGATGGTCTTTAACACACTGTTTTGGATTTAGGGATAAAGAGGATGTTCCTTGTCGGTTTGATAATAGCGGCGGTTTCCGTCCCTGTTTTTCTTGATCAACTCCGGACGATGCAGCTCCTCAGCTCATGCTGTACAGTCCCTGTTGTAAATCCTGACCGCCCCTCTATTTCTTCTCGCACGCGTGGCGTATCGTCAAGGGCGACCAAAGAGTATCCGAAAGATTCCCGCCGTGATCTTTGATGAAAGTATTGCAGAGAGTATATTCATACTGTATGCCCGTACCGTACAAAGGTATGATTATTCCATGTATTCGTGTATCCTTTGCACTGCAATCTTTCTTAAATCTCTGACCACCTCCCATTCGTCGGGAAACGGGGACGATGTCTCCGGGAAATTATTACACGCATGGTACTTTCAGCTTCTGACCAACGTATATCCTGTTCTTGGACCTGATCTCGTTCGTCTCCATCAAGGCCTTCATCGTCGTGCCGTATCTCGAGGCAATTTCTTCCAGCTTGTCGCCCCGTTTTACCACGTACACCGACGGCCTCGCGGGAGGTTCGGCTGGGCTACCGGAGAGTATCTTCAGCTTCTGACCAGCGTATATCCTGTTCTTGGACCTGATCTTGTTCGTCTCCATCAGGGCCTTCATCGTCGTGCCATATCTCGAGGCGATTTCTTCCAGCTTGTCGCCTCTCTGCACCCTGTATGTGGCATACACCGTCTTTCCGGTGCCGGAAGGTTTCTCCGGGGTGAGAACTGCCTTACACCACCTCTCGTCCGCCGGATAGGGAAGAGGAAGAAATGTATCAACCGCGTAGGCTATCGCCCACGCAATATCGGTCTGCCCGGAGGAACTTCGGAGCATCAGTTCCTCTCTTGGGTTTGATATATAGGCGGTTTCGATAAGCAGAGAGGTGACATCGGGGAGCTTGAGCACCATGAAAGGGGCCTCAAGCACCCTGGGAAATTTCAAATGATTTACCGGTTTTATCTTTTCCAGGATGATCGCGCCGAAGGCCTTGGAGCGGTTTATGGTCTCCGTCTGCAACATATTGAGGGCTATCGGGTCGGAATCCCCGTTTCCATTTCCATTCTCGGAGCCACCTATGATATCCGACAGGTTTTCGCTCTGCGCAAGGAGCTTTGCGGCTTCGGAGCTTGCCCCCCCCGTCGACAGGCAGTACACGGACGTCCCCCGTGCGCCCCTGTTTCTACAGGCATCCGCATGGATGCTGAGGAAAATATCCGCGCCGTATTCCCGGGCTATCTTCCCCCTGTTTTTTAGAGAGATAAAATAGTCGCCCTTTCTGGTTAGAAAGGCCTCGTACCCTCTCGCTTTGAGGATCCGTTCCAGCTTCTTAGCTATACGAAAAGCCACATGCTTCTCGCGCGTCCCCCTGCGGCCTATGGCGCCCGGGTCCTCGCCCCCGTGTCCGGGATCAATCACCACGACCTTTTTTTTCAGGACTTTTACCTTCTCCCGCTCCTCGCTCTCCTTCTTTTCGACATCGGGGAGCATGACATCGATGACCACGCGATGGGGTTTATCGAGAATGGCCCCCAGCTTAAAGACATTCGTCCTGACATTGTCCGTTACTCGCAACTCCACCCTGGTGCCTCCGTGAGGCAGGGAAACTAGAAAGATCTCTTTGACTGAAGATTTATCAATGTCATAGGTATGGGGAATCTTCCCGGGCAAGGCCGCACCTTCCAAGTCAATATATACCCTGCGGTCCTCTTGTACGACCTTGAAGGACGTCTCACCGGTCAGGTCCAAGACCACCCTCGTGTGATCGGGGGCCGTCCAGTGCCTGACGTTGAGGATATCAACCGACGCGAGTACCTCGGTACAGATCGTAGACATCACAAACAACGTCAAAAGAAAAACAGCGCACGATATCTTTCTCATTGCCCCTTGGATATATTCCCTTCTCCGTCTTTTGGGCCGAAGTTTAACAGCTTTACCCGAAGTTTACAACCCCATCGGGAAAGAGGTGTCGCTCCTTACGTTCCTTGACACCCATGCCGTTTCCATATAGTTTGATGCGACCAAAGTCAAAAACAGGAGCTTATATGCTTCCAAATAAAATGAATGCGCTTGTCTTCAAACTAAATATACCAAAATATCTTGCAACAAAGGCTCTCTCACATTTCGGGCTAAAGAAATACTCGGCAAAAATCGGCTGCTTGAGTCTGAAAAACAAATCAGTTCCGGAACTCCCTTCAGAAGACTGGGTTATCGTGCGCACGCTCGCCTGCGGCATATGCGGCACTGATCTGGCAACACTGACAGGCAAGGAAAGCTTCTCCATGGAACCATACTCAAGTTTTCCTGCAGTAATGGGCCACGAAGCTATCGGTCAGATCGTAAAATTGGGCCGAGGCGTAACGGAGTTCGAAGAATATAACCGAGTCGCAGTCGACAGCGTCCTGCCCTGCATAACGAGAAGCATCGAACCGCCCTGCCCTTATTGTATAAACGGCAATTACGCACTCTGTGAAAATTTTACCAAAGGTTCTCTTAGCGCAGGACCGGTCAACGGATACAATTCGTCTGTTGGAGGCGGTTTTGCACAATACTTCCCAGCACATAAGAGCCAGCTCTTTTTAATTCCAACAGAAATGCAGGTAAAAGAGGCTGTCCTGATCGATCCGCTCGCATCAAGCCTTCAACCGGTTGCAGCAAATTTTCCAGGTGATAGAGACACCGTTATCGTCTATGGCGGCGGCATAATCGGAATTCTGCTTATCAACTCACTCAAAGCATTGAAATCAAAAGCAAAGATAATCGCAGTCGTAAAATACGATTTTCAAGAGGTATATGCAAAAGAGGCGGGAGCCGACTACGTAATAAGAAACAACCTTTTTAAAGAGTTTGCGCGAATAACACATGCCACGATAATGAAAACAACACTTGGCAAACCCGCCTTTGAAGGCGGAGTGGATATCGTTTTTGACTGCGTCGGAAGCGCGGAGACTATTGATAATTCACTCCGTTTCCTGAGAAAACGCGGCAAACTCGTTATTGTCGGTTCCGCAGGTAGCCTCAAAAAAATCGACGCAACACCCATATGGTTTAAGGAACTCCGGGTGACCGGCAGTGCAATGTATTCGAATGTGAATATGAATGGCGCGCGGATAAGAACTTATCAGGCCGCGATAAATCTTATAAAAACACGTGAAATACAGCCCGGACACCTCATCACACATTCGTTTACCATTGAAGATTATGAAAAGGCGATAAATACAGCCTTAGACAAAAAGAGAAACAAAAGCATGAAAGTCATCTTTACATTTTAACCGTCTTTATCGTCACGGCCAGGAAAGGGAGCTGGTCTGGGAAAACTGGACAGGGGCACAAGTGATAATAGCTGCTTTCTGTTGAGGTAAAAATTAGCGGTATCATCGTCGTTCCGGAACAGAAATCAAGGGGATGTTAGCCTCACAATTCCTTCTCGTACAATCGATACGTCTTGTTTTTGTTACCGCCCATGAATTCGGCAAGTGAGTTCATCGATTTGTTACTTCCGAGTATCCAGGTGACTTCACCCTTTTCGTAACCGGCCTTGATCCCAGCATCAAAAGATTTTTTAACCAACAGACAACCGACACCCGTTCCACGATAAGAATCACGAACGGCCAAGGCATACCCCCGAAGACTCTTTATCTTTTTCCTTTTAAAGAGAAGACGAAACAGCCCCTTCGGAAAAAGGTTGCCGTCAACATCAGCCAATATCTCATTATAGTTCGGAAGATTGATAACAGCCCCTATCGCTTTTCCATCTACCTCTGCAACAAAAACTATTCTTGGATCAGCAAGTATTTTCAGATCAGACGCCATCTGCCTGACGTACCTCTTTGAAAAGGGTTCATACCCCCAATTATTCTGAAGCGCCTCGTTAAAAATATCTCCGATTAATTCTGCTTCATCATGTATCTTCTTGATGTTAATTTCCCTGATTTTTAATCCCGCTATCTTTTCGGCCTCATTTGCCTTCTCAACCATTTCACGGGGAAGAGGTCTTTCCTTGCTTACCTCGTATGAAAAAAGATCCATAGCCGGGGAAAAACCTAAAAACTCCATATGCCTGACGTAGTAAGGCATTGAATATGCCATCATAAAATACGGATTATGCTCGTGTCCCTCAACCAAAAACCCGGGGTACGGGTCTTCAAGACGAAAATGAATAGGACCGGTTATCTTTTCCACACCTTTTTTCTTAAGCCAAGCCAAACCCTCTTTAAAAAGCGCCCTTCCGATTTCAGGATCATCTATCGCCTCGTAACAACCAAAGTTCCCCTTTTTCCCGCTTTTTTCAATCGAAACAGATAGTCGTCCAACTATCTCCTTCTCTCTCTTTGCAAGAAAAAGATGTCCTCTATCCTGTCGTAAAAAAGCATTCCCGAAATTAATGCGCTTCTTTAATTCATATCTTAAAGGAGGAATCCATTCGGGACACGCCGAATAGATTTTCCACGGAAAGGTGATAAACTCATTAAGATCACGTTTTGTTAGAACAACATCAACCCGAACAGGCATAGATTATTTCTCCAAACATCCGGTACCAAAATTATAATAAGACTTTGTAAAGGATTCGAGCTTATCTGGATCAACAGCTTCTGCCTTCATATGATATTTGTGGGCAACTTTCTTAAAAACATCCAGCACATAGTTTAGATCATCCTCAGTATGAGAAGCCATATAAGACGTTCTGATGAGAGCCTGCCCGTAGGGAACTGCTGGAAAGATCACGGGGGTTGAAAAGACGCCACGATCGAAGAGTGCCCTGACAATCTCAAATGCCTTTCCTTCATCACCAATAAAAAGAGAAATAATGGGCGTATTCGATGGAATGGTACAGAGACCTATATCTTGAAACCCCTCCCTAATCTTACGGACATTTTTCCAGAGGTTTTTAAAGTGATGATCTTCCTTCTCAATAATATCCACAACTTTAAGTGCCGTGGCGACAGCAGCTGGAGGCATTGCTGCAGAAAAGATCAGAGCCCGCGCCTTATGCCTCACAAACTCAACAACATCTTCTTCGGCTGCAATAAAACCGCCAATCGACCCAAAAGACTTCGAAAACGTCCCCATTATAATATCTGTTTCGTTCGTTAAACCATAATGATCCGCAGTCCCCCGACCGTTTTTACCCATCACGCCAAGGCCGTGGGCATCATCTAAATAAATGCGACTGCCCGGGTTATTCCTCTTTACCTCTAACAGTCTCGGCAACTTAACCAACTCACCGGTCATGGAAAAAACGCCTTCAGTCACAATGAAACGTCCCTTGCCATTTATTCCCTTCATCAATCTCTCAAGATCATCCGGATCATTGTGCTTGTATCTTATAAGATCCGCCTTCCCGGATCTACAGCCTTCGATCAGTGAAGCATGGTTCTCAGTATCAGAAAGGATGACATCACCATCCTCCGTGAGACATGAGACGGTTCCAAGGTTGGTCAAAAAACCGGTAGAAAAGACGAGCGCCGCTTCTTTTCCGATAAATTTTGCAAGACGCTCTTCAAGTTCCACATGAAGGTCTAAATTGCCGTTTAAAAAACGACTGCCGGTACAACCCGTACCATATTTTTCGATAGCATCCTTCGCAGCCTCTTTAACTCGAGGATCATGGGTAAGTCCCAGATAATTATTGGAACCGACCATCACAACCTTCTTCCCATCAACCGTAACAGAACTCCCCTCAGAGGACTCGATTACCTTAAAAAACGGATACAACCCTATGGCCTTTAGGCTCTTAGCCTCTTGAAAATTTTTACATTTCTCAAAAAAATCCATTCAACTCCCCCTACCATTTTAAGCTGCCCGAAACTGGCATTTCCAGATAATTTCACTAAGCACAGGGCGGGCACTTTACCTTTTCGAAAGCCTCCACGCAAGGTATATCGAGCAGTAAACAACATGTTTTTCATGAACGCCGTTCAGAAAGGAACTATATTCGGAACTACTCAGCGAAAAACCCAAAAAGAATCAAAAAAGACCTGACGTGGTTTTTTGAAAAAAGCTTAAAAACAACTCTGCATGAGCACTTTTCATGTTGAGCCCGCAAGCGCATATAACGTCCGCCGGATGAACCGCCGTTTTTGGGAGCGGAAATTGCAGTTATGCAATTTGCCGTGCCAAAAACCGAGCGAAGCGAAGCCCGAAGGGGGTCGGTTCGATTGGGCTTGATAGGCGGAGCGCTTTGCACGGAGCCGCACAAGTTCCATCGAGCATCCGGCGGACGATAGGACGGGAGCGCGAAGCGCTCCGTCCTATCAGCGCAATATGAGGTCTTGTGGGTCAAACATGTCAACCTGTTCGGCCACTCTATGTTAAGGCGATAGCACCGATTCCAGAACGAAAAACGATTTCAAACCCTGTGTTATACGCTTTTCAGTAAATGACACAGGAACGGAACCAAATGAAGATCGAAACCATTAACATCGAGATCACGCTCAAAAAGGCTCAGAGCTTTACTAGTAAAGACAGGCACTTGCAAGCGGCCACGAAAGCAATTGTCGAAATTCTGGCCCTGATAATCTCTCTGTCTACCAATCGCCCGGATGTTAGATAGCACAAACAGCAGCAGGCCGCAAAACAAAACGGGCAAAAAAGGTGGCGGCCAAACAGGCCATGTCGGTACAACACTTACAAAAGTTGATGCCCATGATACAGTCGAGCTGGCAAACGTCGATCGCGGCAAACTGCCCCCTGGACGACACAAACAGGCTGGCTTTGAAAAGTGGATATTTGGAGATCCGGTCGGGCCCCTGCCGCAGTGAGGGCGGAAGGTTCCGGCTACGTTTTAGACAGGCACCCTTCTATCTCCCGGGACGCCTGTGAGACGAGGTCGCCGCAGTCCTTCCCGTCTTTTCCATGATCGCCGACGCATTCCCACATAAAGGTAACGGCATACACCGGCACACCAAACACCCCCTCCAGGAGGGTGAGGGTCGCGTCCCTTCTGCCATCGACCTTTTGACGGTCCGCATAGCTGCTCCCGGCCTTTTCATTGAATCCGAAGTCGTCAACAATCAGAACGCTTCGAACTGCGTCCAATCCCAGAGAGCCCCTGAGAGTCTCCCAGAATACGCGGTCATCCTTGTGCGCGCCCATGTCGGCGGAGTTAGCTACGATAAAGGGTGAAGACATGGACACATCGAGAACTTCCTTCAGCGGTATCGCGCAGGAGCCCACCTCACCGAGGTATCGAATAATATATTCGGTCGCCTCCGCATAGTGGTCGGTGGCAATCACCGTCATAACGGAAGGGTCTACGCTCAGTTTTTCCAGAATGGGGCGCCAGCGGTCGTCGATGGGGGAGTGCTTAAAGTAGCTGTCGACAAAGTGAGCGGCGCTCACGCGTATCTCCTCGTCCAAAACAGTGCTAGGCAACACCTTTCTGATCCTCCGAAAGATAGCCTCTCCGTACCCGGTGAGGGTTGTGCTTCCTTCCTGCCAGGTCGGATTTACTATCTCGTCCCAAAACGTCTCCGGGTCCGCTATCCCCAAGGCCGCGAGGCCGCTTCGCTCCAGTTCGCCAACCAGATTGTGATCCTCCGCAAACCTGACGGCATCCAGGCTGAGCGTACCTGAATAATCGAATATGACCAGCTTATTAATCGTCAAACAATCCACCCTTCATCGAACTCTGCCCCTCTATGAGACCGACCAATTCCCTCGACGCCGCTTGAGGGTCAACTGCGGCGCATACGCCGGAAGCTACGGCAAGACAGTCGGCCCCCGCAGCCACCACCTGCGCCGCGTTGGAGGCATTAATTCCACCTATGGCAACGAGCCGGTGGCGCGAAAAGGCCTTTATCCTGGACAGGCCATCAAGTCCCCAGGCACCCTTTGTGTCGATCTTCGTGGGTGTTTCAAAGACAGGACTGACGCCGATGTAATTGCAGTCGAGGGCCTCGGCCGCTTTTACATCCTCCCACGTCTCCACCGACAGGCCGACGATAGCGCCGGGACCCATGAGACGGCGCGCCATCGCATAGGGCATGTCGTCCTGCCCCACATGCACCCCTTCGGCCTTGACCGCAAGCGCCACATCCACGCGGTCATTGATGATTAGAGGAACACGGAAAGGGACGAGGATCTCCTTGATCCTCAGGGCCTCCTCGACAAAATCGCGCGTAGACTGATCCTTCTCGCGTATCTGCACATAACGTGCGCCCCCCTTCACAGAGCCGAGCACGACATCTTCAAGCCGGCTGCCGCCGCACAGGCCACGATCTGTAACAAGATACAATCCCTTCACGATTGCTTTCCTATCCTGATACGACTTTTCAGGTCATCTTCGGACAGGTTAAAGAGAGCGTCCAGAAAGCTAACCTGCAAGCTTCCCGGCCCTTCGGAGCGCTCAGCGGCGATCTCCCCGGCAATACCCATAATGGCCATGGCCCCCGCGGCTGCCACCGGGAAAGAAGAGTTAACAGCGGCAAAGGCCCCACACAGGGCAGTGGCCGTGCAGCCCAGACCGGTCACTTTCCCCATCATCGGGTTACCGTTTTCGACACGTATCACACCTGCACCGTCCACAATATAGTCGACCTCACCGCTTATGCAAACGGCACTGCCCGTCTTTTCGTTCAGGCGCATTGCCGCCTCCAGCGCCGCCCCTGAGGAATCAGCGCTATCCACGCCCTTGGTCCGCGCATCCTGCCCCGCGAGTGCCATGATCTCCGAGGCGTTCCCTCGGATGATCGCCGGTGGGACGGTCTCGATAAGGTCCCGGCAGGTCTTTGTACGGTAGGAGGTTGCGCCGACCCCCACGGGGTCGAGAACCAACGGGACTCCCAGATCACGAGCCCGCAGCGCGGCGAGAAACATCGCCGCCACCCACGACGTGCTCAGAGTCCCGATATTGATCACCAGAGCCCGGGCGATCCCCGTCATCTCCTCCACCTCTTGCTCGGCGTGCGCCATGACCGGGGAGGCACCCAGCACCAGGAGGGCGTTAGCTGTGCTGTTCATCACTACGTAATTGGTTATGTTGTGAACCAGAGGGGACGTCTCCCTGATCTTCGCGACATCCGCATATATACTCTCAACCGTAATCTTCATAGAACTTCTCCCTTCTCCCCAGCATCCCTGCCTGTTAAAATCACGGCTTAGTCAGATAAGTTCTCTTTTTTGCCCAGCTTTATCGCGCAGAACTCTCCACACATGGTACACCCCTCTTCTTTTGCGCTTTCACTCTTTTCGAGGAAAGCTCGGGCCTTCTCAGGATCAATAGAAAGTTCTACCTGTCCATCCCAGTCAAAGTCTTTTCTGTACTGCGCCATACGGAGGTCCTTTTCGCGGGCACCCGGAACGCCTTTGGCAATATCGGCAATATGAGCAGCAATTTTGGAGGCTATGGTCCCCTCCTTTACATCTTCCAGCGTGGGAAGCCTCAGGTGCTCCGCGGGTGTCACATAGCAAAGGAAATCCGCGCCTGCCGATCCGGCAATTGCCCCGCCGATAGCCGCCGTTATATGATCGTAACCGGGGGCTATGTCCGTTGGAAGAGGACCGAGGACATAAAAGGGCGCGCCGTGGCACAGGCTCTTCTGCAGTCTGATGTTTGCCTCGATATCCCTGATAGGAACGTGCCCCGGCCCTTCTATCATGATCTGAACACCGCAATCTCTGGCTTTCTTAGTCAGTTCACCCAGAAGAATAAGTTCCTGAACCTGTCCTCTGTCTGTGGCATCGGCAATGCACCCCGGCCGAAGGCCATCACCAAGACTCAGGACCATCTCGTACCGGGCGGCAATCTCACACAGCCTGTCAAAACGCTCATAGAGGGGGTTCTCTTTTTCATTGTAGCGCATCCATCTTTCAAGAATAGAACCGCCTCTGCTGACAATACCCAGAACACGCCCTTCTTCATGTATGCAACCGACACTCCTCTGCGTTACGCCGCAATGGACGGTAATAAAATCAACACCGTCTTTTCCGTTTTCTTCTATGGCATCGAACAGATCTTCTTCGGTCATCTCCACTATGGCCTTCTTGCTGCCCAGCATCTTTGTGGCAACCTGATATATCGGCACAGTGCCGACAATGAGAGACGTCTTCTTTATAATCGCTCTTCGGATCATCCCCACATCGCCACCGGTGGACAGATCCATGATTGCATCCGAGCCGGCGGTTTCCGCTATCCTTACCTTCTCCAGTTCCAGAGCCACATCAACATGGTCCCCGGATGTTCCGATGTTAACATTAATCTTTGTTTTGAGTCCCGTCCCTATGGCAACAGGCATGACAGCGTCATGTCTGTTGTTTCTAACCACGACAAGGGTGCCCTCTTCAACTCCCTCCCGGATAAACTCCGGGGGCACGCCCTCCTGCCGGGCGCATATTTCCATCTCTTCCGATATTTCTCCCTTACGGGCCATCTCCAATTGCGTCATCTTATCAACTCCTCTTTCCAACGGTTTCTACCCGGCAGCAACAATAAGATCCGCCACTTTCTTTCCTGAAAGCAGCATTCCCCCGAATACGGGGCCCATCCTGGGACCGCCGAACGCCGCATTGGCGGACATCCCCGCAACATATACACCCGGGCAAATCTCTTTTGTGTTTTCAATAGTCAACCGCTCCGCCTTGTCTGCCCACATGGAGCGCTCACCCATTATCTTGCCCGTCGGCGTGTTAATTACGACATCGGCCTTTCGTTCAATGACATGAAGCACCTCGGTGGCATGCCCCGTTGAATCGATCACCTGTTTTGCGGCAATCGAAAGCGGATCCACATGCAGACCTGCCATCTCCACCGGGGACCATGTAATAACGAGACCCGTCACACGCCCCTCACGAATGATAACATCCTCAACGCTCATACAGTTAAAAACCTTCGCACCGGCCTTCGTGGCGTGGGAGCAGATTGTGGTAACGGACTCAACTGCATCCGCCGTGTAGTAACCCGGCTCATATTCTCTCGTTCCGATACCAAAGATGTCGAGGATTGCCTTGCCTTCCTCCTGGACCACAATCTCGTTGAACATCATGCCGCCGCCCCACATACCACCACCGATACTCAGTTTCCGCTCGAATAGCGCCACCTTTTTGCCGGCCTTTGCCAGAAAATAGGCCGCCACAAGACCGGCAGGACCCGCACCTACAATGGCCGTATCAACATCGGTATATTCAAGAAACTTCTCAGAAAACCGTTCGATAATTGCCCTGGTTATAACTACCTCATTTAACGCCATATTACTCTTTCTCCTCTTAGTTGGTGAATGTTACAGAGACCTTCGCAGTCTCCTTGATATACTCAAAACCTTTTCCGCAACCTGAGCGGGATTCTGCCCAAGAATCCGAACTACCGGTTCCTTCCCCACATCACCACGATCAAAGATGGCATCGGGAATTGTATTCCGCCTCGACAGAACAGAATTTGTACCCCACTCAAGGGAGGACCCTTCCTTCTCTTTTATATCTTCGGGTTCATCAGAGCGGCTGAAGCAGTCGACATCGTAACCCAGCTCCCCGCATATCCTGACAATATCTTCTGAAAACCGTATATCCATAGCAGAGCGGAAGTCATTGTCATAACGCATGACCGTCAGCACAATCCCGGCTACATGACTTGAGGCCGCAAACTCGGGATCATGGAGGGTTTCGGCATTCTCACCGACCCTGATAATCCTGCCCGGAATGGCCGCAACATCATTCACCCCGCAGGCATACGGCAGAGCATATGCAAGATTGGACTGTATTTCAGGGATTATGTTGCCGCACCGTTCACTCTTCAAAAGCTCCACGGCGGCCTTCAGGTCCATGATGCATCGGTACCGTTCGGACTCCCTAAAGTTTCCGGCCATATGGTTGGTCGGGCCGTGACCCCCGCCGATGGAAAAGGATGACCGTATGGCTTCGGTTATGTACTCCTTCGCCCTGCTGACCGCCTCGTATACACTCATTCCCTGGGCAAGTCCCGTAGCAATGGCGGCAGAGGTGGTGCATCCGGTGCCGTGGGTATTCTTCGTATCTATCCGCTCCGATACAAACTGATGGAAATCGGTGCCGTCATAAAAAACATCCAGAGCATCCCCCGACATATGCCCGCCTTTAAGGAAGACGTTCTTCGCCCCCATCCGGTGTATCGCGGCGGCGGCCTCTCGCATGTCAGCGACGGTTGCGATCTGCGTCCCGGTCAGCTCCTCGGCCTCTGGGATATTGGGGGTGATCACAAACGCCAGCGGCAGAAGCCTGTCGATCAGGGTCTGTTTGGCCCCCTGCCGTATCAGCATCGCGCCCCCCTTCGCCACCATCACAGGATCAACAACGAGCTTTTCTATCCCGTATTGTTCTACCTTTGCCTCGACGGTTGTCATGATCTCCGAACTGGAGAGCATCCCCGTCTTAGCGGCATCAATGCCGATATCGGTAGCAACCGCATCAAACTGTTTTTCAATAAAATCGGTAGGGACTTTGTGAATCCCGTGCACCCCCAGTGTATTCTGGGCGGTCAGTGCCGTGATCACGCTCATTCCGAAACCGCCGAGCGCGGTGATCGTCTTTATATCTGCCTGTATCCCGGCTCCGCCGCCGGAATCGGAGCCTGCTATGGTTAATACTTTTGCTATTGACATGTTACTATCCTTCTACCAGTTCCTTTCACTTAACAGTTCATTTCTCATATCCACGGCATCTTTAAGGCCCATTTCGCATCCATCTAAAAGGTTGAAAAGCCCTTCAAATACATCCTGCAAATTAGTCAAATCAACAAATTCTGGCATATCGTTTAAAGTATAATCCCATCAAGATCTTTAGAGTACCGAAGATTCTGACCACGAATTGCCTCATATTAAATGTTACCGAAGGAGGTGAATAAAAAGGATCGTTGACTCATAATTCGATGTTACCGAACATCGACTTCCAAAAGGAGGGATAATCATGAGTCCTCGGTCCAAACAAGAG
>JAQULO010000059.1 GCA_028718565.1 Syntrophales bacterium | reverse complement strand
TGCGACAGTTGCGAATCCAGATCCAGAATGAACTGAGGTCTGCACCTTCAAGCGCCGAAACGGTATATGATCTCAAAGAACATAATGACCAAAATCGGTACGCAAAAACTTAACCGGAAATTACTGAATCCAGGTAATTATATCACCGTATATCCTCTGAAAAAAATGGGGGCGATGCGCGGGATAACAGGCTGTTGTACTTTTCCAAAGTTCGGCCGGCGGGGCGGTAACCTGATCACACAGAGACATCACGACGGTGTCGGAAAAGCAGGTCGATAGGATACGGTTATCCATGGAGGAATCCGTATACCCGCCGGTGGGTGACAGGCCGTTTGCGAGGAATGTGTCCGCAATGGACTGACGGATTGTTCTCCCGGGAGCAGACGGATAGGATATATTGGCCACGATGCGCCTGAAGGCGATCTGCGGGAAGCGGCCTTGCGTAATCAGTGCCCGCTTGAAGCCCAGCATCATTTTTAGATAGCCCACTCTGTTCAGAGATGGAGCCTCCGTGTCGTAGAGAACGAAAAGCTGGCACATGACCGCCCACGCGGTGCTTCTCCTCCCACCAAAGGTGACCGGCAGGTCGAGGCGTGTCATCTGCCGGTTCAGAGAGTCAAAGAGGGGAATCAGATCGTTTTCGGCCCTTCTTCGAACCTCCTTCGCGACCAGTTGCCAGAACGAAGAGTCATTTGTATAGCTGAATGAATCCATCATAAAGCTCGCTTTCCGGGATGTCATACCCCCAGACGGCACCATGAGTCAAGGGGGGAATGCGGCGCGAATTTGGGCACCCTCCCCGTCCACCGGCATTGACTATTGGATGTTCGTTACTATCGTATCTCTAAAGAGCGGTTGCCTTTTGCCGCTTCTTATAATAAAATCAACGCCGCTTATGCTTACACTGCGCAGTGAAGCGCGGCGGTCCTGGCAGCTCCGTCCGTTTGGAACGTGAAATCGTCGCTTGTGTGGGTCTTACCACCGGCGAGCGGGGTGTGCTTCGTTAAGGAGTCTCTGATATGGGAAATGTTTTCAAGGCGGTCAAGGTAAGTGATCACGTCTACTGGGTAGGTGCAATCGACTGGGGCATACGGGATTTCCACGGGTATACCACCAAACGCGGGAGTACCTATAACGCCTATCTTATTCTTGCCGACAAGGTTACCCTGGTTGATACTGTCAGGGCACCCTTCAAAGATGAACTCTTGTCCCGGATAGCATCCGTTGTGGACCCCGGAAATATAGACTACATCGTATCCAACCATGCGGAGATGGACCATTCAGGCTCCCTGAGCCGAATCATAGAAGAGATTAAGCCGGAGAAGGTGTTCGCGTCTGCGATGGGGGTGAAGGCCCTGAAGGAGCACTTCGGTCTGGACGGCATCCATCCACTCAAGAGCGCAGACAATCTGAGTCTGGGGAACATGCAGCTCACCTTTATGGAGACGCGTATGCTGCACTGGCCCGACAGCATGTTCAGCTACCTGGAGGAGGATCGGCTGCTCTTTTCCCAGGACGCCTTCGGTATGCATCTGGCGTCCGCTGAACGGTTTGACGACAGGATCGACGCAGCCGTTCTCGATTATGAGGCCGCCACCTACTATGCCAATATCCTTATGCCGTACTCGGCGCAGGTATTGAAGCTCCTTGAGGATGTAAAGAAATCCGGGCTCGATATCCGGATCGTCGCTCCGGATCACGGTCCTGTCTGGCGCAGCAAGATTGATGCCATAACGGAGTCTTACGCGCAGTGGGCCCGCCAGAGGCCCACGAACAAGGCCGTCATTCTCTATGACACCATGTGGCACAGCACGGAGCTGATGGCCAGGGCGATAGGGGAGGGGCTAGTGGCGGGGGGCGCGCGGGTGAAGATCATGCCTATGGCCTCCTCGCACCGCAGCGACGCGGCCTATGAAATACTTGATGCGGGGGCCATCGTGGCCGGTTCCCCGACCCTGAACAACAATGTCTTTCCCACCATGGCCGATGTCCTGACCTACCTGAAAGGGCTGAGACCTCAGAATCTGATAGGCGCCGCCTTCGGTTCCTACGGCTGGAGCGGGGAGTCTCCACGGCAGATCGGCGATATGCTGGCGGAGATGAAGGTGAATCTGGTGGCCGAGCCCCTGAAGGTGAAATATGTGCCGGACGGCGATGATCTGAACCGCTGCGTTTTACTCGGCAGGAATGTGGCAAAGAGACTCAAGGAGGTTGCACGGCATGAATGATTTGTTGGACACCAAGGCTCTATGGGATATCTCTTATGGCCTGTATCTTGTGACGTCGGTGTCGGGAGAAAAGGTGAACGGGCAGATCGCAAATTCAATAATCCAGGTCTGCTCGGAAAAACCGAGGATCGCGGTGAGCATCAACAAGGACAATCTCACCCATGAGTACATTAAAAAAAGCGGTCTTCTGGCTGTCTCCGTCCTTGAAGAGGATACCCCGATGGCCTTTATCGGTCAATTCGGGTTCAAGACCGGCAGGGATGAGGACAAGTTTGAGAAGGTAGCGTATGAAAAGGGCCTGACGGGCTGCCCCATCGTAACCGAAAACGCCCTCTCCTGTTTTGAGGGGAAGGTGATCGGGAGCGCCGATGCCGGGACGCACACGGTCTTTATCGTCGAGATTACGGGGGCGAAGGTTCTCAAAAAGGGAACCCCCCTTACCTATGCGTATTATCAGCAGGTCAAAAAGGGAAAGGCGCCCAAGAACGCACCCACCTACAAGGCAGGCACGGTTGAGACGAAAGAGGTGGAGGAAAAGCCAAAGGAGACGGGTATGAAGAAATATGTG
This sequence comes from Syntrophales bacterium, assembly GCA_028718565.1. GTDB lineage: Bacteria > Desulfobacterota > Syntrophia > Syntrophales > UBA2210 > UBA6078. Next base: position 12,680 of record JAQULO010000059.1, on the reverse strand, counting down.
TGTGGAGTGTGCGGTTATGTCTACGATCCCAAGAAGGGAGACTCCGAGGCGGGGATACCCCCCGGGACCGCCTTTGAGGACCTGCCCGATGACTGGACCTGTCCGGTATGCGGTGCGGCTAAGGATGAATTCGAACCGGAGTGATCAAGGAGACTGTCATGGATGATGGACTGCGAGAGGCTATTCATCAGGCATATGCCGGGGAGGCCAAGGCGGCCTTGCGGCTGAAGGCTTTTGCTGAGAAAGCCGAGGAGGAGGGGTATCCCCAACTGGCCAGGTTGTTCAGAGTTATATCCTTCTCAGAGGAGATCCACGGTAAGCGGGCCCTGCGGCTGCTCAAGGCCGTCGGATCCACCGAGGAGAACCTTGCGGAAAGCTTTGAATCCGAAGAGAAGGTTGCGGGGGTGGCATACGGTGAGTTCGTAAAGATGGCGGAAAAGGCCGACGACAGGCCTTCTTCTCTCTATTTCAGTCAGTCGAAGGACGTGGAGGATGTACATGCGAAACTCTACAAGGAGGCCATGGACAATGTCCTTGAGGAACGGCAGACGACGTACTACGTTTGTACGGTCTGCGGCTATGTGTCTGACGGGGTATTGCCTGATCAGTGTCCGGTCTGTGGGGTGAAGAAGGAAAAATTTGAGGCTTTTGAGTAGTGGAAAGGAGAACAATATGGGGAGTCAGATTGAGGCAAGCGATGTTTTTCAAATTGCCATGAGGATAGAAGAAAATGGGGCTAGTTTTTACCGGTATGCAGTGCAGGTGGCAAAAGAAGAAAAGGCAAAGGAGATGTTCAAATGGCTTGCCGGTGCGGAGGATGAGCATAGAGCACTTTTCAAGGAGATGCTCTCCAGGATAGAAACCCAGGCACCCCCGGAGAGTTATCCCGGAGAATACGGCACGTACCTTCATAACTATGCCGATAACAACCTTATTTTCAAGAAGGAAGTGATGGATGCCGAGATGGCTAAGATCACCTCGACCCTCTCAGCCATTGAATTCGCGATCAACCGCGAGGTCGATTCCATCCTGTACTATCATGAAATCAAGGGCTTTATCGCCAAGAATCAACATGAATCCATTGACAGGATCATCAATGAGGAGAGGAAACACTTCAATGTCCTCTCAAAGATGAAGGAAGAATACTCGTAGAAGGAGGAAAAGAGATGCCGGAGAAACATCAGATATATAAATGTGAGGTGTGCGGAAACATCGTTGAGCTGTTGCACGGGGGCAAAGGAGAACTCGTGTGTTGCGGAAAACCGATGACGCTGTTCAAGGAGGGGGCGATCGACGCAGCCCTGGAAAAGCACGTCCCTGTCATAGAGAAGACAGATGGAGGCTTCAGGGTGAAGATTGGCGAGGTACCGCATCCGATGGAGGGAAAACACTACATCGAATGGATTGAGGCCACCGCCGGTGAAAGGGTGTACAAGCATTTTCTCAAACCGGGCGATCTTCCTGAGGCGGAGTTCTGCATCGATGCCGACCGGATAACGGCTCGTGAATACTGCAATATCCACGGTCTGTGGAAAAAATAGTGGTGTCTCCGGGGGCTGATAGGAGGCGGTAATTCCCCTTGACGCTGTCCGGGTATGAAAATAGAGCTACGACCTCGAACCGGGAGAACTTTGATAGGGGAGGGAGTCCGTGATGGATGTCTTGCTGCTGTCCAGGGTACAGTTTGCCGTAGCCACCTATTTCCATTTTCTTTTTGTTCCCCTGACTCTGGGCCTGTCGTTTCTTATTGCCATTATAGAAACCCTGTATATAAGGACGCGAGATGAAGACTACCTCGCGATGGCGCGGTTCTGGGGGAGACTGTTTGTCATCAACTTTGTCGTAGGGGTGGTGACGGGACTCCCGCTGGAGTTTCAATTCGGGACGAACTGGACCCGCTATTCAGCTTATGTGGGAGACATCTTCGGCCCACTCCTGGCCATCGAGGCCACGGCGGCATTCTTTCTTGAGTCCACCTTCCTCGCCGTCTGGGTGTTCGGCTGGAAGAAGCTTTCGCCAAGGATGCACGCGGCGGTTATGTGGATGATAGCCTGCGCCTCGACCTTGTCAGCCCTGTGGATCCTTATCGCCAATTCGTGGATGCAGCATCCCGTCGGGTATGTTATCCGAAACGGGCGGGCCGAGATCACCGACTTTCTCAGTGTGGTAACCCAGGGATATGCCGTTCTGACCTTCCTCCATACGGTGGCCGCGGCCTATGTACTGGCCGGGTTTTTCGTTATGGGGATCAGCGCGTACCACATCCTCAAGGGGCGTAATGTATTCATAAAATCCTTCAGGCTGGCGCTCTATTTTTCACTGATATTTTCAATCTTTGTGGTCGCGGAGGGACACATGCACGGGGCCGATCTTGCCGAAAAGCAGCCCGCGAAGCTGGCGGCCCTCGAGTCGCTCTGGGAAACGCAGACGTACGCGCCCCTGTATCTTTTCGTGATTCCAAGCATGGACAATGACGGGAACCTGGTGGAACTTGTCCCCATCCCCGGGGTCATGTCTCTGCTTGCCCACCACAATCCCGCCGCGGAGGTGACGGGATTGAACGATTTCCCCGCAGACGAACTTCCCCCGGTGGCGATAGTCTTCTATGCGTTTCGTGTCATGGTGATGCTTGGTGGTCTGTTTGTCTTGCTGACTCTGTACGGGTGGCTGAGGCGCGACAGGCTTGCACAGAGCCCCCGTTTTCTGAAGCTTCTGGTGTATACCATCCCGCTCCCCTATGTCCTATGCGCGGCGGGATGGACAGTGACCGAGATGGGGAGACAGCCATGGATCGTCTATGGCTTGATGAAGACGGCAGATGCGGTTTCTCCCGTGGCCCCGCACCAGGTTGCGTTCAGTCTTGCCGCCTTTGTTGTTGTCTATTCCCTGGTCGCCGTGGCCGGATTCTTGACGATGATCAGGCATGCGTGTCAGTGGCCTGAACACACGGCTGCTGCTACGGAAGAGGTGAAGAGGAGATGAGCATGTTGGAGACTGCGTGGTTCCTTATATGGGGGGTGTTGTGGGCCGTCTATTTCATGCTGGACGGCTTCGACCTGGGTCTCGGCGTCCTGCAGCCGTTCCTGGCGAAGGATGACAGGGACAGGAAGGCCGTCTACCTCACCATGGGCCCCTTCTGGGACGGAAATGAGGTTTGGCTTGTGGCGGCTGGTGGCATCACCTTTGCCGCCTTCCCCGTTTTATACGCGGTGATGTTCAGTTCGTTTTATTCGATTTTGATGCTGATCCTCTTTGCCCTGATCCTCCGGGCTGTTTCCATTGAGCTGGGAGAGGAGGCGAAAGGGGCCGTGTGGAAATCCGTGTGGCGGGGGTGTCTTGCGCTTGGCAGTCTCCTTCCCCCATTTCTCTTCGGGATCATGTTCGCGAATATATTTCGCGGCATTCCGATAGATGGATCGGGGATCTACCACGGCACTCTGGTTACCCTGCTGAATCCGTATGCGCTTGTGGGGGGGCTCCTTTTCCTCCTTATGTTTCTGTTGCATGGCGCACTATGGCTTGCGGTCAAAACGGATGGCCCCCTGCAGGGGAGGGCGGCGCGGATGGCATCACGGATCTGGCTTGCACTCGTGTTTACGGCGGCGATGTTCCTGATCCTCTGTGCCTTTCAGACAGAGCTGTTCGCCATATATCTAGACAGGCCGGTTCTGCTGGCGATTCCCCTGGTTGCCGTGGCCGCCCTGCTCATAACCCGGATATGGATCGGCAGAGCTGAATGGTTTAAGGCCTGGTGGGCATCATCTGCGTCCATTTTTTCTATTGTAATGTTCGGGGTGGTGGGGCTCTATCCTCTCCTCCTCCCGTCCAGCCTGGATAACGTTTTCAGCCTGACTGTACATAATTCCGCGTCCAGCCCCCTGGCGCTGAAGATCACGCTGGGTGTGGTTTTGGTTTTTATACCTATCATCGTGACGTATCAGGGGTGGGTGTACCGGTTTTTTGGGGGTAAGGTGGATGAATGGGCGTATGATAAGCCCTGAGCTAACACGGCACGTGCCGAAAGAGAGGAGTTGTATAATGATGAAAAAGCGGTTGAATGCACTGGAGGTTGCCCTGGAGAACGAGCACAGGGAGCGGGAATTTTATATCGAAAACGCCAGGAGAACGAAAAACCCCCTGGGCAAGGCCATGTTTAAGCAGATAGCGGAGGATGAACTGGAACACTACGAGAGACTGAAGGAACTTCACAAACAGTGGAAGAAGGATGAAAAATGGCCGGATACGGTCCAGCTTGCCGTCAACAAAAGCCCCGTCAGAGACCTGTTCAAAAAGACCGCCGGCGGAAAAGGTGATCTGCCGCCCGGCGATGATGATGACCTCAAGGCGATCCGAACCGCCATCGATTTTGAGGCGAAGGGTATACAGCACTACGCCGACCTGAGGGACGGTTCGTCCGATACGCAGGAGAGGAATTTTTTCGATCTCCTCAGCACCATGGAACGGGAACACCTCCTCTCCTTGAAGGATTCCGAAGAATTCCTGACGGACCCCGTATCCTGGTACCGGAGAACGGAGTCCCCCGGCCTTGACGGTGCCTGATGCGGTATGGGAATAGAGATAAAGTAACGATAAGAAATAACAACGGAAAAGAGGAAAAAATGAAAAAGTTTGTTCAATGCGTGGTGGTGGCTGTTGCCGTAATATCGTCCTTGTACGCTTCAGCGGCACAGCCTCCGGCGGCTGGAGAGCTTTTGCCTGAGATGAAACTTGCCGTCCCGGTGGAACGGGAACACCGGGCATACCTCGGCCTGTCCTCCGGAGATTCCTTTGAGGTGCAGCAGGTGAAGGCCGACGTGGTCATCCTTGAGGTAATGAGCATGTACTGCCCATTCTGCCAGAAGGAAGCCCCCAATCTTAACGAGCTGTACCGGTTGATAGAAGGAAACCCAAAACTGAAGGGAAGGATAAAGTTGATAGGGATCGGGGCGGGAAATTCTGCCTATGAGCTGAAGGTATTCAGGGAGAGGTACCAGGTGCCCTTTCCCCTTGCCCCGGACGGCGATTATCATATCCATCTGTCCCTGGGGGAGGTCAGGACGCCCTATTTCATAGGGGTCAGGATCGAGAAGGGCGGCCCCAGGGTTTTTTATTCCAAGCTGGGAGGCTTTGAGGATGCCGGCGCATTTCTGGAAGAGATCTTTCGGTTATCCGGGCTGAAAGAGAAGGGGTGAACTCGTGAAAATATACAAGGCTTTTTTGTTGTCGTTGGTGGTGATCCTATCCGGTGTGGCAAACGGATATTGTCTGTCGGAAGCCTTTAAGGGAAATATCTATCAGGTCGGAAAACTCAAGCCTACGGACAGCGTATTGCGCGTCAAGGTGGGGGATCGTGCACCCGATTTCACGCTTCCCGCAGTTTCGGGGGGAGAGGTGACCCTCTCGCAGTATCGTGGAAAGAAGCATGTCGTAATCTCCTTTGTCCCCGCCGCATGGACCCCCGTCTGTTCTGACCAATGGCCGGGGTACGCCATCGTCCGGGATCTCTTTGACAAGAATGATGCCGTACTCCTCGGGATTACCGTTGACAATATCCCGACCCTCTTCGCGTGGACAAATCAGATGGGGAAACTCTGGTTCCCTGTGCTCTCCGATTTCTGGCCCCATGGGAGGGTTGCCGGTACCTTCGGCGTGCTTCGTTCCGACGGGACGGCGGAGCGGGCCATTCTTATCATCGATAAGGCTGGAACCATTCGGTATATAGACGTGCACGACATCAACAGGAGACCATTCCTTGAGTCGATTGTAGAGGAACTTGAAAAACTGGGCGATTGAGGACAATAGACGCTTCAGCACATCTCTTTCATGAATGCGGGTTCCGCCCGCTTGACAACCCGGAAGAAGGTTGCTATATTACGAATCAAGAATATATCTTCATCCTTATATAGAGAGGGTCTGCGAGAGCAGTGGATTACGAGAAGGCATCTGATTTTTTTAAAGCATTGGGGAATCCCGTGCGACTCCGGATAGTGAGAGAGCTTACACAGGGTGAACGGTGTGTGGGTGCGGTGGAGAACAGGGTGCAGGCGAGTCAGGCAAATGTCTCACAGCACCTTACGATCCTCAAAAAACAGGGTATCGTTGCCTGTCGTAAAGAAAAAAACATGAGATGTTATTATCTGAAGAGTCCTGAGTTTGTACGAGGTGTTCTTGCCCTGATAGATGGGGAACAGCGGCGGGGTTGCGAATAGGAAGGGAAGGACCCCTTGCTTTCCGGTACTGCCGACAAAAACAGTGACATGAGGAGGAAAGAGATGGGAACATTTGCAGATGGTCCGGATAGCCCGGTTGTGGTGACTGATGGCACCATTGATGAGGCAATAAAGAAGTACCCCTTCCTGGTTGTTGACTGCTGGGCCAATTGGTGCGGTCCGTGCAAGATGATGAGCCCGGTCCTTGATAAGCTTGCGAAAGACCACAAGGGGGCGATCGTCTTCGCCAAGCTTGATGTGGACAGTAATCCCCAGACCTCAACGAAGTTTGGTATCCGCTCCATACCCGATCTCCTGGTCTTCAAGGACGGAGTGAAGGTAGGCGATATAGTGGGCGCCATGCCGGAGAAGGTATTACTGGACAAGATCAACTCGTACCGGTAGGGAGCGCTATCTATGACCGGTCGGAAAACTAAGGGGTGTGCCGGCGCGGTCAAGAGGCGGGATGCTGCCCGGTGTGAAAAGGGGGTAAGGAGATGTCGGTCTTTTCAAGAAGAGAATTTCTGAAACGTTCCGTTGCCTCCGGCGTGGCGGGGGGGCTCGCCCTGACCGGACTGGAAAGGCGCGCCATTGCCTCCGGCGCTGGTGATGTCGGAACGGTGATAGATCTTACCCGATGCGACGGGTGCCGGACTCTGCCGCTCCCCGCGTGTGTCGGCGCCTGCCGAGACAAGAATATGAATCGTTTTCCCGAGCCGGTGAAGGATGTAGGCTATTACTGGCCCCAGAAGAAGAGAGAGGACTGGTCGAAAAAGAGGGGGATTACAGACAGACTGACGCCATACAACTGGACCTTTGTTCAGGAGGTGGCTGTGGAACATGGAGGGATGGACCATACCCTGTACCTGCAGCGGCGGTGTATGCACTGCGCTAACCCGCCCTGTGCCGACCTTTGCCCTTTCGGAGTGCTGTACAAGATGCCTGAAGGCCCCGTTGTTATTGACCATGACCTGTGCTTTGGGGGGGCGAAGTGCCGCACTGTCTGCCCCTGGGGTATCCCCGCACGCCAGGCGGGCGTGGGGATATATTTAAAGATTACCCCGGCCTTTGCCGGGGGGGGTGTAATGTATAAATGTGACCTCTGTTACGACCGGGTCAAGTCGGGGAGAGCCCCCGCCTGTGTGGAGGCGTGCCCCCGCGATGCCATATCCTTTGGGGGCAAGGAAGAGATGCACACCCTCGCCCATGCGCGGGCTAATGAGATCGGAGGATATCTGTACGGTGAGCGAGAAAATGGCGGAACATCCACCTTCTATGTCTCCCCGGTACCCTTTGAGAAAATCCATGCTGCACTCTTGAAGCAGAAGGCGCGACAGGACAAACCCGAGTTGTTCGGCTTTCCCGGCACGCCGGTTGGCGTCGAGAACATGACGGAAACCGCCAACGGCATTGCCTGGAGCATGGCGATAGCCCCGGTGGTTGGTATCGCCGCCGCTGTTGGAGCCGCCTATAAGACCATGAAAGGGGGTGGCGACGATGCCGAATAAACGGTTGAAGGATCATAATAAGGTTAAACGCCACGGGCTTTCGGTTATCCTGGTGCACTGGGTGGCGGCCCTCTCGACGTTCGTCCTCATCTTCAGCGGTTTTGGACAGATGCCAATCTACAAACGCTACATGGTCGACCAGATCCCGGGTCTGTCATGGTCCTCCGACTATTCGGTGACGCTTATCATGCACTACTGGGCAGCGGCCCTGCTCGTGGCGGCCGTCGCATACCACTTGGTTTTCCACGGCATCCGCCGTGACTTTGACATGATGCCGCGCAGGGGAGACCTGCGTGAATCAGGACGTATCATTATGGCGACATTCGGTTTCGGAAAGGAGCCGGAGAACGACAAGTATCTTGCCGAACAGCGCCTGGCATATGCCTTTATCGGGCTCTCCCTGCTACTGGTCATTGCGACCGGTATCATGAAGGTGCTGAAAAACCTGCCATACATAAACTATCCAGAGGGACTGACCATGTGGACAACACTTCTTCATAACATAGGGACATTTCTTGTTATCATAGGCATCTTCGTCCACCTGAGCGCCTTCATATTCAGGGCGAACTGGCCGCTATTGCCGGGAATATTCACGGGCAAGATAGACCGGGAATATGTAAAGCGTCGGCATGAAATCTGGTACCGGCGGATAGCGGGAAAGGCGTGATTCCTGCGGAGAACTTCGATATCCTTGACCCATACGATAACCGAGCAACTTGAGCGCCTGTATGAGCGCTGCAACAGGCGTGAATTCGTAAGACCCGATCCGCTCGAGTTTCTGTACTCTTACGAGGACCCTGCCGACAGGGAAATTGTCGGCCTTGTCGCGTCATCTCTTGCGTACGGAAGGGTCCTACAGATAAACAGGAGCATTGAGAGCGTTCTGGAGAAGATGTGGCCAACCCCTTCCCGGTTTATCAGGGATATCTCGCCTGCGTCGTTGCGCATGACGTTTTCCAGCTTCAAGCACCGGTTTACTTCCGGGGATGAACTGGCCACGATGCTTCTGGGCGTTAAAGACACCCGTCTGCAATATGGTTCCCTTCAGGCGTGCTTTACAAGTCACCTGGGCCGGGATACGAAGACTATCATCAAGGCGCTTGCCTGTTTCGTGGAGGAATTGAGCGCGGGTTTTCCGGACTGTCGAAGCAGTCTGCTCCCTTCGCCCGCTAGGGGGAGTGCGTGCAAGCGGTTGAATCTCTTTCTTCGCTGGATGGTGCGTAGTGACGATGTGGACCCCGGCGGCTGGGACTACGTCCCGGCGTCGGCGCTGGTCATCCCCCTTGACACCCATATGCACAGGGTGTGTCTTCGACTGGGGCTCACGAGGCGCCGGCAGGCGGACATGAGGACGGCGCTGGAAATCACGGATTCATTCAGGAAGATAGTCCCCGATGATCCGGTTCGATACGATTTCATACTGACGAGGCCCGGGATCTGGAAAAACGCCGGTGTTGATTTTCCTGTTGATGTGAACCCACTACAAGGTATTGCAGAAAGGACCATGACCGATGAAGATTGACAGATGGAAGATACTCTGGGGCGTGGCGCTTCTGTGCCTCTCGGCACTTGTTTACGTTTTTCATTATCTGACCTTCAGGGACCCCCATCATCTCTTTATCTTCCTGGTGGGGGATATCGCCTTTGTCTTTATCGAGGTATTGATCGTTACCATGATCATCCACGAACTTCTCGATTACCGCGACCGGAAGACGAAACTGTACAAACTTAACATGGTTATCGGCGCCTTCTTCAGCGAAATCGGCACGGAACTGCTCAGGATTTTCTCCGGGTTCGACAAAAATGCCATTCAGATGAAGGAGGGGAGTGTCTGCTTCGAGGGCTGGCTGGACAAAGGCGGAAAATGCGAGGGGTATCAACCTGATATTGATGTGCGAAGGGGCGATTTGAAGGCCCTGCGGGATTTGTTCCTGGACAAAAGGCCCTTCATGCTCGTTCTTATACAAAATTCTAATCTTCTGGAGCATGACAGCTTTTCGGATCTCCTGTGGGCAACGTTTCATCTGGCCGAAGAGTTGTTGTACCGGGAAGACCTGGGAAAACTTACGGAGGCCGACTACCGCCATATCGAAGTCGATATCAAGAGGGCTTATGCAGTTTTGATTGTCCAATGGCTGGACTATATGAGACACCTGAAGGCCAGTTACCCGCACCTCTTCTCGCTGGCTGTCAGGATGAACCCCTTTGACCCCGATGCCTCCCCCGAGATAGAGGAGTGAGGGCCTGGCCGTTGAACCGGAAGGATTTGGCTTGATAAATTGTCCCCCGGATTGTATATAGCGCGGACACTGCCTGAGGTGGAGGACAAAAAGATGTACTGGGAAAAAGATATTGAAACGATACCAAGGGAGAAGCTGGAGGCGCTTCAACTTGCGAGGTTGAAAGAAAGCGTGGCGAAGGCCTCCTCGTCCGTTTTTTACGGTGACCTGTTCAGAAAGATAGGGCTTGATCCGAATGATATAACAACCCTGGAGGATGTCAGGAAGATTCCCTTTACGACGAAGGACGACCTCCGGGATCACTGGCCCTACGGATTTCTGGCTGTTCCCAAGGATGACCTGGTGCGGATGCACTCCTCTTCCGGGACAACCGGCAGAGCGACGGTTATCTTTCATACCCTTAATGATATAAACGAGTGGACCAATATCGTGGCCCGTTCTATGTACATGACGGGGATGCGCAGGAGTGATGTCTTTCAGAACATTATGACATATGGCCTCTTTACCGGAGGACTCGGGTTTCACTACGGCGCGGAGAAAGTGGGGGCGCTGATTATCCCCGCGGGCTCGGGGAACAGCAAGCGGCAGATACAGTTGATGCAGGATTTCGGAACAACGGCAATACACATCATCCCCAGCTACGCGCTTCACCTGTCGTCGGTCTTTGAAGAGATGGGGGTCGATCCGAAAAGCGACACACAGCTCGCTATCGCTTTTCTCGGGGCGGAGCCCCATTCGGAAAAGACGAGGGAAAAGATAGAGCAGTTCTACGGCCTGAAGGCTTATAATTCCTATGGACTGTCGGAGATGGATGGCCCGGGTGTTGCCTTTGAATGCCCGTACCAGAACGGGATGCATGTCTGGGAAGATAATTTTATCCTGGAGGTCGTCGATCCTGACACGCTGGAGCCCGTTGCGGACGGTGATGGTGGGGAGCTCGTGATGACGACCCTCCTGCGAGAAGGGATGCCCATACTGCGGTACCGAACGAAAGACCTCACACGGATTATTCCCGGACCCTGCGAGTGTGGCAGGACGCACAGGCGGATAGAGAGAATCAAGGGAAGAACGGATGATATGCTGATCCTCAAGGGGGTCAACATATTCCCGATACAGATAGAAAAGAAACTGATGGATATCCCCGGCGTCGGGACGAACTTCCTGATTGTCCTGGAGCGAGAGGGCTTCAACGATCTCATGATAGTCAAGGTCGAGGTGCAAAAGGAGTTTTTCTCCGGTGATCTGAAACAGCTTGAAGGCCTGCGGCGCAGGATAGTTGAAGATCTTAAGAGCGATATCCTGATAACCCCCAAGGTGGAACTGGTTGAGCCCGGCACCCTCCCCAAGAGCGAGGGGAAGGCGGTCAGGGTTATTGATAACAGAGAGGAGTGAGGGGATGATTGCCTATCAGCTTTCCATATTCGCGGAGGACAAGCCGGGCAGACTGGCGAAGGTGACCGGTATTCTGAAAAAGGGCAAGATCAACCTGCGCGCCATCACCATCTCCACCTCGGATACGTTCGGGGTGATTAATGTCCTGGTGGATGACCCGGAGGGGGCGCGCTCAATACTGGAAGAGGCGGGGCTAACCGTGAGCATGAAGGAGGTGATCGCGGTTGTGATCGAGGACAGGCCGGGAGGACTTGACAGATTGGTTCAACTCCTCCTTGAGAACGGAATCAATGTGGGAAACGCCTATGGGTTTGTCCTGGAAAGCCGCAAGAAGGCGGTCTTTGTGGTCGACGTTGGCGACCAACTGGAGAAAACACAGAGGGTTCTCAAAGAGGCAAGTCTTGAGACACTGGACGCCAAGGCACTCTCCGCGATAGAGCCCTTTCACTATATGAACTATTGATAGGTGTGTGAAAACCCCGATTTTGATACGGGCATTTTTGGGAGGAAAATCATGGCACACGAAGACGCTGGGCATTATGCCGCCAAACACGGCGCAAAGACCCGTCCAGCCCCTGCTGTTGAACAGGCACTAAGAGCTGCGATCGAAGAAAATGCCATCGCCTGCGCTTCCGCGCACAAAATCGCACAAACCTTGAAAGTGGCTCCTGCCGAGGTGGGGGTGGCTGTTGATCTAATGGAAGCCCGATTAACCAGATGTCAGATGGGGCTCTTCGGATACACCCCTGAGGGGCGAATCGTGAACCCGGCGGGAGAACTGTCGCCTGAACTGGAAGGGGCCATACGAGAATCGCTGGTTAACGGCCGCCTACCGTGCCTTTCATCTTGGGAGATAGCGAAGAGATTAGGGCTGGCTAAAATGGATGTGGCCCGCGCCTGTGAGGCGCTGAAAATCAAGATATCTTCCTGCCAGCTGGGAGCATTTTATTAGGGAAAAGGGGACAGATTTATTTTTCTCTCAATTTCATCAACAAATCGAGAACTGCCGGTCAATTGCCCACGCTGGAGCGATTGCCGGATCAGTTCCCATTCTCCAGCAGGAATGGAATCTTTCACCCATGCCAGGTATCGTTCAGCACATTTTTCCTCACTGTCGGCCAGACCAAGGTAGCAAGGATCGGCATCCAACCATCCCTCTTTACGAACGCCAATTTTCGCGCCGTAACTTGACCATCGATAGTCGGCAGGATCCGCAACGATGCCTGCCCGTAAAGGATTCATCTCCACATAACGGCAACAAGCCAGAAGATACTCGTCGGAGCTGATCGGACTCGATTTGAAACGCCCCTCCCATAAGCTCCCCGTCCGTC
>JAQULO010000058.1 GCA_028718565.1 Syntrophales bacterium | reverse complement strand
TAAGATTCGGTATATCCTTCTTCAAGGTTCTGCATATCTGTTGCTCACCGTTCTCCATTAAAAATTTATGGAATTCATATCATAAAAACACCGTTTCACCGGGTGATGAAAAGAAAAACGCACATACGTCATTCTTAAAATAGGGCAAATATCTTTGAAACACTTGGTGTATAACTTTAATACATTATTGTATCGACATGAGACAAAAGTCCCCTACCACAGCGTCTATTGTTTTGCAATACAGAAAACCGTACAATTCTACCTATAATACTGTAACAAATTAATAATATAATCGATTATACTATTATGCTCTTCGGTATTATTCTCCTTTCCGGTGCGCCTTTTTCCATGGCATAGTGCTTGCTTCTTTTCCCGCTGTTCAGTTGAATGAGCGCAACAATACTGTAGCATCTACCATGAATAATACTTTACCGCGGAGAAAGACCGCGCAGTGACTCCAAATTCGTGAAGGGGGAAATATTATGGATTTCAGACTTACAGAAGAACAGATCATGATCAGAGATACAATCCGGAGGATCGCAACGGAGAAATTTGCTCCTTTGGCTGCCGAGATCGATGCACAGGAACGCTTTCCTTTGGAGAATTTTAATATCTTAGCGGAAAACGGCCTTCTCGGTGTCAGTATCCCCGAAGAATACGGCGGATCGGGTGCCGGCCAGTTGGCAAATTGCCTCGTTCTTGAAGAAACGGCAAAAGCCTGCGGGTCAACCTCCACTATTTTGACGAATCAGGGCCTGGCCAGTGAACCATTTCTCATTTCCGCCAGTGAAGAAATGAAAAAGAACTATCTATACAGGATGGCATCCGGGCAGTGTCAGGGCGCTATGGCCATCACCGAGGCCAATGCCGGTTCTGATGTTGCCGGCATGAACACCACAGCCAGGAAGGTTGATGGCGGTTATCTCCTTAACGGGTCGAAAATTTTCATCACCAATGTCGGTATCTCGCCGTTTGTCGTCGTGGTGTGTTACACCGATAAATCCAAGGGAAACAAAGGGATGAGCCTGATTGTCGTCGAGAAAGAGGATAAAGGCTTTATCGTGGGGCCCCCGGAACACAAAATGGGGCTGCGCGGATCCGATACGCGTTCCCTCACCTTCGAGGACTGCTTCGTTCCAGAGAATAGGCTGCTTGGCGTTGAGGGCGGCGGTTTCAAGACCCTCATGAATACATTTAATTTCTCCCGGCCCAACATCGCAGCTCAGGCCCTTGGATTTGCCCAGGGTGCCTTGGATGTCGCCGTGGCCTACGCGAAGGAACGGGTCCAGTTCGGCCAGACCCTGTCATCTTTTCAGGGGATGCAGTGGATGCTCGCGGAGATGGCTTTGGCGGTAGAAACAGCAAGGAGCATCACATACCGGGCCGCATCTCTTATTGATAATGAGCCAGGTTCGCCCGAGATTCCGAGACTCTGTTCAATGGCCAAATGGTATGCGTCCGATGTGGCCATGAAAGTGACGACGGATGCAGTTCAGATTTTAGGCGGCTATGGGTACACCCGCGAATACCCCGTAGAGAGAATGATGCGGGATGCAAAGATCACTCAGATTTATGAGGGGACAAACCAGGTTCAGCGTATCATTATCGCCGGCCAGATGCTGAAATGAGCCCCAAAGTGATTTAGGGTATAGGATGGACTCCTAGTTCACTTCCGAAGATATGGAAATTAACCGTGTAAGCGTTGATGACAAAGAGGAGATGTAAATGGATTTCAGTTATACGGAAGAACAGATCATGTTTAAGGAATCGGTGAGAAAGTTTGCCGAGGCGGAGATATCTCCGCTCATCCATCAGATGGAAACAGAGAAGCAGACGCCCCGGGATTTGGTCAGGAAAATGAAGGAAATGGGGTTCTATGCCGTACAGTATTCTGAGGAGTACGGCGGCGTAGGAAGTTCATATATCGAATACGTCATCATGATGGAGGAGATTGCGCGGGTTTACTGTTCGATTGCGGGTCACATGGGTGTCAGTGGCATGGCCGCGGCAACCATTTATAATTTCGGAACAGAAGAGCAGAAGATGAAATACCTCCCGGAGCTCCTTAATGGGGATGCCATCGGCAGCTTTGCCTTTACGGAGGCGGCTACTGGTTCCGATGCCAAGGCAATCCGGGCAACCGCCGTCCGCGACGGGAATGATTGGGTCATCAATGGAGAGAAGATCTTCATTACAAACTCAACGATGCCTGGTTATATCGCTCTTTTCTGCAAGGATGTTGAAAAGGACGGTAAGATTACCAATATCATTGTTCCCAAAGACGCGAAAGGGTATTCCACCCCGAAACTCGTAGAAAAGATGGGAATGCACGGGATGGAGGTTGCCGATGTCGTCCTTGAGGATGTCCGAGTTCCCGTGGAGAATACGACGGGTGGTGAGACCATGAGAGGAAAGGGGTTTCAGATGCTGCTTGCCATGACTCCGCTGGGGAAGCTCTCGGTGTGTGGCCAATGTGTTGGCATGGCACAGGCGGCCCTGGATGCGGCGGTCAAGTATGCCAAGGAACGAGTACAGCGCGGCGAGCCTATCGCCAACTTTCAGTCGATCCAGTGGATCATAGGTGAGATGTCCACCGAGCTGGCGGCGGCCCGTCAAATGACCCTGTCGACAGCTTATGCAAAATCAGTGGGAAAAGATATTACTTATGATGCGGCGCGAACCCGTCTTTTTACCTCCCAGGTTGCTCACCGGGCGGCAAGCAATGCCATGCAGGTCCATGGAGCTTTCAGTTATTCCACGGAGTTTTCCGTTGAGCGCATCTTCCGCGACGCGAAGCTCACGGAGGTATATGAAGGCGTGAACGAGATTCAACGGATTATAGCGGCTTCGGAACTGCTTCGCTGAGAACGGTGCTGTTCTTTTCCGGAATGTCCGCGTGGCATAAAATATTTGTCGATCGCTTTAAAGACCGAGCCCATGTGAGCCGCCCCTTTGCCCACAGGCAAAAAAATCATAGAGGGGGAAAGGATTACCCGCTCTAGTTCTTTAACAAATCAAAGAGACTGTCTTTATTTCCAAAAGCGTTCTGGGTTCTATACGCATATATTGAGGGTTCCTTACGCCGTTTCCGGTCGCTTTGCCAGGACTCCCTGAGCTTTATTGGTGACCCCATGCCGCCCTTTTCGAGGGTGATGGCTTGGCCGTGTCGTGTACTACTTCAGACCATCCGGTTTCAGGATAGGGTGAAGCGCAGGTTGTTCTCAATGTGAGGTATGTGTGTCATATCGCAGCTCTAATCAAAGATTCATTGCCGGTGTATATTTTCTTAATGATGGGTTCTTGGTCACTGCTACAATTATCGCAATTTTCATTATCATCATCGAAGATATTACTCTAATGGTCCCAGTCAGGCGTCTAAGCCGCGACGATGTGACAATTCGTGCGCCCGGCAAAAGATTTGCATTGGACGGCTCTTTTCTTTTCAGGATACAATATACCGATATTGTGGGCCAGAGTGGAAAGCGCCCTTCCTTTGCCATGTCTTTTGGTCAGTTTCTCCACGTAGGCTTCATCCTTGGGATTGCATCGCAAAAAGAGGATTGCCGCTTCGGAAAAAGTCCACTTCAAACGGGGGCAGTGCTGATATTGGCTCCGGACATGCCATAGG
The DNA here is from genome assembly GCA_028718565.1 of Syntrophales bacterium. Taxonomy (GTDB): domain Bacteria; phylum Desulfobacterota; class Syntrophia; order Syntrophales; family UBA2210; genus UBA6078. Next base: position 11,903 of record JAQULO010000058.1, on the reverse strand, counting down.
ATTTGCCCGCAGGTTCGGCTTGCATGTGGAGGACATGGTTCAGCACAAAGGGGAAGTTGTTATCTTCACAGGGATCTGCTACCCAGTACCAGGCAAACATGCATTCGGCGCATCCTGGAAGGGTTTGATGGCCTTGGTAAGGGCTTTAGGGATGGCGTTCATGTTTTTGTGTAATCCCTACCTGGCCCGCGAAATCGAGAATAAGACGCACATGGTCTTGACGCGCAGGTCGATACCGCAATAATAGTTGCGTTGCTTTACGTAACATCTCGTTGAGTCTTCGTTTGATATACCTTCGCGGCTAAAAAGTAATGCTGCGGCAAAGAGAAGGCGCAATGGGTATCAAGGAAAAGGAGGATCATAATGGGATCCAATGTACTGACTGAAAAGAGAGAAAAAGCAACAATCATCAAACTTAACATGCCCAACAAGGCAAATGCGCTTGAAAAGGGGCTTCGGGATGATCTCAAAACAGCTCTCAGGCAATTTCAGCATGACGATAAAAGTCATGTCGCCGTTATTACCGGGGAGGGCAAGGCCTTTTGCGCAGGTGGAAGCCTTGAAGAGATCAAGGATGGCATGGATGTTGTTGGAGGCATGAGCCACATGACTGATCATAACGAAGTCATTCTCATGATAGCCAACATTGAAAAACCGATCATCGCCGCAGTGAACGGTGCAGCCGTCGGTGCTGGGTTCAGCCTCGCTCTTGCCTGTGACATGATCATTGCTTCCACCAAGGCAATATTCGCGCAGGCATTTACGAAGGTCGGCCTTGTGCCCGATATGGGTTCTTCATACTTCTTACCCCGGGCCGTAGGAATGCATCGGGCGAAAGAGTTGATCCTCACTGCCAAGACAATAACGGCAGAAGAAGCCTATCAGATGGGCATCGCGAACCATGTGGTTATTCCGGGAGAACTGGAGGCCCGCGTCTTCGATATGGCAAAAAAGATTGCCGATGGGCCCGGTTTTGCCTTCGGCCTGGGGAAAGCCATCCTTGCAAAGAGCCTTGAAAGCAGTCTACAGGAAATCCTGCAATGTGAAGCTTCTGCACAATGCATGTGCTTTCAGTCCGAAGACCATAAAGAAGGCATACAAGCCTTCTTTGCGAAGCGGAGTCCTGTCTTTACTGGTAAATGAGATCATATGGTGGGTTGGAGGGAATAAGTAAAATTGAAGAAAGGAAAGGACAATGTCATACAAGCAAATACTTTATGAAAAATCGGAAGGCATTGCGTGGATCACCTTGAATCGTCCCGAGGCCATGAACGCCCTTACCCTCGAGATGATCATTGAACTTCGGGAGGCTGTCTCTTTGGCCGGCGAAGACAAGGATGTGCGCGTTATCGTTGTTACGGGTGCAGGAAGGGCCTTCTGTGCGGGCATGGATCTTAAGTCTCTGGGCGACTTACAGTTCGTAAATGGTGCGATCGGGGATTTATACGACTTACCGTCCAGGGCCTTGATTGATGAAATCAGGAACGTTCCAAAACCCGTGATCGCCATGGTCAACGGCGCCTGCATGACGGGAGGAATGGAGATCGCCCTGAATTTTGACATCATCATCGCTGCGGAAAATGCCAAGTTCGCTGACACCCACGCGCGATGGGGGCTTCGGCCGAGTTGGGGATTGAGCCAGCGTTTTCCGAGGATTGTTGGCATTATGAAGGCGAAAGAATATTCGTTCACGACCAAAACCTTTACGGCTGGAGAAGCTGAACAGATGGGTATTGTAAATCGTGTTGCTCCAGCGGATAAGCTGAAAGAAGAAGTGAAGTTTATTGCAGAGGCTATTCTGAATAACAGCGCCGAAACGATTGCCGCGATGAAATTCCTCTACAACCGAGGCATGAACACCACGTTGGAAGATGGCCTGGAACTCGAGTATAAAACTCAATTTCCGATTAATGATACGGATGAACGGTTGAAAGATTTCAGAAAGTGACCTTCTTCAAAATATTTATCAATAACGAAAGGATACATGGTAGCATATTATGAGAAAAATTAATTATTGTGATGAAGACATTGTGATCGTCAGTGCGGTGAGGACTCCTTTCAGCAAATTTGATACGGCCATGAAAGATATTCCAAGTCTTGACCTCGCTATGATCGTCATGAAGGAAGTGATTCGACGTGTCGGCGTGAAACCCGAGGAGGTCGAGGAAATAAATTATGGTGGTTGCATCTTTGCTGAAATGGCTCTTGAGGGGGATGTCCCAGCACGACAGGCAGCCCTTTTGGCCGGGTTTCCGGCTGAACTCATATCGAATACGATGGACAGAGCCTGTTGTTCTTCCATGACAACGATGCGCCTCAGCATCTATAAAGCCAGGGTTGGTGAACTGAAGGTCGGTATTTCCGTGGGAGCGGAAAACATGCCGCGCACTCCCCATCTCGCTCCAGGTTTTCGATGGATGCCAAAAATCGGCTACTTCCCCCCGCTGAGGGATCACCTCTTTGAGATGGGATATAAGGCAAAGGGATTTAATGCCCTGACTGTCGATGCAGGCGAGGTTGCGCTTGAGTATGGCGTAACGCGGGCCATGCAGGATGCATGGGCTTTACAGAGCCAGGAGCGCTATTTTGCGGCCGATGCGGCAGGGCGGTTCGATGAAGAGTTGACACCGGTAGTCGTTCCGAATGCAAAGGGTGATATCGTGATCAATAAGGATGAATCGCCCCGTAAAACAAGTATGGAAGCCCTCGCGAAGCTGGGAACTGTCTATGGCAGCCCAACCGTAACCGCTGGCAATGCCCCCCCCCTGAGCGCAGGTGCCACCGCTGTTCTTTTCATGACACGTTCGGAGGCGGAAAAGCGGGGCCTGAAACCGATTGCGACAGTCATCGATATTGCTGCCTCGGCAACAGCTGCCAGAGAGATCGCTGTAGTGCCCGCCATAACCATTCAGAATGTTCTGGATCGGAACGGCCTGACGATAGACGATATGAAACTGATAGAGATCAATGAAGCGTTTGCTGCCATGCCGCTCGTTGCCACCAAGATTCTCGCAAAGGGTGACGAAAAAAAATGGAAGGAACTTCAGGAGAAAACCAACGTGAATGGAGGAGCGATTGCCATCGGCCATCCAGTAGGAGCAAGTGGGGGTCGGATCATGATGCATCTCGCTCGTGAGCTTGAAAGGCGTGGCGGCGGCTACGGCGTGGCGGCAATTTGCGGTGGCCTTGCCCAGGGAGAGGCCGTGATTTTGAAAGTATAGCAAAATGAAGACAAGAGTTACTGAACTTTTTCACATGATCCAGCCCATCCTGTCGTCCGGGATGGGCTGGATCATGAATCACAGTGGTGAAACGATTGCTGCGATGAACATTCTTTACAGAAAGAACACCACGCTGGAATGGAATATGTTTTAGGATGTTCCTGTCGTTCAATTGAAACCTCCTTCCCCGTTAACTTTGAGCGGTTCACGGATAGGAGGTTTTTTATATTCCAGGAAATGTCAAACTCTGGGAGTCCCCCGGCAGAGCCGGGGGGTTACCCAAGGGCAATTACCACTGCATTTTATTGGAGAGGTGGATCCGTTGTGTTCGATGCTCCAGTGGTCGACGGAAAGAATGATGCAAATAGAGGCGGAACTGAAAGCAGGAGCAATCAAAGAAAAGCATACATCAGATCGAACAACCCATTTTTCAGGGACACGTGTTCGGAGATTTGACACACAATTAGGCACCTTGTATCTTTTGATTCCAACACTTCGCCACGGCGGATACATTCCCTTCTTTGTGACCGAGAAGAAACGATCGGAATAGGCCTTGGTTGAGATAGTGCGGGAAGCGATGATGGTGGTGTGCCCACACGTCAGGTGGAGCGTCTGGCACAATCTCTGGGTATTGAAGGTATTTCTGCCGGTTAGATGTTGCGATAATCCTGAAATGGATTTATTGACGACTTCGAACTCTTGAGGTGTATGAAAGAATGATGGCCTCGCAAAAAGTCGGTTCTTGCGATTTCCGACATCGTAACTGTCAGGAATTGTTATGTGCAAAATTGCAATAATGGATTTTTTCGGACTTTTTACAACTTCATCAAAGAATGACTAGGGAACGGATTTCACGTGGGAAGTTCAGGATACTTTTGTGAAGTGTTTTTACGGACGGTAAGGGATTATCCGGACTATCCGGCGTTCAGCGGCCTGATCGGAACGATCTGACGTTAGACGATATGAAGCGTGATAGTCTCGTTCAAAGAACCTAGAATGAATAGCATAAAAGGTCGGGAAATAGTATAAGGCGGTTACAGATTCTACTTCCAATATACATAAAACAATAGGAGGCGCCAATGAAAGCTCTTGTGTACCTTGGACCGCGTGATATTCGTTATAAGGATTATCCTGATGCCATTCTGGGAGGCCCCGATGAGGCACTGGTGAAAGTTGCCAAGACAGCCATTTGCGGATCCGATCTCCATATATATCATGGGGAATACCCGACCCCGGATACGGGATTCATCGTCGGTCACGAGTTTATCGGAGAAGTTCTGGAAGTCGGAAGCAATGTGCGCGGGTTTAAACCCGGAGACCGCGTGCTTTCTTCGGCGAGTATCGGTTGTCCCGATTGTCCTGAGTGTTTGAAGGGTAGGGTCGGTCGTTGCCATAAAGGGCCATTCTCCTGTTACGGTCAGGGATCAATGATGGGTGCCCTTCAGGGTGTTCAGACGGAGTTGGTCAGTGTGCCCGCCGCCAATACCACCCTGAGGCACATTCCCCCCGACATCTCGGACGACCAGGCGATCCTGCTGGTCGACAACCTTCCCACTGCATACCTCGGTGCCAAAAACGCCGACATCCGCCCCGGTTTTTCCGTGGTGGTGATCGGTCTTGGGCCTGTCGGTTTATTGTGTGCGGAATGCGCGTTTATCTTGGGCGCGGCCCGGGTATTTGCCATCGACCTCGTCCAGGAACGATTGGCTTACGCTGCTTCGCTCGGAGCAATTCCCATAAAGGGCGACAACATCCAGGAGCAGATCCTCAGCGCTAATTACGGCGTGCCGGTTGATTCGGTCATCGATACAGTCTGCAATGAGTTCAGTCTGAAACTTAGTTTCCGGTTGGCACGTAAAGAGGGAACCGTTTCCGAAATTGGTGTGTCTTTTACGAATAGTTTCAACTTTCCTTTGGCACACGTACAGAGCAAGAGTCTTGCTTTTCGCATTGCCCTAACCTCCGTGCAGGAGGAATGGCCCGAACTGATCCCGCTGGTGCAAGGTGGGCGGATCAAAAGCGAGAATGTGATTACGCACCATATGGGGCTTTCAGAGGGCGCCGAGGCATATCGCATGACCGTAGCCCGTGAAGCTGGTGTTATGAAGATCGTCATGGATCCAAGTAAATAAGTTTACAGATGTAGCTAATCGGTTGTTCTGATTTTTTACGACTAGGACGTGCAGAGCGTCTGTGCCGCTTCGAAAGGGGAGTTCTATGTACGCGGTCATCATGGCCGGAGGAAAGGGGACCCGCTTCTGGCCCCTGAGCAGGGAGAAGCTGCCGAAGCACCTGCTGAATATCACAGGTGAGAAGAGTATCATACAGTATACGGTGGATAGGATAATCCCACTCGTGCCACGGGACAACATCCTGATTGTCACCGGTGCCAGCCACTGTGATGAGATCAGAGAACAGCTACCCCAGCTTCCGGCCGAGAACATACTGGTCGAACCGGTTCGCAGGAATACCGCGCCCTGCATCGGTCTCGCCGCAATGCACATACGGAAGAAAAACCCCGACGCCGTCATGTGTGTCCTTCCATCCGATCACCTGATCGCGGACACGGAAGCCTTTCTCGCCTCGCTCATCGCGGCGCGTGATATGGCAAAGAGGAGAGCCTGTCTCGTCACGATAGGCATACGGCCCCGGTGGGCCGAGACGGGATACGGTTACATGGAACGGGGCAAGGCTACCGATACCATAGGGGAAACAAAGATATATCAGGTCCGCTCATTTCGGGAAAAACCGGAGCCTGCGACCGCGGAGGCGTTTCTCAAAGACGGGAAATTTTTCTGGAACAGCGGGATGTTTGTCTGGAAGGTATCCACCCTGCTGGACGCGATACAAGGACTGATCCCCAATCTGTACGATGGGCTCCTGGCAATAGAAGAGGCTGTCGGCACAGACCGCGAGGCACAAGTCCTGTCCGAGATCTACCGAAAGACCGAGCCGATCTCGATAGATTACGGCGTCATGGAGAAGGCCCCCGATGTCGTCATGCTGGAGGGGGAGTTCGGTTGGAATGACATAGGAAGCTGGGATGCCCTGTGGGATGTCCTCAATAAGGACGCGAAGGGCAATGTGACACGGGGAAAGGTCATACGCTCCGGAGCCTCGAATTGTCTGGTATACAGTCCCCAAAAGATGGTGGCGCTGATCGGGGTGGAGGATCTGATCGTCGTGGAGACGGACGACTCGCTCCTCATCTGCCGGAGGGGGGCTTCACAGGATGTCAAAAAGGTAGTGGAACATCTCGAAGAAAAAGGCATGAAAGAATACCTATGAGTATGGCTGATATAATCGGGTTCATGGCGGCGGTTATCTGCTCGCTCGCCATGACGCCCCAGGTTATCAAGATATACCGGACAAAGAAGACCCAGGATTTGTCACTGGGCGCGTTTTCGGTACTGGCAACCGGCCTGTTCCTGTGGCTCATCTACGGCCTGATGATACACTCGATTCCAGTCATAGCCGGGAACGCCGTAGGGTTCGGTTTCAACCTGTACATCATCATAAAGATACTACGCGGGTAGGATAAAAAGGAGCCTTCTGGTGAAGATATTCAAAAAATGCGCCACACACTGCACTGAGTTCAAGGCGCAGACAACGTCACGCTACCCTGACGCCTACATTGAAGGCGGCGCGGGCCGGATAATCGTCGCACAGGGGGAGACAAATCCGATCCCGGGCTACCGATCGGCGATACTAAAGAGAGAATAGGGAACATCCTGGAGATAAGGGGGGAATAACGTGGGGTTTCTGAAACTGTTCTCGGGTAAAGGACCCGAAGAGTATGAGCAGAAGGGGGATAGTTTCTGCAAAATCGGGGAATACGGGGCGGCAAAGCTGGAGTATGAAACCGCCCTGGACAGGGCGGGGAAGAGACGGCCGGGAGATAAGGGCCTCGAAGATCGTCTCCGGGTAAAGATACTCGATAGCAGAGAGGCATTGGCCCTACAGCACAAACAAAACGCGGAGTTGCTGAGAGAATTGGGAGACCATGAAGGCGCATCAGAACTGGTGGACCTGGCACTGGAGCTGACGGGAGACCCGGAACTTGCAGCGTGCCTCGAGCAACTGCGCAGCAGGGTACAGGACGGGACCACAGGAAAAGATATGGGAGTTCCCCTGCCACACCCTGAGGAAGAGACTGTAGAGGCCCGGGAATGCCACATAGACACGGATGAGGACGAATACTTTACCGCCCTGTGCGGAGCCTTGGCGGAGGAGACACAGGAGGCCTATTACGGCTACGGAGACGCGTTCAGAACGGGGTATGTAGCCCTGAACCGGGGCGGATATGAACTGGCGGTAACGGCCCTGTCGCGGGCGCTGAAAGATAATCCACCGGACAGCATGATCCCCCTCGAGCTAGCCACAGCGTACCTGAACCTGGAGAGGTACGAAGAGGTCTTCGCACTCTTGGAAGGATTCTTCAAGGATCACCCCTGCTCCATACATGGGTATCATACCTTGTGCGAGACGCTGTGGGCGGTCGGAAGGTTTGACGAGGCCAGGGAGCGGCTCTTCTCCTGCCCCGGAGAGATAGCGGGCCTGCCGCCCATCCTGCACCTCAAGGGTGAATCGCTGGGCCGCTCCGGAAGACATCAGGAGGCGGAGTCCTTCTACCGGGGGGTTCTTCAGTCTCACGGCTGGGACGAGAGCATAGCCATGTCGCTGGCGGCAACGTGTGAATCGCTCGGTAAAAAGGAGGAAGCTCTTGCCCTGTACAGCGAGATCATGGCGAAATGCCGCGGCTGCGGCGCGCGGATCAACCCCTTAGTCAAACAGAAATACGCGGACAGCTCCATGGAACGGGGAGATCATTCAGTGCAGATACTGGAGATATATCTCTCGCTGATTGACGACGACCCGGCAGGGAGGGGAAGCCATTTCAGAAAGGTGGAGCAGATCTATACTGCCATGGGAAACGAGCGAGAGGCCCGGCGGTATCGGCTGTTCGCCAATGGCCTGAGCGATAGGTCCACCGATTGACAGGACCACAGTTGAGAAAACAATAGAAATCGAACGGGAAACATGAGGGCGCGGCAAAATGAACATACGGCTCTTGCTGATAGACGCCCTTAATCTCATCCGCCGGGTGTATGCCGCCCAGCCGGGGGATGACGGACCGGGCCGCGTGGATGACTCTCTGAAAACAAGCCTCCACTCCCTCCAACGCGCCCTGCGCGAATGCCAACCCACCCATGCGATCTGTGTCTTTGACGGACACGAGCCGAGCTGGCGCCATAGCCTGTATCCTGAATACAAGGCCGGGCGCGTCCCCATGCCCGAGATATTAGATTCCAATATGAACAGATTCAAGGACGCGTTTTTAAAAATCGGTGTCCCCTCCGTGTATTTTCCTAACCTGGAAGCTGACGATATCATCGCTACACTGACCGGCAAGGTGGCGGCGCGCGGTGGCGGCGTCATCATCCTTTCCACCGACAGGCTGTTCCTGCAACTTGTCTCGGATCTGGTGGTGGTGCGTGATCATTTTCAAAGGGTGGACATTGACCGGACATACATACATGAGAAGCTGCATGTGCGACCGGACCAGGTGGTAGACCTGTTCGCACTGGCGGGATACGCCACCAACAACATCCCCGGCGTCCCCGCAGTAGGGATAAAAACAGCCGCCAAACTGCTTGGCGATCTGGAGACGCTGGACACTATCCTGTCGGTCGCCCATACCATCAAAGGCAAACTGGGTGAGACGCTGTACAGACACGCCGATAAGGCGTGTCTGTCACGATCCCTGGTCCGCCTGAAAGATACCACCGAACTGGGGCTGAACCTGAAATCGTTTCGATACACGGGGGAGCCGTAGCCCCCCATCCGGCACAACAGTTTTTTGATGAAATATTTTGACAAAGGCGGAAAAGCATGCGAGTCTTGGAGCCAGCCTGGTTCACAAACCGATAACACTATACCGTTAAAATCTGACGCCATGAATAAGAAATACACGTTTTCCATTATTGATAACGATCCTCTCTTTACAGAAACACTTGTCGGTATTCTGACAGCAGACGGGCAGACGGTATATTCCGGCACCATGGGTACCGACATCGTACACGAGATCATGACCCAGAGCCCGGACTGTATCATCCTGGGCATGACAACCCCTGAATCAGACGGTCTTGAACTGCTCACTCACCTGCGACGTATAGGTGGTTTTAACGATGCAAAGGTAGTGGCCGTATTAGCGCAAGCTGCGTCCGATCTGACCCGTCAAGACGCCCTCGCTGCCGGGGCCGCCGGTTCCATAATCAAGCCCATAAACACAAAGACAATAGTCGGCGATCTTAAAGATATCATAGAGGAGCGGATAGCGTTTACCTTCTGGGGCGTACACGGGACCCTGACGGTCCCGGGTCGGAAGACGGCGCGATACGGAGGGAACACACCCTGCGTCAGTCTTCAGTTCCCCGGGAACACCCTATTCATATTCGATGCCGGGAGCGGCATAAAAGAACTGTCGAACCATCTCCTGTCCGAAGAACGTATGATCACAAAAGCCACAATACTTATATCGCATCCTCACTGGGATCACATAAACGGTCTGCCCTTTTTCGTACCCCTGTATCCCAAGGGGAATTCCTTTGATATCTACGGCCCGCCGAACGGGAGTATGTCCATGGGTCAGTCGATAGCGGGGCAGATGGACGGTGTATACTTCCCCATCAACATAAAGGAATTCAGTGCTAAAGTCTCTTTTTACGACCTTGGAGAAGAACAGTTTAATATCGGAGCGATAACGATACAGACCATGTTTCTGAATCACCCCGGCCAGTGCCTTGGATACCGGCTGGATTACAAAGGCAGGTCCTTCTGTTATGTCACGGATAATGAGCTGTACCCACGATCAAGCAGGTTGTACGATGAGAGCTACGTCAGAAAACTGGAAAAATTTGTCGCAGATACCGATGTCTTGATAACCGACTCCTCCTACATGGCTGAGGAATATGAGAGAAAGGTCGGATGGGGACATTCGTCGGTAAACCGGGCAGTGGAGATGGCTGACCGGGCCCGGGTGAAAAAGCTATACCTGTTTCACCATGACCTCGATCAGACGGATGATGATATAGACAACAAACTGGCAATTGCGCAGACCATATTGGAGAAAAGGGGATCCTCCACCATATGCATCGCGCCGAAGGAAGGCGAGACATTCGACGTATAGGGGAACCACACCACGCCCGGCGGCTTCGCACCATCCCTCACGGAGGGAGCACATGTCTGTGCAGAATACAAACGATACAAGGGCCATTAAGTTCGGCCTCAGGTTTTATATAGGGATGTTGTTGCTGACGACCAATCAGCCCCTCGGCTGGGGGGCTGTGCTGATATGTAATGCCATCGCCATAGACAAACAGAACATATTCTTCACCTATCTGGGGTTTGTGTTCTACGCCCTGAGCTGGGGAATGTTGGGGCTGGGAGTATTGCTTGCAGGTCCGGAGGGAATCCACTATTCCCGTCTTCTGCTACAGAGGGCATGGCGGTACTGTGCCCGTTTTTTTAAGAGAGGGCAGCGATAAAAAGAACTGTACCGCGTCGCAACAGCCCGCCGGGAGCTGTCCTGCAAAGAATGTAGCCAAAGATGGTCATAATGAATTTCCAACTCCGTAAGGGCGAGGTACCAGGCAGTTCTATCACTGTTTTTAATTGTCTTGTTGCTTCGTCTATTTCGTGCCTGCGTCTTTTACCCAGATGCGATACATTTTTTCGCCACTCTCTTCATAACACTGAAATCCTCTGGAGTCTGCTTCCTCCACCTTCACGTTCTCTTCACCATTCATTTCTACAACCTGGTCTAGCCAGTTTCTGAAATGAGCCCCACCACCAAAATAGACCTTTACCCACTTGGTATCATCTTCGTCTACTTTTTGTTGTATCTTCTCCTCTTCAGCCATTCGTTGCTGAATTAAACTCTCCTGGTTTGCCCCTTTGCTGTTCATTTTTGTGCGCCTCTTTTTTGCGACATTTGGTCCTATTACCACGCAATTTCACCATAGAGGGCATGACGATATTGTGCCCGGTTCTCCAAGAGGAGGAGGGGAGACGCAGCAAAATCGCCGCACATTACAGCGGATCGGAGGGGTTGGTAGATCCCGGCGTCCGAGTTTTCTCATTTTCCCCCACATGTCTAAAAACGACACGATTTCGTCCGGATGCCTTTGCATCATACAGGGCCTTGTCCGCACTCTCGATGAGCGCCCCCGGTCTGATTTCGCCGGAGGGAAAAACAGTGGCGGCACCTAGGCTGATCGTCACATGAGGACTCACGGATGAGGCGTTGTGCTCTATGCCGAGCCGCTCGATGCTCAGACGCAGAAACTCGGCGACATGGACAGCCCCGTCGGCACCCGTTCCCGGCAGAATAACGGCAAATTCTTCCCCGCCGTACCGCGCAACCAGATCGCCGCTCCGGCGCACCTGCTTATTAAAAGCGCCGGCAATGGATCGAAGGCATTCGTCTCCGGCCTGATGCCCGTACGTGTCATTATACAATTTAAAATAGTCCACGTCACACAAAATGAAGGATACGAATTGCCTCATATTAAATGTTACCGAAGGAGGTGAATAAAAAGGATCGTTGACTCATAATTCGATGTTACCGAACATCGACTTCCAAAAGGAGGGATCATCATGAGTCCTCGGTCCAAACAAGAG
>JAQULO010000057.1 GCA_028718565.1 Syntrophales bacterium | reverse complement strand
ATGCCTTAAATTGAGAAAGAACAATACAACGCAACAAAATTAACTCCGAAACGCTGTAAGCAAAATATCGCTGCCCTTTTATTCGTAATACAAACAACCCAAAACCGGCGTTTCCGGATGGACACAAGTTAGAAATTATTCCGTTTATCTAGGTTGATTCCACTCCCGTCGGGATAAGGCACATAAAGCTCAGCACACCATCGCCCCTGTTTCTTAGGCAATGTTCCTCGCCGGGCGGGATAAAGATGGCATCCCCTTCTCGCAAAGGGGTTTCAACCCCTTCGCTGTTTCTGGCCACGGCCTCTCCCTTCAACACGAATATCTCGTGCTCCCATGGATGCTCGTGCAAGGGGCTGGACATTTTCGGGTCCAGGTCAAAGACCCTCATGATGAAATTGGGAGCACCTTCCCTCTCACCTATGACGACCCTCTTTCTGACACCCTTCATCATTTCAACCGCTTCCACGTCTCCATAATGACGAATAATCACTGTCTGTCATCCTCTCCTCTCCGGAAACACCCGGGGTTAACAGCCTGTCTATGCCATCGAGGCCGATTTGACGTCGGCCTTGCGTCTGGAAGGAATTTTTTTTGATTTCAGCGCCGATTTGATAATGCCGACAATCTGCTCCGTCCCGAGAAATTCTGTATTTATGACGAGATCGTAATAGGAGGGGTCTTCTATGTCCACCTTGAAATTCTTCTTCACCGAGTCCCTGCGCTCGGCGTCTTTTAGGAGGATCTGCTGCTTCGCCTCCTTTTCGTTTATACCAGTCTCCTGCATCATATTCCGCGTCCTCACCTCCATGGGTGCAATAAACCGTACCCTCAAGGTCTCTTCGGGGGGAAGGATCAGATTGGCACCCCTCCCGATAATAAGGGCACCCCCCTGTTCTCCTATGGCGGCCACCACCTTTGTCAGGTGACGTACATACTGGTCCGCCCTGAGAAAACGCGTCGTCTTGAGGTATAATATCCAGTTATCGAGTATGCTCCGTGTCTTTTCATCGAGATACGAGACGACCTTGTCGCTCATCCTGACACTCTTCGCCACCTCGTGTATGATCTTGCCGTCTATGACATCTAATTTGAGCTCCTGTGAGATTCGCTGGACCAGCTCATTGGCGATACTGGCCGTTTCCCTTGAAATGGTAACGACAGGCGGAGCGGGTTCGTCTTTGCCCTTTCTTTTCTCTTTCGAGACTTCCCACTTCTTCACCTGTTCTTCGATAAAGCGGTCAAGATCTGGACCCATGGCTTTCCTCCTCGATGTTTGAATATGACCCCTGAAACACACATTCCCTTGATATCACTATGTGTCGAATGTATTACAATATCCGAGGGACTGTCAATGCTTTTTCAGTCAAGATTTAAAATTTCTCTTGACAATCAATCACAAAGGCTATAGCTTGACCAGCTAGTTCAAAAAATGACCAAACGGTTTTCTTGCATGGACGACTACAAAAAACAGGAACGAAAAAAAAACCTGGAGGCCTTTACGCGGCAGGGCATTCTTGATGGCGCTATCGATTTATTGATGCGCGACGGCATTCAGGGCCTGACGATGGATCGGGTGGCAGCGGAAGCCGGCGTCGCTAAGGGAACATTGTACGTCTACTTCACAAACAAGGAAGAGATCCTGGACGCCGCCCTTGATGCAAGTTTTGATCCCCTAATCAGGGAACTATCTGACCTGCTGGATGACGATCGTCCCCCTGACAGGAAGCTGACAGATTTTGCTCTCTGTAATTTGCGATTCTTCGACGAGCGCAGGGAGTTGATACGTGTCTTCTTTTTCGATCGGGAGAGGGTGCATTCCAAGAAAAATCATTATGCCGACAATAGGTACTGGGCCTTTGTGCAACGGGTGTCCGGCGTCTTGGACGAGGGTATCAGGCAGGGCCTTTTTGTTCCCTTGGATTCACAGAAGGCAGCCGCCATGTTTATCGAAGCTAACATGGGAGTGGTGATGCAGCGTATCCATGGCGGAATTTCCGGGGATGTCGAAAAGGATGCACGACAAATTGCGAACATATTTATGGAAGGATTACGGAACAGGAAGTAAGGCGCAAGCACGGATTATTATAATAACTTGAAGGGCGAGGGGATCATCTGTCATAATCCCCCTAAACACAGAAATCTGGAGGGCATGAGTCCCCCGTAGTTTGCTTCGGGGTCGTCCGTTTTACTTATCATTACTATACATGATGGGAGGGTTTGATGCTGCTCAATAGAACTGTTTACAAATCACTTACATGGAACCTGGCGCTGCTGGCCTTGTTGGGTGGCCTGTTGCTTGGAGGCTGCGGCGATGCCGGGCGATCACAACCCCCCCCGGGGGCACCGGAAGTGGCTGTGATAACGGTTCAACCGCAACAGGTCGTCCTGACCACTGAGTTGCCGGGCCGAACGTCTGCCTTCCGTGTCGCGGAAATCAGGCCCCAGGTCAACGGTCTTATACAGAAACGCCTGTTTACGGAAGGATCCGAGGTAAAGGCCGGTCAGGCGCTTTATCAGGTCGATCCCGCTTCCTTTCAGGCAGCGCTCGACAATGCAAATGCCGCCCTCGGCAGGGCTGAGGCCACTCTGTTTGCGGTTCGATCGAGAGCTATGCGCCTCGAGGAACTGCTTGCCGTCAAGGCTGTCAGCCGGCAGGACTATGACGACGCGGGCGCCGCTTTAAAACAGACCGAAGCCGACATTGAGTATTGGAAGGCGATGGTCAAAACGGCGCGCATAAACCTTGAATATACCAAGATTACAGCCCCCATCTCCGGTCGCATCGGCAGATCCAGCATAACCGATGGAGCTCTGGTAACGGCGTATCAGCCCGTGGCCCTGGCAACCATTCAGCAGATGGATCCCCTTTACGTTGATGTACCCCAATCCACCACCGACATGCTCCGCCTGAGGCGCCGCTTGGAGGATGGCCATCTGGATCAGAACGGAGCAAGTCATAAGAAGGTCAAACTCATTCTGGATGACGGCGCAATGTACCCACTGGAGGGGGAACTACAGTTCCGGGACGTCACGGTAGATCCGGCGACCGGTTCCGTCATTCTGCGGGTTGTCTTTCCCAATCCGAAGGGTGTTCTCCTTCCGGGCATGTTCATCCGGGCGGTACTGGAAGAAGGCGTCGATGAGCAGGCTATCATGGTTCCCCAACAGGCCGTTGCACGCACCCCGAAGGGGGATCCCTTTACGCTGATCGTGGATGCCGAGGACAAGGTCCAGCAAAGAATGCTCACTCTCGATCGTGCCATCGGGGATAAATGGCTTGTTTCATCGGGTCTTGCAACCGGCGATCGTCTGATTGTCGAGGGGGCACAAAGGGTGAGACCCGGAGCTTCCGTGAAGGTCGTTACTTTTGAAGCCGTTGGAAGCGGGGGGGCTGAAGCCCCGCTACCTGCAAAATAGATTTGACGGAGGGGTGTAATGTTATCTAGATTCTTTTTGGATCGTCCGGTTTTCGCCTGGGTCATCGCCATCATCATGATGGCGGCAGGAGGGTTGGCGATCTACAACCTTCCCATATCGCAGTATCCCCCCATTGCTCCGCCGTCAATCTCCATCAGAGCCTCCTACCCGGGGGCTTCGGCAGAGACCGTCGAAAACAGTGTAACACAGATCATCGAGCAGAAGATGACCGGTTTCGACAAGCTGCTGTATATGTCCGCCACCAGCGATTCGGCGGGTGGCGCTAGTCTCGAGCTGACCTTTGCCCCTGGAACCGATCCGGATCTTGCCTGGTCTCAGGTTCAAAACAAACTCCAACTCGCCCTGACGAGCCTGCCCGATGTGGTCAAAAACCAGGGGGTCACGGTCAGCAAGTCCTCCCATAACTACCTATTGGTCTTGGGGCTGATCTCGGAAGACGGCAGCATGGATGGCAACGACTTGAGAGACTACGCCCAAGCCAACCTGGAGAAAATCCTGGCGCGGGTGCCGGGTGTAGGCGAGGTGCAAATCTTCGGTTCCGGGTATGCCATGCGCATCTGGCTTAACCCGGATCGACTGACGGATTACCACCTGACGGTGAATGAGGTGATCGCGGCGCTTCGGGCCTATAATGTGGAGGTTTCCGCCGGGCAGTTCGGCGGAGCGCCTGCGGTGGAAGGCCAGCGCTTGAACGCATCCATCGTCGTCCAAAATATGCTCAGGACCCCTGAGGAGTTTAGCGCAATTCCCATTCGCATCAATCAGGACGGCTCCGCCGTGCGGATCCGGGATGTCGGACGGACGGAACTGGGGACCGAGGTCTACGATATCCAGGTTTTTCACAACGGAAAACCTTCTGCAGGCTTGGCCATCCGACAGGCCGCCGGCGCCAATGCCCTGGATACGGCCGATGCCGTCAAGGCGAAACTGGCGGAGATGAGCCGCTTCTTCCCATCGGGGATGAAGGTTGTCTATCCCTACGACACTACTCCCTTTATCAGGGTGGCCATCGGAGAAGTGGTTAAGACCCTCTTCGAAGCGATCCTGCTGGTCTTTTTGGTCATGTGGCTTTTCCTGGGGAACATACGGGCCACGCTGATCCCGACCATCGCGGTTCCGGTGGTTATTCTGGGGACCTTCGCGATGTTGAGCTTCTTCGGGTTTTCCATTAACATGCTGACCATGTTCGCCATGGTGCTGGCCATCGGCCTGCTGGTGGACGATGCCATCGTAGTGGTGGAAAACGTGGAACGGATTATGAGCGAGGAAGGGCTTCCCCCCAAAGAGGCCACCGCCAAGTCCATGGAACAGATCACCAGCGCCCTGATCGGCATAGGGTTGGTGCTCTCGGCGGTGTTCGGGCCCATGGCGTTTTTCCCCGGTTCTACCGGCGTCATCTATCGCCAGTTTTCCGTGACCATCATCTCCTCCATGCTGCTGTCGGTGGTCGTGGCCCTGATCCTGACGCCCGTTCTTTGCGCATCGCTTCTCAAGCCGGTGGCGGCGGGGCATGAACCGGCTGAAAACGCGATCTTTTTCCTGCGCCCATTTTTCCGATGGTTCGACCGAATTTTCTTTCACATCAGAGACCTGTATGTGCGGCTGGTCGGTCATTCCCTTTCCAGAAAACTACGTTACCTGATTATTTTCCTTCTGATCGTGGCGACCATGGGGGTTTTGTACCTGCGTATGCCGACAGCCTACCTTCCGGATGAAGACCAGGGAATGTTGCTCGCCCAGGTTATCATGCCGTCAGGCACCACTCTGGAACAAACCATGAAGGTCACGCAACAAATCGAGCGCTATTTCCAGGAAAACGAACAGGAGGCGGTGGAGTCCTGTATGACCCTTTCCGGGATCGGTTTTTCCGGAAGGGCACAGAACAATGGCATGGTGTTCGCCAAACTGAAGGACTGGAAACTCCGCGTTAGAGACGACCTCAAGGCCAAGGCCGTTGCGGGAAGGGCTATGGCTGCCCTTTCAGGTATCCGCAGCGCTATGGTGTTTGTCTTCCCGCCACCGGCTGTCGCCGAACTGGGCATGGCCCAAGGGTTCGACTTTGAGCTGTTGGATCGGGGTGGTTTGGGACACGAGGCGCTGATGGCGGCACGAAACCAGCTCCTCGGGATCGCGGCCAGGGACCCGAGATTGACCGCCGTTCGTCCCAACGGAATGGAAAATGTGCCTGAATACCGGATCGACGTGGACTGGGAAAAGGCCGGTTCCCTGGGGGTTCCCATTTCCTCCATCCACACGACGATCTCGGCGGCCTTCGGCAGCGCCTATGCCAACGACTTCATTCAAGGCGGCAGGATCAAGAGAGTTTTTGTTCAGGCGGACGCCCCCTACCGCATGTTACCTAAGGATCTTGAAAAATTGTATGTCCGCAATACGGCAGGGGATATGGTTCCCTTTTCCTCTTTCGCATCGGGCCGCTGGACATCAGGTTCTCCCCAGCTGGCGCGTTTTAACGGGTTTCCTTCCGTCAACATCTGGGGAGAGCCGGCGCCGGGGAGGAGTTCGGGAGAGGCCATGCAGGCCATGGAAGAGGCGGTTACAAAGTTGCCCCCGGGATTCGGTTTTGACTGGACCGGCCTTTCCTACCAAGAGCGGATGTCGAGTTCTCAGGCACCCCTGCTGTACGCATTTTCCATTTTCGTGATCTTCCTGTGCCTAGCGGCGCTCTACGAGAGTTGGGCCATCCCCTTCTCTATCCTGCTCCTCCTCCCCCTTGGGGTAATCGGCGGCATCATCGCCTCAAGCCTGCGGGGAATGTCCAACGATGTCTATTTCCAGATCGGTCTGCTGACCACCCTGGGTTTGGCGACCAAGAACGCCATCCTGATTGTCCAGTTCGCCAAGGCCGGCCTCGAAAGGGGGATGGGGCTGATCGACGCCACGCTGGAGGGGGCTAAATTACGATTTCGTCCGATCATCATGACTTCTCTGGCCTTCGGGTT
The DNA here is from genome assembly GCA_028718565.1 of Syntrophales bacterium. GTDB lineage: Bacteria > Desulfobacterota > Syntrophia > Syntrophales > UBA2210 > UBA6078. The sequence goes on along the minus strand of JAQULO010000057.1, from coordinate 9,743 downwards.
CGGTGTTCTGCCGCTTGCCCTGACCACCGGGGCAGGCGCAGGGGCACAGAATGCCATCGGCACCGGAGTACTGGGAGGGATGGTGACCGCCACCGTTCTGGTGGTTATCTTTGCGCCCTTTTTCTACGTGTTGATCGAAAAGATCTTCGGCAAACAGAAGAAACATGAGTCGGCCGACGCAGGTGGCATAAATCCATCAGAGGATGAATGATATGAATAAAAAAGTACTTCTTCTACCGGGTATAATGATCTTCCTTCTGGTTGGTTGTACGCTGGCCCCGGAATACAAAAGGCCTGAGGCTCCGATTCCTGCAAAATGGTCGAGCGCCGCTGCCCACAGTGAACCCACGGCTTCAACCGGCGCTCCGGTCCCGGTCGCGCCGGAGTTGCGGTGGCGTGAGGTCTTCACCGATGAACGTCTTCAAAAGATCATCGAGATTGCCTTGAACAACAATCGTGATCTGCGCATGGCTGTCCTGAATGTTGAAAGGGCACGGGCGCTTTACGGCATTCAGCGGGCCGAGCTGTTGCCAACGGTCAGTGCGGTCGGGAGCGGGAGCAAAGAACGTGTGCCGGCTGATCTTTCTTCCACCGGGAGCGCGATGACCTCTGAGCGATACGGTGTCAATCTCGGCATCAGTTCCTGGGAAATAGACTTCTTCGGCCGCATTCGCAGCTTGAAAGATGTAGCGCTGGAAGAGTATCTCGCCACTGATCAGGCTCGCGGCAGTGCCCAGATATCCCTTGTGTCCGCGGCAGCACGGACTTACCTGACCTTGGCTGCGGACCGGGAAGCCCTCAAACTGGCGCTGTCCACGATGGAAACGCAGCAGGCCGCCTACGATTTGATGCAGAAGCGTTACGAGGCTGGAATCGCGAACGAGTTGCAACTGCGCCAAACACAGACACAAGTCGACGCAGCCCGCGGAGACCTTGCCCGCTACATCCAGCAGACGGCGGAAGATGAAAACGCCTTGAACCTTTTACTTGGCGCACCGGCACCGAGCAATCTTTTACCGGTTGATTTGAGCAGCAACATTCTTACAAAAACGATTTCTTCCAGTATGAGTTCCGAGGTTCTCCTCAGCCGCCCCGATATCCTTCAAGCCGAACACCGACTCAAAGGGGCCTATGCCAATATCGGCGCCGCCCGTGCCGCTTTCTTTCCCCGCATCTCCCTGACAACCGCTATCGGAACTGCAAGCGCCGATCTATCGGGGCTCTTTAAAGACGGCTCGGGCACATGGAGTTTCGCGCCGCGGATCAGCGTACCGATTTTTGATGCCCGCACGTGGTCGGCATACAAGGTGACCAAAATAGACAAGGAAATTGCCTTGGCCCAATACGAGAAGGCAATTCAAACGGCCTTCAAGGAAGTGGCCGACACCCTTGCCGTGCAAAGTACGGTGGACCAGCGGGTAGCGGCGCAACAATCCCTGGTAAATGCCGTTGCGGAAACCTATCGTCTCTCAAATGAACGCTATACAAAGGGGATTGACAGCTATCTGGGTGTCCTTGATGCGCAGCGATCCCTCTATGCGGCGCAGCAGGGGCTCGTTTCGCTCCGTCTGGCCAGACTCGCCAACCAGGTGATGCTTTACGCAGTACTGGGCGGAGGGAGTGAATAATTTAAGTAATCCTCAGCTTTGGGAGTCACGGGGTCCTATTTTCAGTATCAGCACGATGGCCAGTAAAAGAAGATTTGAGAATCCAAGCCACACAAACTGGTAATTTCCGAACGTATCATAGACCCACCCGGTCAACGTGGGACCTATGATACCCCCTAATGCGGCATAGCCCATCATGACTCCCATCATGGTCCCGAAGGCCCTGGCGTCGTAGTATTCCCGCAGGATCGTTCCGCGCAGGACTGAAATACCGCCGAAACCCGCCGGGAACGACAGGAGGAAAAGGGCGAGTCCCGGCTTCGTATGCACGAAGGTCAGGGCAAATACCCCTATGGACATAAGGCAAAAGGACAGTGACGTGATATACCGTTTATCGAACACATCACCCAACCATCCTAAGGCAAATCGCCCGATAATACTCACCAGCGGTACTGCCGCAACTATGATACCGGCCGTCGAACGAGGTATTCCCATGGTGCTCAGATGGGGCATAATGTGCATCACCACCGAGGCAAGAACCATAAAACGAATGGCCTCAGCAAGATTGAGGCAGAGGAGAGATCGATCCTTCAGCACCTCCCATATTGTTATTGAGAAGTCCATGGCCTGAGAGTCATCCCGTATGGTTGGCCCATCAGACGATGCGCCATCGGGAAGATAACCATACTGCTCAGGAGAATCCCGGACTATAAGCGCAAGGGGTATGCCGATGAGCCACATGCCCAGGCCCAGGACAATCAGGGCCGTTCTCCAGCCGTAGACATCGACGAGCCAGACGATCAGAGGAAGCATCAATCCACTTGCACCGAATCCGGCAGACATGATTCCCAAAGCCTTGCCGATATTTTTTTGAAACCAGCGCGCGACCGCAGTCATGGTAACCACACTGGTGCACCCGCCGGCCCCGAAGGCGATGAACCCCATGGCTACGTAAAACATAACCAGCGATTGCGTGTAGCTCATGAGAATCAGCCCGATCCCCACGGTGATAGTCCCCGCAAGGAGCAGTCTCCGCGAACCGAAGCGATCGACAAGAAAACCGATCAGCGGGGAAAGGAGCCCCATCTCCAGACCTCGAAGGCTTGACGCGAATGAAACCTGGGTGTAGCTCCAAGCAAACTCCTTGACCAGCGGTTCAAAAAAGACTGTGAATCCGTAAAAAATGACGCTGCTTACATAGAACGCTATAAAAAAGCAGGCACCAACAATCCACCACCCGTAAAAGATTCTTACCTGCATAGATTTCCTGTAAAAACGTTTCCTTATTTCCGGCGGCGCCGTTAAGCTTGCTCGGATTATGTCCGAAATGACTAAACAAAACAGGTTATTATCATTTGTTCCTGCCCCATGTGGTCCGGGCGCAACAATATTCTTATCACTTGGCACTGTCAATCCTTTTGTGCCAACTGTGGATACAGAGAGCCCTTAACTTCTTGCACACAGTCCCTCAGGGTACAAATGGGATGTTGTTATTTTGATGAAAATCTGCTACCCCTATTAGCCAGACACACATCCGACGGCGATGTCCGGGGCATCGGTCTTTGCGCCTCAAATCGAATACTGCTCAATACTGCCGCCCGGAAGCAGGTTCACTCCCTACGCATCGTTTATTTCATGGCAGACTCTGGTTTTAGGAGGGGAAGACATGATAAACTTTTCGCAGAAATGCAGAAACATCACAACGCTGTATCTTATCGACAAAGACCTTCAGAATCTTGGGCCCAAGCTGAGAGCGGGCGTGCGGGGCAAAAAGGCGATCCTGGTTATACCAACATTGGCGACGGAGTTTACCGCCCCTGAGAACAGGCCCGTCTTTATCAATATCCTCAAGCAGCTCAAAAAGGCCTCATACCTCAAAAAGATCATCTTTGGACTCGACGCGGCTACCGACACAGAGGCGCTGGAACTTGCAGACCTTCTTAAGGAATACGGGATACGCAATTACATTATACAGCATAACGAAGGTGAACGGTTCAAGGAACTGTACAAAAGGATCGACAATTTCAGCCTCGGCCTCAGGCAACCCGGAAAAGGCAGAAACATGTTCATGTCCTTTGGGGTAGCCCAGGCTATCGGAGCCGATTATGTCGGTGTTATAGACGCCGACATCCGAACCTTTCATCACAGCCAGCTTGACCGGCTTTTGTACCCCGTCATTGTCCTGAACTATCAGTTCTCCAAGGCATCCTATATCAGGATCGGGAATAATCGCATGTACGGAAGATTAAAACGTCTTCTCCTCGATCCGTTCCTTCTGGCCCTAAAGCGGAAGTTCCGGGAATCGGAGGACGAAAAATTCATCAGCCTCATCGACTATCTGTTGGCGTTTAACTATCAGCTGTCGGGTGAGGTGGCCTTCGATGTAAATCTACTCAAACGCATGCATTTTGCGACCAACTGGGGAGTTGAGCTCTTTACCCTTATAGAGGCCTACCGGAAGGCAAACAACATAGCACAGGTACAGTTTTCTTCGGCCCCGTTCGAGCACAAGCACCAGTCCATCTCGCCGGATGATCAGGAATCGGGTCTCTATAAGATGGCCACAGACATCGTGACCACGCTGCTTTCCACGCTGGTCATTGAAGAAGGTTTTGAGATATCAGATTACTTTGTCCGGGACACCACCGCGACCTATCTGAACATGGCCGACGAGCTTATCAAGAAGTACTCCGAAAATGCGTCATTCTCAAACCTTGAGTATGATAGGGATGCCGAGGAGGCCATGGTAAAGGGGGTGCTCAGGGATTCCATACTGGACGCCGGGGAGTTCATTACATCATCGCCCCATCTCATAAGTGATAATCTGATGCACCTTATAGTCAATGATCCGAGGTTCAAGAAGTATAAGGATGCCGGTCTGGTCGACGACCTAATCGCCTATGAGAAGGAGAGCAAAAACCGGCTCTTCGAGATCCCTCAAACCGTTTCATGGGAACGGATCATCATGAAAAAACCCGACATCTTGAGCGACATACGGGACGCAATAAAAAAGGATTCAATACTCTTTGCGAAGACCTGATACCACACACTTTGCGGGAAGACATATGAACGATGATACATTTGACGTAGTGGTTGGCATCCCCTCTTACAACGAGGCACCTACAATAGGATACGTTACGAGGGTGGCAGGAGAAGGACTTGCCAAGTATTTTCCTGATGCGAAGAGCGTCATTGTCAACTGCGACAACAACAGCATGGACGGCACAAAGGACGCCTTTCTCTCCGCTTCCATTCCCAATGCGATCGGGAAACGATATATATCCACACCTGAAGGGGTAACGGGCAAAGGAAATAATTTTTACAACCTCTTTCAGTTCTGCAGAGATGCAGAGTCAAAGGTCATGATCGTCGTCGATGCGGATCTCCGGTCAATCACACCCGACTGGATAAAATATCTCGGGTACCCCATAAAACGAGGACAGGATTTCGTTACCCCCCTCTATTCGAGACACCAGTTTGACGGGACCATCACCAACCATCTGTGTTATCCACTTGCGTTTTCCCTCGCAGGAGTGGACGTCAGGCAGCCGATAGGGGGAGATTTTGCGTTCTCTTCGCGGCTCTGCTCCCACTGGCTCAACCAGGAATGGAACGATATGACAAAGCAGTACGGTATCGATATCTTTATGTCACTGACCGCGTTCTTCGACGATTTCAAGATATGTCAGTCAGGCCTTGGAAACAAGGTACACAACGCAAGCTCCCCAAAACTCGGCAAGATGTTTGAAGAGGTGGTCTACACTCTTTTTTCACTGCTCCTACGGCATCGCAAGGCATGGCTGGATGTATCGCTGAAGGGTTTCACCTATCCATACCGCGAGGCACGTCCGGTGTTTCGATACGGCCTCAAGAAGCTGATGGAGCCTCAAGCACTCTCTCTAGATGTACTGGAGTTGAAAGAACAATGTCGGAATGCGTATGGTACTTACCAGCATCTGATCAAGCAATATCTGAGTTCTTATGCCAACAACAGGATTCGCAGCATGTTCGCCATCGACCACTATGATCTGGATATAATGCTCTGGACACAGATTGTATACCGGCTCCTGTTTGTCTTTGAAGGCGCCTCGGAAAAAGAGAAAAAGGAAATCATCGATGCCCTGAAACCTCTGTATTTTGCGCGCAGTCTCTCCTTTGACTATACGACCTTTCGCTACAGTGTCGAATTTGCTGAGCAAGAGGTCCGGAACCAGTCGAGGGCCTTTCTGTCCCAGAAACCCTATCTCCTGGGGTTGTACCTATTGAGGGGTCACATGTCCAAGGCAGTACAAGGTTAAGCGAATCTATCCATGCATGTTAATTGGGGACATCCCGATTTCTTTTTTTGGCCATTTCATCTTCCCTATAAAAATGGGGTTAACGAAATCCGTTAACCCCATAATCTTATTGGTAGCGGGGGCCGGATTCGAACTGACGACCTTTGGGTTATTTCCCGAGAATAACATCGCGTTTCCAGCAGTGTCACGGCAAGGGTGATTTGAAGCCGATGCAAGGATATCTTCATCTGCAATTGAGAATACCCTTAGAAAATCAAGACAGTGTTGTCGGTTTCATGACAGGCGAATATACCCCTATTCAAAAGGCTGTCATTCCTCCGCCACCAAAAGCAACGGTCATTGTTCCTGAAAGCAAGCTATACAAGACCCTTTCAATAGAAATAGACAAGACGAAGCATCAACCCGATTCGGCTAGGAAAGTGAATTACCCCGCCTAAAGGCGGGGCATCTTGAAAAGCAAGGAGGGGGATTGCATCCCCCCTACCCCTGCACCGCATTCATCCCCGCCATTATGGCGGGGCATTCTGCGGTATTTTCGTAAAGTTACGACAATAGGAGCCATTACGATGATTGATATCTCCTTTCCCTCGGACATAGGGTTCTCTCCCGAGAAAACAGGTGAGGTCTGCGTTCATCATCGCTGTCATATAGTCTCCAACAATGTCTCTGACATCCAGTCGAATCATTTCAAAGATCTGTTCCGGTTGCTTTTGAATCTCCTTGAATACTTTTACAAGCTCGGGTACACTCACTCCCAGTTTCATGGTGCTTTCTCCTTTATATTTAGGTTTTCGGAAAAACCCTTTTAAAGGGAAAGCGCCTTTTTTTAAACTTTTATAAATTCACACAAGATATCTCACACTACCCATACCAAATGATATTGGCAATGCCATATAACATGTGGTAACTCACGAAATCTGCTCGCTTGCCGCTCCTTTCTCGAAGTTGCGGGAACAACTCGATTGTAGGAGTAGCACAGTGAGCACTCTTCAGGCAAAGCCGTCAGACTCTGACCACGCCCATAGGACGTGGATTTTTAGAACGAATTAAGGAAGGGAGGAAAGTTACCCCGAAGGGAACCATCCTTCATTCCCCTTCCCTTCCCGACAACGTCACCTTGAACGCGCCTTTCGCATAGACCACATCAGAGAACCAAGACGCGCTACATTACGCCCCCACTGCATTTAACTGGGCGACACTGGTTATGGGTGGGTTGGAAATAGGGTTGGAAATCACTTTTCAGGATAAAGAAAAAGGGGTTAGATTTTCATCTAACCCCTTGTAATTGTTTGGTAGCTTGGGGAGGATTCGAACATCCGACCTTTGGGTTACGAGAACTAGGGGTATGGTTTACCACACTTTGCTTACCTTTACTAAAACACCTTAATATCACGCATTTTTTCTTAATGACTTTTTTCAGCTTACCTATTTTTACCTTGATTTCCATGAAAAGTGTGGGGTATAGAAATCTACGGATACGGAAGGTACAACAATGCCAGTCCAAAAAAGATTCAAAACAAATTATCCGGGCGTGTATTACGTCAAGGGTGTCTCAATCGGAACGAGCAAACCTGAAAAGATATATTACATCCGATACCGAAAGAACGGCAAGCCGGTAGAGGAAAAGGCCGGAAGACAATTTCAAAATGATATGACACCTTCTAAAGCTAACAGCTTAAGAACGCGGCGCATTGAAGGTGAACTTTCGAACAAGGAGAAGAGAGAGGTTATAGAAGCAGAGAGAACGGCGCAGGAAAACAAGAGGACAATTGGCTGGCTATGGATAGAATACAAGAAAAACAGACCTAATTTAAAGGGTCTTTTGTATGATGAAAACCGATATAAAAATCACATCAAGCCATCTTTTGGAGATAGAGAGCCTCAAGAGCTCGTACCCCTTGATATCGATAGGGTAAGAATCAACCTACTTAAAAAGAGATCACCGGGCACCGTCAAAAACGCATTGGAACTTTTGAGACGCATAATCAATTATGGCGCACAAAAGAATCTCTGCAAGCCCCTTTCATTCAAGATCGAAATGCCGAAAGGGAAAAGCGAAAAGACAGAGGACCTCACCCCAGGGCAATTAAAAAACCTGCTTGATGCCATTGAAAAAGATTCCAATATACAGGCAGCAAACATGATGAAGATGGCCTTGTATACCGGCATGAGGCGGGGCGAATTATTCAGGCTTAAATGGAACGATATCAATTTTGACAAGGGATTTATCACCCTCAGAACCCCCAAAGGGGGAACGGAGCAAAAGATACCCCTTAACGAAGCTTCACGAACATTGCTTCAGGGACACCCTAAAGAAAAAAGCGAATATGTCTTTCCTGGACGTGGGGGGAATCAAAGAAAGGATATCAAACATCAAGTCAACCGCATAAAGGCAAAGGCTGGCCTTCCCAAAGACTTCAGACCCCTTCACGGACTCCGGCACGTATACGCTTCCATGCTTGCCTCAAGTGGCCAAGTTGACATGTACGTACTACAGAAGCTTCTAACGCACAAAGACGGCAGGATGACGCAGAGATATGCTCATTTGAGAGATGAAACCCTTAAAAAGGCGTCTGCCTTGGCCGGGGATATTATTCAAGAAGCGGCAAGAGACAGAAATCAAAAAGACGAAGCAAAAACGGCATAGAAAGGATAAGGCATGACAACACCCGTATTGAAAAAGATAAACGCTCTGAAGACCAAAATTGACGCTCACAGGCCACTTGATACGCATATGATGGACCAAGTCCGGGAATACTTCCGAATAGGCATGACCTATTCAAGCAACGCTCTGGAAGGAAACTCACTGACGGAAACCGAAACGAAGATCGTCATAGAGGACGGCATGACCATAGGGGGAAAGCCCGTCAAGGACCATATGGAAGCTTTAGGGCATTCAGAAGCCTATGACCTGCTTTTCCGTCTGGCAAAAGGACAAAGTATAACCGAGGCGAACGTTAAAGAGCTTCACCGGCTGTTCTATTACCGTATCGACGCGAAACAGGCGGGTAAGTATCGCAAGCAAAGAGTAATCATTACAGGTACGGACTTTATTCCCCCGGCGCCTGATAGGATCCCGGAGTTGATGAAGTCATTCATAGCCGGAATACCAGAGGACAGAGAGAATCATCACCCGGTCGAATTTGCGGCGATCATCCACAAAGACCTTGTGACCATTCATCCCTTCATAGACGGAAACGGACGGGGGGCGCGGTTGTTGATGAACCTTGTCTTGCTTCAGAGCGGTTATCCTCTGGCAATTATCCCCCCTGTCCTTCGGAGAGACTATCTGGACACCCTGGACAGGACACACAAGGGCGACAATGAGCCTTTCATCAACTTCATTGCCGGGGTTTGTTACGAATCGGCGAAGGAGTATTTGAGGCTTTTGGAAGGATAAAGAATTCCGGGGATAGGTTATGCAGACCGACAAGCGGGGGAATCCCTCCCCGTTTCCCTGGAACAACTGAGGGAAGCCTTGCGAGAGGAAACGGGCAGATGAAAGAAAAAGAATACGCAGACTTTTACCGGAATAAGGCTGTCATATTTGAGAAATTAATGGACAGAATGGTAGCGTGTTATATTATTGTGAACATCTTCCGCCCTGAATTCCCCTTTCCTCCCACGGAAGCTGATGTCGAAGCGTTTAAGGCAGAAATCTTCCAAGACCCTGACAGTCCCGGCGAATATTATCTTTACGTATTTCAAGACCAGTAATTTCCGGTTAAGTTTTTGCGTACCGATTTTGGTCATTATGTTCTTTGAGATCATATACCGTTTCGGCGTTTGAAGGTGCAGACCTCAGTTCATTCTGGATCTGGATTCGCAACTGTCGCAC
>JAQULO010000056.1 GCA_028718565.1 Syntrophales bacterium | reverse complement strand
CTTAAATTGAGAAAGAACAATACAACGCAACAAAATTAACTCCGAAACGCTGTAAGCAAAATATCGCTGCCCTTTTATTCGTAATACAAACAACCCAAAACCGGCGTTTCCGGATGGACACTAAATAGTTTCTCCAAACACATAATTATCTATAAGCCGCGGCGTGCCTACCCAAACAGCCAAGGCCAGTACAGATTTTTTCCCCTCAACAGCTTGGACATCCGACATGGTCTCGACATCACATATCTTGACATAATCGATTTTGGTACCCGGATGTCTCTCAATAAAGTTCTTCACCTCTTGCAGTATCACGCCGGCATCTCGTTCACCCCGGGTATACAGGTCTGCGGCACGCCTGAGCGAGCGACTCACGCTCAGTGCAGACTCCCGTTCACCCTCTTTCAGATATGCGTTCCGGGAGCTCATGGCGAGGCCATCATTTTCTCTGACCGTCGGGATCCCGATAACCTCAATGTCCATGTTGAGGTCGGCCACCATTCTCTTTATCACGGCCAGTTGTTGAAAATCTTTTCTTCCAAAGACAGTTACATGGGGTTTGACGATATTGAACAGCTTTGCACAGACGGTTGCCACTCCCCTAAAATGGGTGGGCCTAGTCAAGCCACAGAGATTTGTGGTTATATCTTCAACTGTTACATAGGTATGGTAATTTTCAGGATACATCTGTGAGTTTGAAGGATAGAAGATAACGTCCACACCGACATCCCTGGAAAGACGTTCATCCCTTTCAAAATCCCTGGGATACTTGTCCAAATCTTCACCCGGGCCGAATTGCGTGGGATTGACATATATGCTGGTTACCAGACAATCACCCCGCCTCTTTCCTTCTTCCATCAGCCTCAGATGTCCGTCATGAAGATATCCCATGGTAGGAACAAATGCGATCCTTTCGCCCTTTAGCCTGAGAGCCTCTGAAAACTCCTGCATGTCGCGCACTGTCGAAATAATTTCCATATGTGCAGCACTCTCCTAACAAAAAAAGCCTCTCCGCTTTGAAACGGGAGGCCCGAAAATTGCGCGCTACGCTGCACCGGCTCTCTTCCGTCCCAGTCCATAAAAATGGATCCAAGCGGATTGTCTGCCCCCCCTACCAGAGCTCTGTCACCCTGTCAAGAAATTTATGCATAAATTTATGCATAAAAATGCACGACACCCTAAATAAAGTTCACCTTTACAATAGTGCGCACACCCTTGCCGAAGGTCAACATCCTGCGACGATGTGCTTTCGGGTAAATTATTTGTTGAACCAGGTATTGACAAAATGACATAAGCAGCTATTATGGTGGGAGGGTTTTAAAGTGTTCTGGTAAACCCCCATTTTACAATCTCTTTGGGGAGATTTGTATACAACTGAGAGGAAAAGCCGGTGTCATCTCTATACGTGTGTAAAAATACAGGGGAATTTATAACAGAGCCATGTCATGATACGATCTGCGAATGGTGGCTAAAGAATGAGACTTTCTGCAACTGCACCTGGGTTGCCTGTAACTATGGCCCCTTCACACTCGAGGAAGTCGGCGAAATGATGGGCGTTACCAGGGAACGGATACGGCAGATAGAGGCGAAGGCCCTCAAAAAACTACAACACAAAAAGAGAAAGGATCAGTTGATCGACTTCGCAGCAATGAAAGACTTGGAATAGTGAATTACCCCGCCTAAAGGCGGGGCATCTTGAAAAGCAAGGAGGGGGATTGCATCCCCCCTACCCCTGCACCGCATTCATCCCCGCCATTATGGCGGGGCATTCTGCGGTATTTTCGTAACCTACGTCTTTCCTTTTGACTTGAGATTATCAAAAAATTTTCTCATGTGCGCACGGATTTCCGCCCTTGAAAAAAGGACTGCGGAGATCTCAAATTCGTATTCCAGTGCTGCATTTTTATCGAGATGCGTGACGATGTCAGATATCTTTTTTACCGCTTCGACGGCTCGGGCAGGCCTCTGAGAGATTTCATCTGCAATTGACCGTGCGTCCTCCATAAACCTATCTGGAGGGGACACCCTGTTTACAAGACCGATCCGGAAGGCTTCCTGGGCTCCGATAGGTTCACCCAGCATGGCAAGCTCCTTCGCCTTGGCGGTTCCGACTATGCGTCTGAGAGGGTCAAATAACGGATTCACACCAAACTTCAGCTCTGGATGTCCAAATATCGCCGTCTCAGAGGCAATGATCATATCACACATGGTGACCAGATTGAACCCCCCCCCCAGGGCTATCCCGCTCACTGCAGCAATAACAGGTTTTCTGAATGCGCTGATCTTCTGAAGGCTCTGGATCATGATCCTCCAATAGTCCTCAAACCCACTGCTCTCCAAGGTGGACATTTCCTTAAGATCAATGCCGGCGGAAAAAACATTATCACCACCGGTGATGATAACGGCCCTGACGGAATCGTCTTCCTCCATCTGACCGAAACAGTGCAACAGGTCGCGCCTCATCCCCACGGAAAGCGCATTCATCTCACCCGGTCGGTTCAGTGTCAGGATGGCATATCCCTTTTCCTTCGCAAGCAGTATTGTATTGTACTTCATAATGAACCCGTATGACAATTCAATTTGTTACATAGTTTTATATCACATCCCGTATCCCGGTTTATACAAGTAATCGATACCGGAACTACTCCCTCTGAGTTCTTCTGAGATGGATAAGATGGCTTCGCTTGCGATATAACGAAGCAGACCCTTTCGTTTCTCTTCGGGACACACAACTTCTGGCTTACCCTCTATTCCCGCAAGATCGGCCGCCATATCGATCGCATACTCCATATTTCCAAGACCGTCGACGAGGCCTGCCTCAAGCGCCTGCCTGCCGGTGAATATCCGCGCATCGGCAATAGGTTCTATCTCTTTCCGGGGAATGTCCCTATTTGATACTACTACCTCAATGAACTGGTTATGAATATCATCGATGACGCCCTGGACAAGCGTTCTCTCGGCGGACGTCATCTCTCGCACCGGAGACCCCACATACTTATATCTGCCCGCCTTGATAACGGTGGTCTTCAGTCCTACTTTTTTTAGCAGATCTTCTATTTGAGAAAATTGTACAATAACCCCGATGCTTCCGGTTATCGTGCCGGGATTAGCGATAATCCGGTCAGCGGCACAGGCTATATAATATCCTCCTGATGCCGCAACCGATCCCATTGAAACAATCACTTTTTTGGATTTCTTGACGTGCAGGACCTTGTCATATATCTCCTGAGAAGGAACCACTGCTCCACCCGGAGAATTGATACGCAGGACAACCGCCTTGATACCGTCGTCTCTCTCATACCTATCCAGTTGCCGGATAGTGTCCTTCGAATCGCTCAGGACTCCTTCTATCGGCACAACACCCACCTTGCCCTTGAAGGAAAAACCGCGGGTTTCCTCTCCGGAGAAGACAAAAAAACGAAAGATCAGGAAAAAAAACAAACCGATAATCGCAAGAAGAAAAAACCCGAAGATGACTGGATGTCTTTTCATTGATCCTCTAGCAAAAGAGATATTTCTTCTCAAATACGATGTCAGAGCTTTATGTCTGCCAGCATATCACCGAGGTTGGAAACAACCTTTTGCCTGTTATTCAGGTACTGTTTCTGAGACGTCTTGTCGGAGGCCTTCTCGGAATCTTTGATGCTCAGGCCTATCTTATGATTGGCAACATCGACGTTCTTCACAGCCGCTGATACAACATCCCCGACAGAATGCAGGTCTCTGGCAGAGGTAACTCTCTCATGGCTTATCTCAGAGATATGAACCAGCCCCTCCACACCCTCCTCTATTTCGACAAAGATACCAAAATCAGTAATATTTGTTACCTTCCCGGTAATAATGGACCCGGGGGCATATCGAGATGCAAGGGCCTCCCATGGATTCTCCTCAAGCTGTTTTATTCCGAGAGAAAATTTCTCCGCTTCGACATCAATCCCCAACACTATCGCCTCAATCTCCTGGCCCTTTTTATATAAATCCGACGGGTGTTTTATCCGCTTTTTCCAGGAAATATCAGATACGTGCAACAGACCGTCAATATCGTCTTCAATCCCCACGAAAATACCGAAGTCCGTAATATTTCGTATCTCCCCCTTTATAACGGTCCCTTCGGGATATTTTTCGCTCAACTCCACCCACGGATTAGGCATTGTCTGCTTGAGACCAAGCGATATTCTCCTGTTTTCAGAATTTACATCCAATACCATTACCTTTACAATCTCACCAATGGACAACATCTTGGAGGGATGCCGCACCTTCTTGGTCCAGAACATCTCTGAGACATGGACAAGCCCTTCGACTCCAGGTTCAAGTTCGATGAATGCCCCATAATCCATAAGACTCACAACCTTACCCTCGACAGTTGATTCAACGCGATATTTTTCAGCAATGGACTCCCACGGGTTTTCCGTCAGTTGCTTGATACCCAGCGACACCCTTTCTTTTCCCCTGTCAAAGCTGAGGACCTTAACGGTTATCTTTTCGTCCCGGGAGAAATTCTCCGAAGGATGCCGTATCCTTCCCCACGACATGTCGGTAATGTGTAATAATCCGTCTATCCCTCCCAGATCTATAAACAAACCGTAATCTGTTATATTCTTTACCGTGCCCTCTACTGTTTTGCCTTCTTCCAGAGTCTCGAGGGTCTTTTTCTTCTGTTTCTCTCTCTCTACTTCCAGTATGGCTTTTCTGGACAGGACAACGTTGTTTCGTTTTCTGTCGTATTTCAATATCTGGAATTCCATGGTCTGTCCGACATACCTGTCAAGATCTTTTACGGGGTGAGTACTAACCTGGGAACCGGGAAGAAAGGCCGGTAACCCGATATCGACCGAAAGGCCGCCCTTTACTTTTTGCACAATCGTGCCCGGCATGGTGTCGTTTTCCTCGTACGCCTTTATGACATCATCCCATATTTTTATCCTGGAGGCCTTCTCTTTCGAGAGTATCAATTCGGCATCCTTTTTCCCCTCTATGAGAACTTCGATATCATCACCAACAGAGATCGTTATATTACCGTCCCTATCGGTAACCTCCTTCAGAGAAAGACGCCCTTCCGTTTTGTAACCGACATCGACCATCGCCACGTCCTCATTTATCTGGACAATCTTCCCTATAACGACCTTGCCGATAGCCACATCCTGTAGGCTCTGTTCGTAGAGTTCCACAAAGCTCATACTATCTTCCCTTTTTTCCAGCCCCTCCCCCATACTGTCTACTTCTTGCCTTTCCGGTTCAGTTGTTAAGTTACCTTCGTTAACCA
The DNA here is from genome assembly GCA_028718565.1 of Syntrophales bacterium. GTDB lineage: Bacteria > Desulfobacterota > Syntrophia > Syntrophales > UBA2210 > UBA6078. Next base: position 11,095 of record JAQULO010000056.1, on the reverse strand, counting down.
TTGATAAATACCCCCTGACGTTATTCTGAAATTACATTAAGTTTTCTTGACTAACATACTGAAAATAAAATAGCAAGCCCAAGAATCTATAGAACTGTACGCTCATCTCCTCTCGAAGGGTTTGAATTAGAGGCACAAACTAAACAACATATTAGCCCCTTACATGTGAGAAAGGCGAGCATTGCTTACAGTTTCCCGGGATAAATACAATGAACTCCCCCCCGTCCAATATTAAAGCTCCATCTGCTACGTTGACTTATGAAAGAGATTCACATATCATCAGCCAACATCGCGGGCGACTTCTTCCCTTGTAAAGTCACCGTGATATCAAAAATCCCGGAAAGGCTCCATAGCGCTGGATACCATGAAAAGAGACCCCAACAGCTGTACAATAAGGGTATTGACCATCTGCATTGTCCTCCTATACCTCCACGCGTCAGCGGGCGTATCACTCGCCGCTTTTACCATACAAGACGAAAAAAGACTGGGGAAAGAATTTTACGATAAATTGAAGGACAAGGGGGCATTCGTGAGGGATCCAAAGGTAAACAGCTACGTCGGAAGGATAGGACATTTGCTGCTTTCGCATAGTGAGCAGTCCTTTTTCGACTTCACCTTCTCTGTCATTGACAGCGCGGGGATCAACGCCTTTGCAACCCCAGGAGGCTACGTGTACGTCTACAGGGGTCTCATAGAACTTACCGAAGATGAGAACCAACTTGCCGGTGTGCTGGCGCATGAAATAGCACACATAAAAGCCAGGCACATAGCGCAAACCATCGAGAACTCAAGAAATATAAACATCGCAACCCTTGCGGCAATCCTGGCAGGCGCCTTTCTCGGAGGGAGTGGTGACGTGACCGCGGCAGTCATCGGTTTTTCTACGGCGACAGCGGCAAGCCTGAGCCTCAAATACAGCAGAGAACACGAAGAGGAGGCCGACCGTCTCGGAATGTTATACCTGACCCAAACCGGGTACGACGGCGAGGGCATGCTCAACTTTCTGAAGATTATGAGACAGTACGAGTTCTACTCGAATTCCGTCCCTTCTTATTTCCTGACACACCCCGGGACAGGAGACAGAATACGGTATCTGGACGGACTTCTTCAGACGAAATACAAGGAACGAGGGTCTAGGAGCATCATAGGAAAGCTGGAAAGGATAAAGACCTCGCTGGTCATTGACAGGAAGGATCCCGATTCCAGCATTAGATATTTTCAAGACGTGCTGAAAAAAGATCCCGACAACCCGGATGCCCTGTACGGTCTGGCTGTTATCCAGGAAAAGCTTGGCAGGACATCGGAATCATTTGAAAATTTTCATAAGGCACTGTCGCTGTCCCCTGGAGATGCCGACATTCTCCGTGATCTGGGTATCAGCTACCTTAATCTCGGAAAAGTGGCCGACGCTACAGAGGCCCTCCAAGGGGCCTATCGTGCAGACCGGGAAGACGCCGACACCACATTGTACCTGGGAAGGGCATACGACGCCACAGGAAATTATAGCTCAGCCCTCGAGCTCTACAAGGAATTCCTGAAGAAAAATCCGGATGACACCCAGGTGTACTACAATCTGGCAATGCTCTATGGGAAGGCCAACATGCAGGGAGAATCCCACTACCATTTCGGCATCTTCTTTAAGAAAGATCACAAATTCAAGAGCGCTCTCTTCCATCTCAAAGCGGCCCAGGCCTTCTTCCAACCCGGCAGTGAAATGGCCGGGAAAATCAAGGAAGAAATAGATTCCATCGAAAAAGACTCCCCGAACCGTGAAAAGATGCGCCCAAAAAGCGGGTTACTTTGAAAGAGTACAGCTAGCCTTGAATACCGCATTCTGCGCATTGACATTTCGCATCCATGTGCTATCTTCCCCGGCACATGACACTTTCAGGAGGCACAGATGAATATCACCGTAACAAGAGGATCTCTCACGGATTTCGACTGCGAAGTACTGCTTGTGGGACATTTCGAAGGCAGCAAGGTGCCGGAAGGGGACGCCTGTCTTCTGGACGAACAATGCGACGGCATTATCAGCGAACTGATCGACAAAGGGGATTTTGAGGGGAAGCTGTACACCTCTTCGGTTTTGTACACCAGGGGATCGATCCCCGGGCAAAGGATACTGATCGCGGGACTGGGGAAAAAAGAGGAGTTCAACCTTGAAAAATTACGGGGGATATTCTCAAAGGCAGCCCAAAGGATACGGAGCTTCAACATAACGCAGGTGGCGACATCACTCGACTTCGGCGAGACGGGTTTTGCTATCGAAGACATGGCGCGAGCCGCCGCCGAAGGGGCGCTTTTGGGTCTGTACCGATTTACCCCTTACAAGACCCTCGAAGAAGACAAAAAGGGAGAGATCAACGAGTTCATAATAGTGGAGGATAGAGCCGGACTTCTTGAAGATATAAGCAAAGGCGCACAAACGGCGGAGATCATCTCACGGGCGGTTTACTGTGCGAGAGACCTTGTCTCCACGCCATCCAACGATATGACCCCCTCTATCTTGGCGCACAGGGCCGGCGCTATCGCCACGGAGGCAAACCTTAAATTCGAAGCGCTGGATGAGGCCGCCATGGGAAGACTGGGCATGAACGCCCTACTCGGCGTGGCGAGCGGGAGCGCAGAAGAAGCACGGCTGATAATCATGGAGTACAACGGCGGAGGCAAAGAAGATCGCCCCGTGGTTCTGGTCGGCAAGGGTATAACCTTTGACAGCGGGGGAATTTCCATAAAACCGTCCGAAAAGATGGATGAGATGAAATCGGATATGGCCGGCGGTGCTGCGGTGATCGCCACAATCAAGGCGGCGGCTGACCTAAAGCTACCCCTGAACGTGGTGGCCATTGTTCCCGCGACGGAAAACCTCCCGGGCGGGAGGGCGTACAAACCGGGAGACGTACTGAAAACCATGTCAGGTCTGACGATAGAGGTTAAAAACACCGATGCCGAGGGGCGCCTGATCCTGGCGGACGCGCTCACCTTTGCGAAAAAATATAATCCGGCGGCGATAATCGATATCGCCACGCTAACCGGGGCCTGCGTGGTGGCGTTGGGCGATTACCTTGTCGGCATGATGGGAGCGGACAAAGAGCTGAAAAAAGAAATATCCTCCGCCTCGGATGCCACGGGCGAGATGGTATGGGAACTCCCCTTGTGGCACGAGTACGATGAACTGATCAAGAGCGACGTGGCGGACATCAAAAATGCCGGGACACGGGCAGGTGGCACCATAACCGCAGCCTTGTTCCTCAAGAGGTTCGTAGGCGACTGCCCGTGGGTACACCTCGACATCGCCGGGCCCGCGCTCCTGTCAACGGATAAACCGTACATCCCCAAGGGAGCGTCAGGCATAGGCGTACGGCTTCTCGTGCAATTCCTGATAGATCGGAGCCAGGCCCCCCATGTCTCACATCCTTGACGTAAAAGGGCTGAAGACACACTTTGCAACACGAAACGGTACGGTCAAGGCCGTTGACGGGGTGGCTATCTCTGTCGATAAGGGGGATACCCTGGGCATCGTCGGCGAATCGGGGTGCGGCAAAACCGTCCTCGCCCTGTCCATCATGAGGCTGATCCCCAGCCCGCCCGGGCGCATCGTGGGGGGACAGATCTTCTTCAAGGGGACCGACCTCCTCACCCTCGACAAGGATGAGATGCGGCGGCTTCGGGGAAATGACATATCCATGATATTCCAGGAGCCGATGAACTCCCTCAACCCCGTCCTGAAGGTGGGGAACCAGATTTCCGAGGTAATCAAACTCCACAAGGGGCTTTCGGAAGAAGAAGCGCTTGGCCGCGCACTCGAAATGCTCCGGCTCGTCGGCCTGTCCCCAACACGCGACACCCTCAGAAGTTACCCCCATCAGATGAGCGGCGGGATGCGCCAGCGGATCATGATAGCCATGTCGCTCGCGTGCAATCCCGAGTTGATGCTTGCGGATGAACCCACGACCGCACTCGATGTGACCATCCAGGCGCAAATTATTGATTTGATAAACAAGCTGAAATACGAAGTGGGGACATCGGTCATACTGATAACCCACGACCTCGGAGTAGTCGCGCAGATGGCCCGGCATGTCGTCGTGATGTATACAGGAAAAGTGGTGGAATATTGTGGTGTCCTCAGCCTCTTTTCAACGCCGCTCCACCCGTATACCGTGGGACTGATGGAATCGACGCCGAAGAGAGCCTCGAAAAAAAACGGGTACCTGAACGCGATACCCGGCACCGTCCCCAACCTGTACGAACTCCCCTCGGGGTGCAGTTTCAGGAACCGGTGTCCGGATGTAATGGATATATGCGCCGAAAAAGAACCTCAGCTGGTGGAGCAATCTCCCGGCCACCAGGTACGATGCTGGAAATACCAATGAAATGCGAGGATCAGCGCCAATGAATCCGGCCTTACTTCACATCGAAGGACTAAAAAAACACTTCCCCGTCCGGGGTGGCTTTCTCTCGGGCCGGCAGAAGATGGCACGGGCCGTTGACGGTGTGGATCTGCAAGTATTCAAGGGGGAAACCCTCGGCCTGGTGGGCGAATCGGGATGCGGGAAAACCACACTCGGCCGCCTCATAACCCGGCTCGAAGAGCCAACCGCCGGAAAGATCACATTCAACGGTGATGATATCGTCACCTACTCCCGCAAAGAGTTGAAGGGGTTTCGGAGAAAGATACAGCTGATATTCCAGGACCCATACTCATCCCTCAATCCGAGGATGAGCGCGGGGGCCATCGTGGGAGAGGCACTCGCCATACACAACCTGCCCCGGGGGAAGGAAAGCGGAGACAGGGTTGCCTACCTGATGGAAATTGTGGGACTCAGCAGGGAGCAGATGGGGCACTACCCCCACGAATTCAGCGGCGGGCAGAGACAGCGCATCGGCATAGCTCGGGCTCTCTCTCTCAATCCCGAACTTATTGTTGCGGACGAACCCGTCTCGGCACTGGACGTCTCCATACAGGCACAGATACTGAACCTGCTGAAAGACCTACAAAAAGATTTTGATCTCACCTATCTGTTCATCAGCCATGATCTGAGCGTCGTCGAGCACATAAGCGACCGGATCGCCGTCATGTACCTTGGAAAAATTGTGGAACTCGCGGGCAAGAAAGCACTCCATAGTACACCTCTCCATCCCTACACGCAGGCCCTCCTGTCCGCCCTCCCCATCCCTGACCCCACACACAAGAAAGACCGGATACTGCTCGGCGGCGGCATACCCAGCCCGACAGATCCTCCTTCCGGGTGTTTGTTTCATCCCCGGTGCCGATACCGCATGGATATCTGCGATACAGCAGTGCCGACCCTCGATGACAGAGGGGGGGGACATTACACCGCGTGCCACCTGAAAACCGAATTTTGGTCTGGCAGCCGAGAAAAAATCTGAAATAATTCTTGACGAAAGAGAATCAAAAGAATAGATAGGGAAGTCAATTTTTCTTGAGGCGACGGGGTAGTGCTATTTGTGTCCGTGATAGCGGTATTGCCTGAACGAGAGAAAGCGCCCGTAGCTCAGCTGGATAGAGTCGCAGACTTCGAATCTGTTGGTCGAAGGTTCGAATCCTTCCGGGCGCACCATAAATTCGACCATTTAAAAATATACGGGCCCTTAGCTCAGCTGGTAGCAGCAACTGACTCTTAATCAGTAGGTCGTCGGTTCGAACCCGACAGGGCCCACCATAAAATCAAGGGAATTCGGCTAGTTAGCGGGTTCCCTTTTTTCTTTTCAATTTTTCAATTTCCCCGTGTAGCCACTATGTAGCCATTTGAACAACAAAAAAGGCCCCCGATCTCAGGAGCCTTTCCTATAGGGGCCAGGTGATACTTGTTCTAAAATGATCGTAGGGGAATGGAACGATGGAGAGGATAGACAGAGGTCTTTTCGGCCTCCGCCTAGACCTTACAACAGGGGAAATATAATAAATATTCCAATAGCTTTATCATTAATACTGCTATTTGAGTTTATCGTCTTTGACGGTGAAGTGACAAAGAGGATCGATCTCTCCGTTCAATCCTAGTTCTTTAATTTTCTTTTTCGCTGTTTCGCAATCCCACCATTCAGTTGATTCTCCAAGCAAGTAGCCGAGACGATTAAAAAAAACAGCATACAGGGCATTACCTGGAATCGTGGAGTTAATGTCCGGTGCAGTATCCCCCACAAGCGGCACAGCGATGGTTGTAGCAGATGAATTGACCAACACTGTGACCTTAACGTTATCATCTATTTGGTCCGCTGTGACAATCCAATTATCGACACCGAATACTGCGTTTAATACAAGATATATACTCCATCTTCGTGAACCGGTGACGGCACTCTCAGTATGGTTGAGCTTAAAATCAGACCCATCACATAGACGAAAGATTTTATCAACAGCAATAAGCACGTCTTCCTTTTTGACATTCTCAAAGATTCGCGTTGTAGCTGCGATACTTTCATCCCTAGCCTTTAGCGCCTCTTCCCTAGTTAACAATTGTACATCATTCCTAGTATACTTAGCGCAAGCAGAAACAGAAACAAAAACGATACAAAATAATATCAACAATAGTTTTCTCATTATGTCCTCTCTTATTCTTTATTGAAATGTCAACTCCCCCGAAAGCTTAAAGTCCAATGTTACGGTATTTGTGACTACTGCCCCGAATGCGTTTGTTCCCCTGAAGGTTGTCTCCACTTCTATGTGGTCGCCCCTGTCCCAGTAACGAGTAGATACATGTTCAAAAGACTTGGGATTGTTCATTGTCGATTTAATTTTCTTCACCGATTCTATGTGATAGCCATATACTGGGTCAAATTGCTTTTCAATCCTCCACTGTCGAAGCTCTTCTGGTGTTTTTGCGGGAACGGTTACTGCGGTTTCTGTGGTTGTGGGGGGATTATGAAAAACTCCATAGGCACCAAACATCACTAATAAAACAACTATTACTATAAACCCGCCGCTTACTTTCATATCATCCTCCTTTAAGCGAAACGATAGCTTACGATGCGATAAACGGGCATTATCACGGGAATTTATAACATGAATTACCGGAAAAGGTGGAGGTAATAAAAAGCTACAATAACAACAAGTTATGCGTGAAATCCACAAAAAAACAACTACTCAATCCCTAGCAAAGTTTACATAACGTTCCTTATGGGACGTTCACCCTCTCTTTATGGAGTACTCTCCACTTTACCCCTTATTTTCGCCCTCTCCCTCCACTTGTGCAAACAGGTGCTCGCGGATCATTCCCCGGATAAGATCGGAAATATTCACGCCTCTGCCCTCTGCAATTTTCAGAAGCTTGTCATACTCGGCCTCGGATACCTTGACGCTGAATCTCTTATCAAGCAGGGGGTCCGTTCGCTTGGCTTCTTTCGTTGCCTGTATCCGCTCAGATCGCAAAGCCCTTTTAAGCCGGTCTATCTCCCGGTAATCATCCTTCTCGGGGATCTTCCCGGCCCTGAAGCGGTCATTGATCCGCTCTTCTTCGGCCTCTATTGCCTGTTGTAATCGTTTTATTTTTTCTTGTCGCGGCATTGTTTCCGCTCTTTCCGGCTCTTTGAACTGTGGCTCTATACTACCACCTTTAAAGGGGCCAGGGCAACCCCCGGCCCCCGTTTTAGATACTCCCTACAGAGACACGCCCTTTCCTATGTCTTGGCCTGATAAAATGGATATTGACCGATATTCCCGCCTATCCCATTTTGATTTTCTATTTTTAATTCTATGAACATTTAAAAGTTCTAAAACGCAATGACAGCTTACACTTCTGATTGTTTTGAACTTTTTAATAATCAAACAGGAAATTAATTCTGTAAATGAGACCAAGGGCGGTTACGGGGATCTCTAAAATATTTCAAGATATACATGCCCCTATCCCCCAGCCCACCCGCCGCAGTCTCTTGATCTCTCACCACCTCGGCCTTAAAAGTCCCCCCTCGGCAATCCTCGCGCGCCTGTGACCACCTTTCTAACCCTCTGCCTCATCGCGTCGGGGTCATACCCTTAATGAATCGCACAACATTTCAAAGAAGGCAGGGTCAGCAAACAGAAAATCCCGCGCATATGCTTTCGCGGGCGTGTTATTGCCGAAGCGCTTTTCTCGTAGAGCCCCTACTGCATCTTTCAGACAGTCCAACCACAAAAGCAACTCCGGGGAAAGGTTTGTTTTTCTGCCCTGTTGCTACTTGCAAAAGAAGACCTTATATAATAAAGAAATAATAGGGGGTATAAAAACATGGGATTCTTATCGCGATTGTTCGGATCGAAAAAGCAAGAACTTATTGTCAATATACCCGGCCCCGGCCTATTTAAGCATGATGTAGTCGGGGAATCAAAATATCAGAAGGAGCTATCCGCAATATGTGGTGGCAAAACAGAGGACGGCCACAAAAAGGTTGTAACTGCCCTGCTGATACATGAAGACACTAATAAATATGACAACAAGGCCATCCTTGTTGCTATTGATGGCAATCCGGTTGGTTATCTTGATAGAGAAAATGCGAGGCAATTCAGGAAACTTCTTGCCGATGAAGGCTATCCCGGAGCCGGGGCAACATGTGCCGCCAAAATAGTCGGTGGCTGGCAAAGGGAAGACGGAGACGAGGGGCATTTCGGTGTCAAGCTTGATCTACCAGTGGTGGAATAGAAGGCCGGGTGGTGTGGGTGCTGTTTTGAAAGGGGGTCTATGAAAAAGCTTGTGTTCTTGATGCTGCTATTGTTTCTGGTTGGGTGTGCGCGGCACATGGTGGGCGAGACGAGGGGCATTGAACGTCAAATAAGTGACAACCCAGAGGTCATTGTTACAAGCGACATATCGACTTTACGGCAAGTACCACGTGGCTTTGAGCCGGAAATAGAGTGGCGTTTAAATCCACCATTGGGCCAATCGTTCGAAATCGCCCTAGAGAAATACATCGACCGTGCGAAAGTCAGAATCATCGATGCTGAGATTGCACCGAATACACTACTATTGTCGCAGTCCGTAAGAACAAGCCTCCTCGTGGAGGCAAACGGGCGGACGTACCGTCTTCAGTATCAATGGGAAACCGACGATGCGGGCTGGGGTGGAAAGTGGGTTGATCTTATACCTCAGTTTATCGACAAGCTGGCCCAACAGTTGTCGGAGAAACTAGGCGCAGAGTAAGGTCAATTAAACAATCATGCCTATTATTAGTCCAAATATTATGCCGAGACAGATTTCAGCCTCATGAGTATTATAGTAATCCTTAAGAAGATTCCACAAGCCACCGCTTTTGCCATCTTCTCTACCGTGTTCGCCCTCATTGTAAGGCACTGGCTCAATGTCAGGAGGGACAGGAAGCGTGATTTCAACGAAATCGGAGACGATATTTATGCTAAGCTCATCAGCAAGAGAAAAGGAGCCATAAAGGGGTTGATCTATAACGGCCCCACCTTCGACCAACTCCTGCGCCTCGTAAGAAGAATCTCTTTCTGGAAGCGTCCCGGATTGAGACGAAGAATAGATGTCTATCGTATCGCAACCAATGAGAAGAACCAAACCCAGAATAGTTTCGGCGAACCATTTTACGCCGATCCGTCTATTGTTGTAACCGCTATCGATAATCTTATTAAATATGTTCATCGTAGATAACCCCTAAAAAGATGAAGGGAGCAGATAATGAAAAAACAAGCCATGTCATTTTCTCTCAAAGGAAGCTGGAACGACAAAGCCACACTGTCGATACCGTGCCCCGAGTGCGGTCACAAGACTAAACAGCTCATCTCCAAACTTCAAAAAACAAACTCCCTTGTCTGTGGTGGATGCGGAAAAACTATCATTCTCGATGGTGACGGCCTCGCTGCTCTCGAAGAGTTGAAGAAGTCTATCCTTAAACTCAAGTAGTAGATCGGGGGCATTTTTCATAACCCCATAAATCATCTCCATTGAACGTCACGCACAGGGGGCCTCGTCTATGTCAAAACGCGCCTATTGCGCGTCTTTTTTTGCCTCGTAAACTTCCCCTATCCAATCTTGCAAAGCCTCTTCCCGGTTTTGCACCTTAGCCGCCCGGTGGATTGCCTCTTTGTTCTGCCGGTAAAAAGTCCTTGCCTCTTCTTTCGACCAGGGATCACTGGGAGATTCGAAAATTCGAAATTCGTTAAGCTGCCATTTAAGCCAGGATTCCAGTCCTGGGCGCTTGTTTCGTGTTTGTCGTGATACTCTTGCCATCTCAATGCCTCCGTTTTTAGTATCGGCGCGGCGGTCTGCTTTCGGGTACCGTCACATCTAAGTTTAATTCTCGGATGATCTTCACAAAGAGCAGCCTCATATCCTTAATAATCTTAACCCCCGGATGTTCGACCATGCTTCCGTACCTGTTGACAGTGAACATTCCATCCTCACTTACACGCGCTTCCGCTTCTCGGAGGTTGTCAATACACTGTGCGGCCATTTCTAAGCGACGGAGGTCGTGTTCATCTTCAAGCTGAAATTCAGACATAACCCCTCGCCAGAATGACCGGCCTTGTTTTTTAAGTGACTTTGGAACTGTCATGATTTATCCTTTCTGAAAGACTTTCACTGGATTACCTCTCTCAAACATCTGCCTATCAACCGGTTTCCCGTGCCCCAGTTTCTGAAGATGTGAGGCGGGGGAGGGGTGTGCCCCTTGTTTGTCGTGTCTCTGCATATATCCTTCCGCTACCCGCCTGATACGTTCCTTGTACGCTTCCGCTGGGTTGCTCATCATATCATCCCGGCCAGGTGCCCTATCCATCCCGCCATTGCACCAAAGACCAGCCCTAAGATTAAGGCCCCCGCTTCTGTTATGCTGTCCATGTCGTCACCTCCTGTTATTTTGTAGCCTCCATACAGAGGGTTCAGAGGGTTGTTTTTTGTTGTTTTTATACAAAACCCTTTAAAAGCCTTAAATATTAGCATGATAGAAAGAACCTCTCTTTTTTTATTCAGAGGGTTCAGACAGTTTTTAGTAAAAGTCCCCCTAGGAAACATAAAAACGTCAAAAGAAAGTTTACCGATAAAGTGTCTGAACCCTCTGAACCCTCTGAGCTGTGGGCTAATCATTTAACAATCCAATTCCCACGTAATAAACGTAAGTCGATGTATACCAATCATATCTTTCCTTT
>JAQULO010000055.1 GCA_028718565.1 Syntrophales bacterium | reverse complement strand
TTGTTTGGACCGAGGACTCATGATTATCCCTCCTTTTGGAAGTCGATGTTCGGTAACATCGAATTATGAGTCAACGATCCTTTTTATTCACCTCCTTCGGTAACATTTAATATGAGGCAATTCGGTGTTGTAAAATTTCCTTGACATTGCATCGATTTTGTAATTATGTCTACTCCTTTTTTTAGGTACATTTTTAACAGGATGAGCTTTGCAGATCCACATCTCAAATATTCCTGAAGGGGGACTGAATCTCCGGTTTTCCAAAAGTGGAGAATGGTTTCACCGGTCGCTGCCAATGGGCGATGACTGTGGTTTGCACGTCCAGAAGGTCGATGTGCACTGCTTGGTGGAAAAGGTCTTGAAAAATGTTTCAATCAAGGGCAGAATCGGGGCTGAAGGGGGGCTTGAGTGCTGTAGATGCCTGGAGCGATTTGACTTTTCTGTGGATATTGACTTCAAGTATGTCCTGATACCTGATGAAGAACTGGACGAAAACGAGCTGGAACTGACCCATGAAGACATGGAATACGACCACTACAAAGGTGATGTAATAGACCTAGGACAGCTTGTAGCTGAACAGATCATACTCGAGGTTCCGATTAAACCCCTTTGCAATGATTCCTGTGGGGGGCTGTGTCCCGCCTGCGGGATAAATCTTAATAGAGAGAAGTGCGATCATAAGGCGCAGCAGGAAAGCTCCCCATTTGCTGCGTTAAAAAATTTTAAGATGAAGAAGGAAAGGTAGCATTATTATGGCAAATCCAATCAAACGACATTCAAGAACAAGAAGGAATATGAGAAGGGCTCACGACGCCCTCACAGCTGTCACGACCTCCGTATGTCCACAGTGCAGTGAACCAAAGCTACCCCACCGCGCGTGCCCCCATTGCGGTTTCTACAAAGGCCGCGAAGTCATCTCCGTTGAATAGAACTTCCCGGAGTCTGCTGCACCCTGAGGGCAAAAAGCGTGGATGACGTAGGCATAGTTTTTCCGGTCAGGGTTCGCAATACCTAGGAATGGGAAGGGAACTGTATGAAGGGTTCCATGGAGTGCGGGAGTTTTTTGCAGAATCGGGAGAGGCCCTCAATATCGGCGTTGCCGGGATTTGTTTTGAAGGGCCGCCGTGTGCCCTTGATTTGCCACCGAACTCCCAGACGGCAGCGTTGACCCTGGATATGGCCCTCTATCGAGCGTTTGAAAATGTAACAGGTATAAGACCAGGCAGTCTTGGCGGATCACAGCATGGGAGAGTATGCTGCACTCTGCTCCGTCGGGGCTATCGATCTGGAGTTTTCTATAATGATGGGCGGCCCAGGTCCGTCCCGTATGGAGGGGATGCCGTCTGAGTTCTAGGGCATCGATAGTAAGGGTCCTTCTTGGAAAACTCGGGAATTATCCATATGAAACCGTCGATCGGAAAACCTGGTTTCCGGGAAGACCGATTACATCACGGGACAGGTGATACAAGTCAATGGCGGACTGCATACGTGACGCAGTCTGAAATCTGAGATGCACTAAGGAGGAGCCTGAATGACCGTTAAGATTGAGGAAAAGGTAAAGGAAATTATTATTGAACAGTTGGATATAACAGAGGAAGAGTGTGTTCCCGATGCCGCGTTTATAGATGACCTTGGGGCAGACTCCCTTGACATAGTGGAACTGATTATGGCGATGGAAGACCACTTCGGACTGGAAGTATCGGATGACGATCTGGCAAAGATTCGCACTGTCAAGGATATAACTAATTATATAAAGGAAAGAATGTCGTAGTCATGATGCCAAAACGGAGGGTTGTTGTAACGGGGCTCGGGATTGTGAGCCCCCTGGGCAATTGTCTGAAAGACACTTGGGAGGGGATTTGCTCCGGAAGGTCTGGTGTCGCAGAGATTACCCGATTCAGCACCGTCGGATTCAAGACAAGGATAGCGGGTGAGGTCAAAGGGTTTGATCCCTTGGCCTTCGTCGATGCCAAGGAACGCCGCAGATTGGATGACTTCATCATCTATGCCCTTGCGGCCTCGGAGATGGCCTTGGGCGATTCCGGCCTGGCGATAGAGGGCGGAAATTGCGAACGGGTGGGGGTTATCCTGGGCTCCGCTATAGGAGGACTGGCCACCATCGAAAAGGAAACGGAAACTCTGCAAACCCTAGGACCGGGAAAGCTTTCCCCCTTTACCGTTCCGGCGATATTGGCAAATCTGGCTTCGGGACAGGTTTCCATACGATTTGGTGCCAAGGGCCCCATCAGCTGTGCCGTGACGGCGTGTGCCGCCGGAAACAGTGCGATCAGCGACGCTTTCAGAACGATAGCCTGGGGATATGCGGATGCCATGATAACGGGTGGAACGGAGGCGGCCGTCGCTCCCCTTGCCGTAGCGGCATTCGGCGCCATGAGGGCGATATCAACCAGAAACGATGAGCCCCAGAGGGCAAGCAGACCCTTTGATAAAGACAGAGACGGATTTGTTATAGGTGAGGGGTGTGGCGTCATAATTCTGGAAGAGATGTCCTGTGCCCTCGAAAGGGGCGCCAGGATATATGCCGAGATCGTGGGGGCCGGATCGACGAGCGACGCGTTCCACATGGCAGCGCCCCCCCCGGGGCATGCCGGAGCGACCAGGTGCATGCGGCTCGCGCTGCAGGATGCGGGTTTGGAGCCCACGGACATCGATTACATTAACGCGCACGGCACATCAACGCCCCTTAACGATACGTATGAAACTGAGGCAATCAAGGCGGTCTTTGGCGAGCACAGCCGAGAGCTTGCCGTCAGTTCGACAAAATCCATGACGGGCCATATGCTGGGGGCTGCGGGGGGCGTCGAGGCCATATTTTCCGTCAAAGCGATTTATGAGGGTGTGGTTCCTCCGACGATAAATCTGGACAATCCCGATCCGCAGTGCGATCTGGATTATACGCCTCACCGGGCGCAGCGCAGGGAAATCAGGGCCGCCATGTCGAACGCCTTCGGGTTCGGCGGTGTCAACTCGGTTGTGGTATTTAAGAGATTTGAGGGTTGAAGAAGACCATCATGAAGATCATTATAGGTTCTGATCATGCCGGTTTTGATTTAAAGGAGGCGCTCAAGGGGGCTTTTGGCGGGATGACGGACATCGGGACCGACAGCACGGATTCCGTGGATTATCCTGATTTCGCAGCCCGGGTGGCCCGCGCGGTCTCCTCGGGGGAGTACGAGAGAGGGATACTGATCTGCGGGTCCGGCGTGGGGATGTCGATAGTCGCGAACAAGTTTCCCGGCGTCAGGGCAGCGCTTTGCGCAGACACGGAGACGGCCCGGCTAAGCAGGATGCATAACGATGCCAATGTCCTCGTTCTCGCCGGAAGGCGCACAGACCTAAAAACGGCCATAGCTATCGTTGAGGTATGGCTTGATACCCCATTTGAAGGCGGACGTCACACGCGGCGGCTCAACAAGATACGGAACATTGAGGAGGAAGAGAGATAGATAATGTCCATATTAGGAAATACAGATCCGGAAATTGCCCGGGCTATACTCGATGAAACAAAAAGGCAGGCAGGCAAGCTCGAGCTGATTGCCTCGGAGAACTTCGTAAGCGAGGCGGTGCTCGAGGCCCAGGGCTCCATCATGACGAACAAATACGCGGAGGGATACCCGGGGAAGAGATATTACGGGGGGTGCGAGTTTGTCGACGTCGCGGAGACCCTCGCCATAGAGCGGGCAAAGAAGCTGTTCGGCGCCGATCATATCAATGTGCAGCCACACTCCGGAAGCCAGGCGAATATGGGTGTCTATTTCGCCACCCTGCAGCCCGGTGACACCATCCTGGGAATGAATCTTTCCCATGGAGGCCACCTGACGCATGGAAGCCCGGTCAACTTTTCGGGAAGGCTCTACACCGTCGTTTCATACGGTGTGGACCGGGAAACGGAGACCATCGACTTCAACGAGGTCGAGGATCAGGCCAAGCGGCATAAACCAAAAGTTATCGTCGTTGGCGCCAGCGCCTATCCACGGACAATTGACTTCCAAACCTTTAGGGACATAGCGGATAAGGTCGGAGCGGTCATCATGGCGGATATCGCCCACATAGCCGGGCTTGTTGCCGTCGGCCTGCACCCCTCACCCGTTCCCGTATGCGAGTTTGTCACGACGACGACCCACAAGACACTACGCGGCCCGAGGGGCGGCATGATCATGTGCAGGGAAGCTTTTGCCAAGATTCTTGACAGCCGTATCTTCCCCGGCAGCCAGGGGGGACCGCTGATGCATATCATCGCGGCCAAGGCGGTGGCATTCAAGGAAGCCCTTGAACCGACATTCAAGGAGTATCAACTCCAGATCCTGAAGAACGCCAAGGCACTTGCAGGGGCGCTGACGGAGGGAGGCCTCCGTCTCGTCTCAGGGGGCACCGATAACCACCTGATGCTGATCAACCTTACCAACAAGGGTGTCACCGGGAAAGAAGTTGAGGCGGCGCTCGACAGGGCAGGCATCACCACAAACAAAAACGGCATACCGTTTGATACGCAGGGGCCGATGGTCACCAGCGGTATACGCCTCGGGACGCCCGCCCTCACAACACGGGGGATGAAGGAAGCGGAGATGAGAAAGATAGCTCATCTCATCACCTATATAATTGATGACGTCGCCAATGAAGACCGCATCACGGAGGTTAAGGGGGAGGTCGCTACCCTTTGTGAAGGCTTTCCCTTGTACCGGGATCGAATAGAGGGGCGTATTGAATAATACGATAGGCGGCTGATCTTTTTAAAACCTGAGACTTGTATCTGTTGCGGAAAGAGGGTGGCGGCATAAGGAGCCGCGGAAGATGAAGCCTGACATGCAGACCACACGTCCCTCCTGGGATCAATATTTCATGGATATCGTCGAGTTTGTGTCGAGGCGTGCCACCTGCCTGAGACGCAAGGTCGGTGCAATTCTGGTCAGGGACAAGCGAATACTGGCAACGGGTTATAACGGGCCGCCTGCGGGGATAACACACTGTTCCGAGGTGGGGTGCCTGCGGGATAATATGGGTATCCCGTCCGGTGAGCGTCATGAATTGTGCAGGGGACTTCATGCCGAACAGAACGCCATCATCCAGGCCGCTCTTTACGGTGTCAGCACAAAGGGCGCGACAATCTACTGTACCAATCACCCCTGCATCATATGTTCCAAGATGATCATAAATTCTGGGATAGTCTCTTTCGTCTACAAAGACGACTACGGGGATGAACTTGCCGAGGAGATGCTCGCGGAAGCGGGTATAGAGGGGAGAAAACTATGAATTGTCCTTTCTGTTCCAACGGGGAAAACAAGGTTATTGACTCACGGATAAGCAAAGACGGTAGCGCCATACGAAGGCGGAGAGAATGCCTGAACTGCAAGAAACGATTCACCACCTACGAGTATGTCGAGGACGTCCTCCCCATCGTCGTGAAGAAAGATGGCAGGAGAGAGACTTTTGATAGGATCAAAATCTTCTCAGGGATAAAAAAGGCATGCGAGAAACGCCCGATCAGCATGGAAGCCATAGATGATGCGGTTGACAGGATCGAGCAGGAGTGCCAGGAACTCCAGTTAAAGGAGATACCCACCCACGTCATAGGCGAGAAGATCATGGAGGAACTTCACTCCCTTGACGCGGTCGCCTATGTCAGGTTCGCTTCCGTGTACAGGGAATTTAGGGATGTGAATGAATTCATGGACGAGCTAAAAGGGTTTCTTGAAAAGGACAGCTGATGTTTACCGGCATTGTAGAAAATGTGGGCCTTGTTAAGGAGATCGCCAGAAGGGGAGAGGATGCCCTGCTTGCCGTCGGCACGTCTATGACCCTTGATGATGTCAGGGTAGGCGATAGCGTTGCGGTTAGCGGCACCTGCCTGACCGTTGTCGCAGTTGCGAAGAACAGCTTCTCCGCTGATGTCTCGGCGGAGACACTGGCAAAGACAACCTTGAAGGAGTTGAAGGCAGGAGACAAAGTCAACCTGGAAAAGGCCCTTACATTGAGTACGCCGATAGGTGGACATTTTGTTCTCGGGCATGTCGATTGCGTCGGAGATATCCGCGAAAGGAAGGAACGGTCAAATTCCGTCCTATTCGGCGTGGAGGTAGGAGAAGAGGTCGGCCGGTACATTGTTCAGAAAGGCTCCATTGCCCTTGACGGTATCAGCCTTACCGTTAACCAATATGAAAAAAACAGATTTTATGTTAACATCATTCCCCACACCGCTCGGGAGACGACGCTCGGGTTCAAGAAGGCAGGCGACCGGGTGAATGTGGAGACGGACATACTGGGAAAATATGTGGAACGATTCGTCCATCCCGACAGGGGGATCGATGCGGATTTTCTGTCGAAACATGGGTTTCTGAAATAACGCTGTAGTAGAGAAAATAGATATAAGAACAAGAGGGGCAAGATGGTTAGCACGATACAGGAGGCCATTGAAGATATAAAGAATGGCAAGATGGTGATACTGGTTGATGATGAAGACAGAGAGAATGAAGGTGACCTGTGTATGGCCGCACAGCACGTTACGCCGGAGGCCATCAACTTTATGGCAAAACATGGCAGGGGCCTGATATGCCTTTCCATGGCGGGTGACCTTGCGGACAAACTAAATCTTCCCCTGATGACCAGAAACAACGAGTCGCGGTTCGGTACGGCCTTTACCATCTCGATAGAGGCACGGGTCGGGGTAACAACCGGGATCTCCGCGAAGGACAGGGCGACGACCATCATGACGGCGGTTGCCGATGGGACAGAAGCCAATGATTTGGTCAGTCCGGGGCATGTTTTCCCTATACGGGCGCGCAAGGGGGGCGTCCTGGTTCGGACGGGGCAGACCGAGGGGTCTGTTGATCTGGCCAGGCTGGCATCTCTGAAACCTGCGGGTGTTATCTGTGAGATCATGAAGGAGGACGGCTCAATGGCGCGGATGCCCGATCTCGAGATCTTCGCGAAAGAACACGGCATCAAGATCGTCACCGTTGCCGACCTGATAGATTTCAGAATGCAGAATGAACGCCTCATACGTAGGGTCGCCGAGTCTAGCCTTCCAACCAAATACGGAGGGGATTTTAAGATCATCGTCTATGAGAACGATGTTGACGACATGAAACATATAGCCCTCGTTAAGGGTGACATACAGCCAGAGGATGAGGTACTTGTCCGTGTGCATTCCGAATGCGTAACCGGAGACCTTTTCGGGTCGCTACGCTGTGATTGCGGTGACCAACTCCATAAGGCCATGGATATGGTGGATCAGGAGGGAAAGGGCGTCATCGTGTACATGCACCAGGAGGGGAGAGGAATCGGACTTGCAAACAAGATACGGGCCTATAGCCTCCAAGAACAGGGGCGGGATACCGTCGAGGCGAATATTGAACTGGGATTCAAGGAGGACCTCAGGGATTATGGTATCGGGGCGCAAATCCTCGTTGATCTTGGGGTCAGAAAAATGCGCCTCATGACGAACAACCCAAAAAAAATCGTAGGGGTGGAGGGTTACGGCGTAACGGTTGTGGGGCGGGTTCCCGTCGAGATAAAGCCGAACGAGAGCAACGTTCGCTATCTGAAGACAAAGAAAGACAAGATGGGTCACTTATTGGAAATATAGCAAAGACCGTTTCGCAGAAATATGGTCTTGGTCGGAGTCTGGTTGATCTGTGACCAAAGGTCCGGTTGATCCTTGTGCGAAGCCGTCGGAAATGAGTGGAGACGTTGTTATGCCTAAAATCATAGAGGGAAAGATCGTTGCCAAGGGGCTGAGGTTTGGTATCGTGGCCAGCCGGTTCAATGATTTCATCTGCGGAAAACTCATAGAGGGGGCACTGGATGCCCTGAAGAGATCGGGTGCGGATGAAAAAGATATCACTGTCGTGAGGGTCCCCGGTGCCTTTGAGATACCGCTCGCGGCAAAGAAGCTCGCAAAGAGCGGTGCCTTTGACGCAATCATATGTCTGGGGGCCGTGATACGGGGGGGCACGCCCCACTTCGAGTATGTCAGTGCCGAGGTTTCCAAGGGCATTGCGCACGTGACATTGGAAACGGAGACGCCGGTTGCTTTTGGTATCATTACATCCGACACGCTGGAGCAGGCCATAGAGAGGGCCGGTGCCAAGTCGGGTAACAAGGGATGGGATGCCGCCATATCAGCCATCGAGATGGCTAACCTTATTAAGCTGTTGTAGTCAGCATTCAAGCCAGGGGAATTGATGGGTCACAGAAGGAAGGCCAGAGAGATCGCCTTGCAAGTTCTCTATCAGATTGATGTTTCAGAAGTTGGCGTCGATGAGGCTATACGGCTTTTTCGGGATAGCTTCGGCATGCCGGAGGAGACGATTGAATTCTCTACGCAGTTGATACAATGTTCCCTGGATAACTTGACAGATATAGATGAACTGATAAAAAGCTGCTCAGAGCACTGGTCAGTGGAGCGAATGTCCAAGGTGGACAGAAATATCCTGAGGACGGCAGTATGCGAATTCCTGTATTTCGACGATATTCCCCCGAAGGTGACCCTGAACGAGGCAATCGACATAGGGAAGAATTACGGCTCGGACAATTCGGGATCTTTTATAAATGGAATCCTTGATGCCATTTATACGAAACTCTGGGAAAAAGATGAAGATTAAGGTATCGTCTGAATCGTTGGATACATTGACGCATGACAGCCTGGCCTTCGGGTTCTTCTCCGATGAGCGACCCCCGAGGGGGTATTGCGGCCTTGCCGACTGGCGCCTGAATGGTCTGGTATCGAATCTTATTGCCGATGGAAGGCTCACCGGCGCCTTCATGGAAAAGGTCCTCATCTCATCCGACCAGCGAATCCCCTCTCCCAAGATACTTCTCATGGGTCTTGGCGAATCAAACCAATTGACATATGAAAAATTATATACGGTCGGAGGCACCATTTTGCGGACACTGAGCGAGGCAGAATGCACCGACTTCGCCTTTGACATCCCCGGCTCGGACAGATGTAACCTGGAGGCACCCAAGATGGCAGTCGCGTTGGTGTCGGGAATATTCGAGTCCGAAAGTCTGAAGCAGGGGGGTACCGTCCCCGACATGGTCGTGTTAAGCGGCAGAGACTTCTTTGACGAAGTTGTCCTCGGAATGCACGAACTCAAGGTAAGCGTAAGGGACAAAATTGAAGTTGATATCCTGGCTGAAACTGCACCTGTGAGGAATACGCAACCATGAGGGTGATTGTCGTAGGAGCAGGGGAAGTCGGCTACAATATTGCAGATATCCTCTCCAAAGAGGGTAACGACGTCATCATTATCGACAAGGACGAGGAACGGCTGAAGAGCATTTCCGAAAACCTGGATGTAGAAACCATAACGGGGAGTGGAAGCAGCCCTCAGGTTCTGAAAAAGGCTAAATTGAGCCAAGCGGAAATGGTGGTCGCCGTGACCGACAGCGATGAAACCAACATCGTGGCGTGCCTCCTTGCCTCCGCGCAGTCCACGTCTCCGTTCAAGATCGCACGCATACGAGACCCCGACCTGAACAGGGACTCCGCCCTCTTTGACAAAGCCCATCTCAACATAGACCTGTGTATAAATCCCGAGCGGGAGGCGGTGAATGACGTCATCAACCTCATGGAATACTCCGGGGCTTCGGAGGTAATAGACTTCGCCGAAGGCAACGTCAAACTCGTATCATTCTATGTGGATTCGGAGTGCAGTTCCGTAGGGAAGAACCTGCAACAGATCATGGAGACATACCAGGACGGGGAGGATATTCTCATTGCCTCTATCACGCGTGGGAACGAACCCATCATACCCTCCGGGAAGACGGTGATCAAAGAAAAAGACCACCTGTTTGTCTTTGCAAAGTCGCAAGATGTAAGAAATATGCTGAAATTCTTCGGCAAGAAGGCGGAATCACCAGAGCGGGTCTTTATCATCGGTGGGGGCAACACGGCTCTTATGCTCGCGGAGCGGCTCGAAAAGGAGTGGGTTGGCACCATAAAGATTATCGAGAAAAGACAGGATCGGTGCGAACTGCTTGCCTCTCGGCTGGACAGGACCATCTGCCTGCATGGGGACGGGACGGATCAGGATCTGCTCAAAGAGGAAAACATACAGGATGCCGATTACTTCATCGCGGTTACCGATGATGAGGAGGCGAACATCTTAAGCGCCCTCCTGGCAAAACAGATGGGGGCAAAAAAGGCCATATCGCTTGTCAACAAGGCCGGTTATACCCATCTTATTCCCGTACTGGGTATCGACGGCGTCATGAACCCACGGCGGGCCAGTATTGGCAAGATATTGCACTTCATACGAAAGGGTAAGGTTATCTCCGCAACCCCCTTGGGTGATGAGAAAGCGGAAGCCGTTGAATTCATAGCGCTTGAAACATCCGATATAACAAACAAACCCCTGAAGGATATCGATTTTCCCAAGGGAACCATTATCGGAGCGATTACCAGGAATGGTGAGGTAATCATTCCTGGAGGAGATTCCGTTATACTCCCGGGCGATCATGTTATACTGGTAGCTCTCCGCTCCTCGATTCCGCAGATCGAAAAGATACTTACGGTCAAGCTGGATTATTTCGGATGAACTCGAAAAATATAGCGTATATTCTGGGAACTCTTGTTTTTTTCCTGGGTCTTACCATGCTTCTCCCCCTCTTTTGTTCCCTCTATTACAAAGAAGGGGATGCCAGTGCCTTTCTGTACTCCATAGCAATAAGCTTCTGTGTAGGCGCGCTTTTCTATGTTCTGTTTAAACCGACCAATGGAAAGATAAGCCTGACGCACAGGGAGGGGTTCCTTATTGTTGCCACGGGATGGCTTCTCGCTGCGGCGTTCGGGTCTCTCCCCTATATGTTCCATGGTGTACTTCCCCACTTCAGTGACGCCTTTTTCGAATCCATCTCTGGCTTCACCACGACTGGGGCAACGGTCATTACACACATAGAAGACCTTCCCCATGGCATACTCCTCTGGCGCTCCCTCACTCAGTGGCTGGGGGGGATGGGAATTATTATACTGTCCATCGCCATACTCCCCCTCCTCGGCGTGGGGGGTATGCAGTTATACAAGGCGGAGCTGCCCAGCCCGGTGAAGGACAAGATCACCCCACGTATTGCAGAGACGGCTCGCACCCTGTGGATAGTCTATATCATTATCTCCATTATTGAATTCATAATGCTGCTCACGGGAGGGATGGATGTATTCAATTCTCTCTGCCACAGCTTTACCACGATGGCGACAGGCGGGTTTTCCACCAGCGATGCCAGTATCGCGCAATTCCACAGCACCTATATAGACGGGGTCATTACCTTCTTTATGCTGGTCGCCGGGATAAACTTTACGCTTCACTACAGCCTTATCATGGGAAACTTCAGGGCCGTCCTTGAAAACAGTGAGCTCCGCCTGTACATCGGAATTATTCTGGCCGCCGTCATCATTATAACCATCAATCTGAAACAGAATATGATCTACGAAGGAGGGGAATACCTTCGGTACGCCTCATTCCAGGTCGTTTCCATAATCACGACAACCGGTTTTGCCACCGCCAATTTCGACGATTGGCCGTCCCTGTCGAAGATGATCCTTCTACTCCTGATGTTTGTAGGAGGATCGGCAGGGTCTACGGGTGGAAGTATCAAGTGTCTCAGGATCCTTCTCATCCTGAAACACGCGTATCAAGAGCTTTACCGGCTCGTTCACCCGCATGCCGTAACCGCGGTAAAGCTCGGCAAGAGGACCGTGTATCCCGAAACCATGGCGAGTATCTGGGGCTTTTTCCTGCTGTATCTTATGATGACGATTGTTGCCTCCATTATCCTGACCATGCTCGGTCTGGATATGATGACGGCATTCTCGTCCGTCGCCGCCACCATAGGAAATATAGGCCCCGGATTCGGGGCCGTCAACCCCTCAACAACCTACAGCGAGATACCCTGTCTGGGCAAGTGGATCCTTTCCTTCTGCATGCTTGCCGGGAGGCTTGAAATCTACACGGTCATCATCCTGCTGATCCCCGAATTCTGGAAGAAATAGGCAGGCCGGGTCCCTTGCCCTCCCCTCTTCTATGTCACGAAACGGACAATCATTCCCTCTCCACCTCACACCTCAGGGGAACACAATAAGATTGTTCTTTGAAAAAAAACATCCTTGGCGGTGGAAGCACCACGGCCGGACCTCGATGCCGGGATCGAGGGGTACAATAGTAGGACCGCATCAGGGAAACGGGTGTCGGAGGGATGCCCATGGAAACATCTCTTGGTAGTCTGCTCCGGGCAATGGAGAAAATGTCAAATAGGGAAAACAGTAAAAGGCATATCATTAGAAACTGATTCTTCCAGCACGTGCCGGGGCTTTGGGAAATGATCAGTGGTGTTTTTTAAGTAACCGTTCCGCCATGCCCTTTGCCAATGAGTATGGATCAGACTTTTTATTAAGGATCTCATTAATCATCATCTCCTCCTCACCGGATGAAATAAGCCCTTCAAAAATTGTATCCATAATGCATACCTGCATGGCTTCTTTGAGTTCCGTTTCCGCCTTACGATGTAACCGCGACCTGAGGCATTCATGCTCCTGAAGACTTTGATAATGTTTGTCTATGGTATCGGAAAGCTCTTGAATGCTTTTCCCGAACGGCTCCGGCTTGAAGGCATCCTCCACTTGGATAATCGGCGGCCTCCAGCCGTTGTGAAAGGATGTAGGTGCCGCAAGATCCAGTAGCGCTTTCAGCTCTCGGTGCAACTTCGAGGTACCAGGGCGATCCGCCTTATTGATGACGAAGATGTCGGCAATTTCCATAATTCCCGCCTTAATAGCCTGAATTCCATCGCCCATGCCGGGGATTAAGACGACGACAACCGTGTGGGAGTGGTTAATAATGTCAATCTCCTGCTGACCCGTTCCGACCGTCTCCACAAAAATCATATCTTTGCCCATCACATCCATGATGTGAACGGCATCTCCGACAGCCTTGGATAATCCGCCTAGGGCACCTCTTGTTGCAAGAGAACGCACGAACACACCGGGATCCTCCGCGTGTCGCTGCATACGGATCCGGTCGCCCAAGATGGCCCCTCCTGTGAAGGGGCTTGTAGGATCAACGGCTAACACACCAATATTATTCCCAATCTTCCGCCTGCTTTCAACAAGCCCGTCCAGCAATGTGCTCTTTCCCGCACCAGGAGAACCCGTAATTCCAACCACATGCGCTCTGCCTGTGAATGGAAAAAGGTATTTCATGGCTGAACGCGCATCCTCCTCCCCGTCTTCCAAGCATCGGATCAGACGCGAGGCCGTCCGCACATCGCCCATCCTGATTTTACGAACCAACTCCTCTGGTTCACCTCCTTGGTTGTACATGCGTATTAAACCATTCCACTATGCTGTCTAACGTAGTTCCCGGAGTGAAGATTTCCGCAATTCCGGCATCGCGGAGAGCCTGAAAATCCTGCTCGGGTATGATACCGCCGCCGACAACCTGAATATCATCAGCTCCTCTTTCAACTAGAAGTCTTTTTACTTCCGGGAAAAGGTAACGATGAGCCCCGGAAAGACAGCTCAACCCTACCACATCCACATCTTCCTGTAACGCGCCAGCAGCAATCTGCTCCGGTGTCTGATGGCAACCTGTATAAATAACCTCAAATCCTGCGTCCCGAAAACACCGGGCCAGCACTCTGGCACCGCGGTCGTGCCCATCAAGTCCCGGCTTAGCTACCATGACGCGCAGTTTTTTTACCGACATGTTTTTTCTCCTGGTTATGGCAAATTAACAGATCTATTTGAAGGAGATAGGAAGGACTTGCTCTTTTTCACGCCTTGCAATATCTCAATATACTCCAACCACTAGCCCTTCCGTAACGCCTCTATCGTACCTATCTCCCCGCCAATTAAACATCTGAAAGCCATACTCTCCCGCAAAGTGCGGGAGAGTATGGCTGATCGTTTGGCTGCCGCACTACTAATGTCCCGATCGTCCAACACTCTCAGCGATCATGCCTTCTTCGTATAATCGTAGACTCCTTTTCCCGTTTTCCTTCCGTAACGTCCAGCTCTTACGAGCTTAACCAGAAGGGGGGCAGGCCTGTATTTGTCACCTAACTCACGATGCATACCCTCAACGACCCGCAGAAGGGTCTCAAGTCCTATCATGTCCGACAAGGCCAATGGGCCGATAGGATGATTGCACCCGAGGATCATACCTTTGTCGATATCCTCAGCGCTTGCAACGCCATCACCGAGTGTAAAAAACGCCTCATTAAGCATTGTGCAGAGAACTCTGTTGACGGCAAAGGCCGGCGCTTCGTTTACAACGATAACTTCCTTACCAATCGTCTCTCCCCATGCCTTTGCAATTTCCAGGGTTTCTTCCGAAGTCTCATATCCCTTGATAATTTCCAGAAGCCTCATAACCGGTACAGGATTAAAGAAATGGGTCCCGATAAATTTCTTGGGACGCTTTGTAATGGCCGCCATCTCTGTGATCGAAAGTCCCGAGGTATTCGTAAAGAAAAGGCACTCAGGCTTCACGATCTCCTCCAGCTCGGCATAAACCTTCTTCTTTACGTCCATCACTTCAATGATGACTTCAACAACTACATCGGCGTCTTGGGCAGCTTCCTTCAAATCCAGGGTGGGTTTGATCTTCGCCAAAACGGCATCCATATCATCCTGGCTTCTTCTCTTCTTCTCTACCTCTCGGGCAAGATTTTTCCGAATAGCATCCATGCCACCATCAATGAATCTCTGCTCGATGTCACGCATCGATACCTCATATCCCGCCTGGGCGCATACCTGAACAATACCGTTGCCCATTAATCCTGCCCCGAGTACACAAACCTTTTTTATAGCCATTTTTCGATACTCCTCCTCATAACAATCAGGTTCCAAAACCAATTGATATCTTTATTGCTAAACCCTTTGGATCAAAACCGATGTCCCCATCCCGCCGCCGGCGCAAAGGGATGCCAAACCGACTTCTACATCGCTCCGGATCATTTCATAAAGCAACGTGACAATCAGCCGGGAGCCTGTTGCTCCGACAGGATGCCCAAGTCCGCAGCCGCTCCCGTTAACATTTGTAATTTCCCTGTTGAGCCCAAGTCCGCGTTCACAGGCGATATATTGCGCCGCGAAGGCCTCATTCAATTCGCACAAACCCACATCCGACAACGTAAACTTCTTCGATTTTTCAAACATCTTTTTCGTTGCAGGGATGGGGCCTTCACCCATGTAATTCGGTTCGACGCCAGCAACGCCATAATCGACGAATTTTGCCAGCGGCTTCAGACCCAGTTCCTTTGCTTTCTCTGCGGACATGACAATCATTGCCGCCGCAGCATCATTGATTCCCGATGAAGTTGCTGCAGTGGTGATCCCGTCCGGCGTAAATGCGGGCTTCAACGTGCGCATATCGTCCATTGTCTGGCCAAAACGGGGGTGTTCATCCTGGCTTATCAACTTGGGCTCTCCCCTTTTCTGCGGCACAGGAACCGGAATAATCTCATCCTTGAATTTTCCTTCTTTGATGGCCTTTTCCGCATTGTTATGACTTCTCAGACCAATCTCATCCGCTTCTTCACGGGTAATTCCCCATTTTTTGGCAATCATGTCCGCCGTTACACCCATGATAATGTCCCCGCCGGAATGCAGCAGGAGCGTGATGGAATCTTCCATGGGCTTGTGCCCCATTCTGGCGCCCCACCTGGCATCCCTGAGGTAATAAGGAGCTGAACTGTAGGCCTCAGCGCCACCGCAAAGTATAATATCCGCTTCTCCCCATTTGACCAGGAGAGACGCGTTGATGTAGGCCTGCAGGGACGAATTGCACTGTCTCTGAATCGTGTACGCCGGAACCTCTACAGGTATTCCAGCCTTTAGGGCTCCGAGCCTTCCGGAATTTGGCTCAGCAAGGTCCATGATGCAATTTCCCCAGACAATTTCATCTATCGTTTTGCTCTCGATGCCTGCTCTCCTGATGGCCTCCTTCATGACAACTGCAGAAAGGTCACCTGCCAACATATCCTTAAATGCACCACCGAAATCTCCGATAGGCGTTCTAACAGCACTTACAATAACAGCATCACGTACTTCCATTTATCACCTCTCCTTAATCTTCTTCCCGGAACCTACAGACGCATCGGGAAGCAATTTTTCACAAGCCGAGTCATGTTCAGCGATTCCGCCGTACATGACTCGGCTTTCCGATAGTCCGCTTAAGATATTTTACCGGTTCTACCCTGTCGCTAAACTTCAGCTTCATTAATGATCTACTGATTCGAAACCTCGTCTAGGACCCACTGCTTGATTTCACGACGGCTGATCTTCCCGCCCTCTGTTTTCGGCAAACTGTCAACAAAGTCGATCTCTCTTGGAAATTCGTGCTTACTTAATTCACCCTTCACGAATTCCTGAAGCTCTTTCTTCAGGG
>JAQULO010000054.1 GCA_028718565.1 Syntrophales bacterium | reverse complement strand
CGAGAGGCTCATAATGCCAAATCATATCCGGAGCGGTCTTCATAATCACGGTAAAGACGTCGCTGGAGGTCCCGTAGTTGGTGGTGATATACGCATTATCCATGTTATAACGCGAGTCGGGTCGAAGTTCCGGAGCGCCCGGATCCAGATCCCCTACCTGAATACCGCTGCCAATGAATACTCCGACTACGGCAAGTACCGCCGCTACGGACACTATGCCGACCGCCCAGCGCCGCTCCGTGAAGTTGTTGAGGAACTCCCATGCCCCAGCCGCCGTTCCGCCGTTCTTTCCTTCCTCTATCCGCACGGCCCTCTTAGCTGCCGAACGGCTCACTCCCGTATATGAAAGGGTCACCGGTAACAGGATAAAGCTGGAGATGAAGACAAAACCCATGCCGACGCTGGAGATCATCGCCAGGTCCCTCGTTACGGGAATATTGATCAGCATCATAACGGCAAAGCCGATTGCGTCCGTCACAACCGCCGTCAACCCGGGCAGGAAAAGCTCGCGGAAGGTGTAGCGCGCGGCAACAATCTTGTCGGAGCCGCGCCCCACGTCATGCAGGATGCAGTTCACCCTCTGCATGCCATGTGATACGGCAATGGCGAAAACAAGAAACGGCACAAGGATCGTGTACGGGTCGATGTCGTAACCAATCGCGTAAATGAACCCCAGCAGCCAGACAACCGCGACCGCCGAACAGAAGAGCAGAAAAAGCGTGCCGCGCACGCACCGCGTATACCAGAAAATGATGGCTGCGGCGATCAGCACGGAAAAGAGAAAAAAGGTCGCCACCCGACCCATGCCGTCGATCAGGTCACCAACGACCTGGGCAAAACCGATGACATGTATCTTGATCTTACCGCCGCCGGCCGCCTCGTACTTGTTACGGATCTTTTCCAGGTTCTTGGAAAAGGCATGATAATTCAGTTTCTTGCCGGTATCGGGGTCGATATCGTACAGGGGCACCACAATCATGCTGGATTTGAAGTTGTCCCCGACAAGGGTGCCGACGATCCCCGCACGGCCGATGTTTGCCTTGAGTTGCTGAATACTCTTATCCGACCCGTCGTACCCATCCGGCATGACGGGACCACCCTTAAAGCCCTCCTCTGTAATCGATGTCCAGCGCACAATCGGCATCCAGATCGATTTCATCCAACCGCGATCCGCCCCCGGAACCATAAGGACCTCGTCGGTGATCTGTTTGAGGGTCTCCAGATACTCCGGATTGAAGATGTCGCCCTGTGTGGCCTCCACCACTATCCGGATTACGTTGCCGGACCCCCGCAGCTCACTCTTGAGAGTGAGATAGTTCTGTATATATTGACTATCATGCGGAAGCATCTTCTCGAAGCTCGCATTGAATGCAAGCTTCGTTGCGAAGAACCCCGCAACCAAGGTAATGAGAATGCAAAAAAGAGTAAATAAAAACCGGTTATTGAAGACAACTCGTTCGACCAGGGGCCCGGTCGAACGGTCAAAATCCTTATAATCGGGAATAACGGCCAGCCGGTCGGTTTTACCATCATCAATCATAGCCATATCTCTTCCACCTTTATTTCACTTTCTGTACCTGCACACCGCCAAAGCCGGTAAGCACGAGTTCACCTTTGCCGCCTTCCACTACACCAGTCAGGGGAAAAGGCTTGTCCGCTCGTATGATCTTGAAGTTCTCCCCCCCATCCGCACTTATCAGCACTTGTCCGGCGCCGTTTACCAGCACAATCCTTCCGTCTTCGGTCACGGTTGATCCCATCACCCCGGTGGCAACCATCCCCGTCTCGATCTTGTTCCAGCTGGCGCCACTGTCGCCGCTGCGGAATACATTGCCGACCATGCCGTAGAGAATCACTACCGGGGACACGCCCGTATGGCCGAAGAAGGATCCGATACAGGGCACGTCCATCCTGCGGAACTGCCCCGACTGCCGATCAAACTTCAGCGCCAGCCCACGCTCGCTGCTTATGAAAAGATCATCGCCGACAGGCCGTATCATGTACAGGTGGTTTCGCTCAGGATTCTCGGTGCGGTCGTACCAGGGCTCCCAACTCTTGCCGCCGTCCGTGGTACGAAAGATACTGTTAAAGGTGCCGATGATGAAGCCGGTGGTGTCACTCTCGAACCATACATCGAGGAAAGGATTTTCCAACCCCTCAGTACCGAACCGCTCTACCTCCATCATGAACATCTCCATCTCCTCGCTCCCTTCGGAGATATTCATGGGCGGATGCTCGGCATAGTAGCTGGTCATGATCTGACCGGCGGCACGCCCGTCTAACTGCTTGGTCCAGGTGACGCCTCCGTCAGTGGTGTGCAGCACAATACCGGCATGCCCGACCGCCCACCCCATCAGGGGAGATGGAAAACTGACAGCCAGCAAGTCTGAACTGACCGGCGCGTCTGTCTGGGTCCAGCTTTTCCCCTGGTCGTCTGAATAGAGGATGTGCCCCCGCCAACCGACGGCGACCAGTCTTGTGCCTGCCCGGGCAATCCCCTGAAGCAGGGTTTTCTCTGCGAGCGGGCTCTTAACCGCCGGAACTTTATAAGGGTCCTGAAAGTCGGCGGTTCCGGCGGTCGCCGCCGTACAAAACATCGTAAGCGCGCCGATCACGACTAGAACTGCTGTTGTCACTCTGCTAACCATCTCTCCGTCTCCTATATATACACCTATGCATGCACCTTCGTGCATGCACCTCGATCGCATTCCGATACCGATGAGGCGCTCGCGGCGTTTCAGTCTCCGCGAGCGCCTTGTCGGCTAAACCCTAGCGAATGCCCGACGCCGCGAGGTCCGCAGGTGTCCAATGTCTAAACGGTTTGATCTTGGCAGGGCGCATGCCCCCGCCGTAACGGTTTCCGAGTATAGCGTACATATTTGCATTAAAGTCGAAAGCTACAAGTGACCCCGTTGATGCTCCGGATGCGGGTGCATCGGGATCATACATCGGTGTCACTAATTGGAAGGCCCCTCTGAAGAGTCTATCCTGGGCATCGTAAACATCGTATGCGCCGACCTTCCAACTATCCTCATCCAGATAGAACACCCGCCTTTTGTACAGATGCCTCATGCCCGGCCTCAGCGTGGCCTCAACCACCCACATACGATGGAGCTCCCAGCGAACCACATCGGGGCTTAAATGTGCAGGTTCCGATATCTCCTCAGGATTGCCATAAGCAGCTCTGTAGGCGTTGTAAGGAACATATACTTCCTTCTTCCCGATGAGTTTGAAATCATAGCGCACCTGCGAACCGCAGTACCCGCCATCATCGTCATACGTGAGAATTCCACCCTGATTCTGACTCGGGCCATCGAAAGAAAATTCCGGGGCGAGCCTTGTGCGACGCTGCCCGGCAAAGTACAGATAGATGTTGGAAGACCCTCTCCCATCCATATTCCTTCTAGCCAAACCAGCCTCCCCGACTATGCGGGGCGGACCATCAAAGACCCATCGGTAATATGAAAAGAACTTCGGACCAGGTTCGTCTATCTTATCGGGATCCCAATACGGAGCTTCTTCCTCAACACGCGACTGGCATACCAAAACAGGCTTACCACTGCCACCAACTAGCCACCCGCCCCATGTCCCTTCAGAGGCCAACCCCCTATAACCACATTGATGGTTCCACATGGCTTCACTGCCGTTTTTCGGTATCGGGAAGGGAATACCACCACGAGCATGGAGTCTCAAGTTTTCCTCATCGGTATAGGCGGTCAGTGCGACCTTCTTTGTATTCTCAAAGACAAAGGCAGGATACCGTATTGAGCGGTGCGTCTTGTAGACGTCGATGCGGAAGGTGCCCGGATTCCTCTTAAACAGCATCTTGGTGGTCTCAGTGAGTTTGTCGGCGTACTGACCCAGGTTCGCCGCCGTGATGGAGAACAGGGGCTTCTCCGCAGCAAACGGATCGGGATGATAGAGCTCCCCCGGTTTGAAATCCTTCGGAATATCGGACACGGGCAACCCGCCTGTGTACGCCGGAATCGTCCCATCCGCGTTTCCGGACATCTCGCCGCCGATACCGGTCAGTGTCGTACCCAGCTTCGCAGCCTCCTCGGGACTAATCTTCGCGACGGCAAACCCGGCATAGGCCAACGACACGATGCCGATAAGAATAACTATCAAGCTTTTACGAATTTTCATTGTTTCCTCTCCTTATCCTTATGCTTGAGTCATTAAAATCCTTAGGTCATTAAAAATTGGTTTTATACGTGAAGGTAATCATATCGCGATCGGCGAAACACGCATTCACTTCCCTGTCACCGTGGATTATTCCGCCGGTTATCGGATCTGTTTCAACATCTCCGTAGTAAGCGACGTAGTTGAGATCAAACTGGTGTTCGTGGTTTATATCCAAATTGAACCCGGCTTTCCAGCTGCCGCTCCCCTCGTTTCCGCCGGTCGCATAGACGCCGGAGATGTTGTGCCCCCAGCTAAGCGGCATTTTCAGGTCCCATCCCGGAATGACGTTAACCCAGAGCGGTGTGATGCTCACATTACAACCAAATGCGTGCTCGGTGACATGATCGATATCCGTCTTGCTGTCACGCCCGTAAAAATCCTTCGCGTTCTGGGTTACATGGGTCCAGTGGCTCCAGTTCCCTTCCACGATCCACGTAAGCGAATCAAAGAGCGGCGTCTTCATGATACCGCCCATGACGTTGACAACACCGTGAAGGGTATTACCCCTGGTTCCCAGGGTGTCACCACTCTCGGTAGGACGATTCCCGGCGACTATCGACGTTTCACACGACAGCGGCATGTCTGTACGATAGGACAGCTCGGAACCCAGAGAGTAACTCCCAAAAATGGTCTTGCTGAAGCTTACGCCGTAGAGATCAATCTTATCGGGGTAGACAAAGAAATACTGGCCGGTCGCAAAGTCCATATGCGTCTGGCCGATCTTATTGCTGAAGTGACGATAGTATAAGGCGATCCTTCCAGTACCCAGAAACTCAGGCGTCCAGGCCCCCATGATCCCCCAGTCTCTGTCGTCGGGCTCTACATCGTCACCCTTGCGCAAGTACGCACCCGGTGCGTATAGAAGCGCTTCCGCACCTCCAAACCCCACATCGGAGGAACTGAAATAGGTGCCTGATTCGGTCAGCGCCCACCTGTCCCATTCAAGAAAATATTGACCTTCAAAAGAAAAAGAGGAACCCAACTGTAGCGCGGCTGAGATGTTGTTCAGAGGACGGAACAACTCTTTTGCCTCCGTGCCCGGCACTGAAAGCGCCTTTCCCGAATCAAGGGGAAACTGCGCATAGGCTATGCTTTGCGTCGCCGTGAACAGGGCTTCCCCCCAGTAGATGGTGTGCCGACCCGCTCTCACGGTCAGCGCCGCCGGCCCCAAGTCGAACTGGCCGAAAGCAAAGCAGTCGAGCAATTCCCCGGAGGGCCCGCCATAGTGACTCATGGCATATTTGCTCACGCCGAGCGACTGGACATTGTTCTCGAGATGATTCGATGTCGCGACAGAGTCGTTCCCCAGAGGATCATGGTATCTCTGGTCGTACCAAAAAGCGGCGCTGGCGTGAAAGCCGTAAAGACGCTGGTAGACCACATCGAGCTCAGTCCGAAGGTCCAGACGGTTCTGTATGGTTCCCTTATTGAAATTACGATCTCCGTCGTCGAGGTTCCTGTTGTTCAATACCCCGTCACTCGGAGACTTGACGCGAACGGCATAGTTGTACTTCAGCGCGTTATCCCAACTTATCCTGAGATCCTCATTGCCCGTCGGAATGGAAAAAGCAACGACGCTGTCACAAACCCCCATGAGCAACATCAGCGCAACTGCTATCCCAATAAGCCAACTACCACAAAAACGACCCTTCCACCTCTCCTGTATCTCTCTTCCCATCATTGTTACCCCTCCTCCCATCGTTAATGTTTAAGCAATACAACTAGTTCACATCAAAGCACCTCAACTCACTCCTCCCATAATTATTGTTAAAACACTGCAACTGATTCGTCGGACACTGGTTTCGCTTATAATCTAAAGAGGACCCCAAGTCAAGTACATTTTTCCTCAAAAATAAGGTGCTCTTCTTTTTATTTTTAAACGAATCTTTTATACTGCCGTTTGAGCAACACCCTGTCCCCAATACACCCCAGCGGGTGTTCGCCCCGGTGTTCATAAACTATTCTCTATCGCTTCGAAGTATACCTTCCCGAC
This sequence comes from Syntrophales bacterium, assembly GCA_028718565.1. Classification (GTDB taxonomy): domain Bacteria; phylum Desulfobacterota; class Syntrophia; order Syntrophales; family UBA2210; genus UBA6078. The sequence goes on along the minus strand of JAQULO010000054.1, from coordinate 10,473 downwards.
TGAAAAATTCAAAAATTCTCCCTGCGGTCGCACAGACAGGGAGAATTTTTCTTGATTGACGCGACACCGGGAGGTTGTCCCGGAGGCCGATAGCCGAAAATCACCTCTTCGAAAATAAGTATCAATTTTCGTCAAATCATCCCATGAAAGTTGTAACCACATCTTGCCGTAGTGGCTCTTTATCGTCAGGCGGAATTGTACGGGGGCTGTCTTTCTTGACTTGCAGCATCCGTCCAGATAGGGGCATTGATCACAATCTTCGCTTTGAGCTTGACATATTTTCCTGTCATCACCGGTTCTGTTTCCTAATTCCGGTATACGGCCGACGGGACAAATAAAACGGTCTTTATCCTCATCGCATAAAAAATCAGATTCCTTTACCTTTCGATTGCATTCATGCCGCCCGTAACAACTATGCATGCACCTCGACCGCAAACCAACCCCGACAAGGTGCTCGCAGCGTTTCAGTCTCCGCGAGCACCTTGTCGGCTAAACCCTAGCGAACACCCATTGAAGCGAGAGCCGCAGGCGTCCAATCTCTAAACGAACGAATCTTGGCAGGGCGTACTCCGCCACTGCCACGGCTTCCGTTAATGACGTACATATTGGCATTAAAGTCGAAACATAACAATGTCCCATTTGAAGCCCCGGCCGTAGGTGCCTCGGCGTCATACATCGGGTCCATAAGGCGCAAACCCCCTCTGAAGAGTTTATCCTGGGCGTCGTAATTATCATACATGTTGACCTTCCAGCAATCCTCGTCCAGGTAGAATACCCTCTTTTTGTACAGATGCCTCATACCGGGCTTCAGAGTTGCCTCAACCACCCACACCCTATGCAACTCCCAGCGAAGCACATCGGGTTCCATATGTGCAGGTCCTAATGTCTCCTCCGGATTGCCATAAGCGGCTCTGTAGGCGTTGTAAGGAACGTACATCTCCTTCTTCCCGATGAGTTTGAAATCATAGCGCACCTGCGAACCGCAGTATCCGCCATCATCGTCATACGTGACGATACCACCCTGATTCTGGCTCGGGCCATCGAATGAAAACTCCGGGGCGAGCCTCACACGACGCTGCCCGGCAAAGTACAGATAGACGTTGGAAGACCCTCTCCCATCCATATTCCTTCTAGCCAAACCAGCCTCCCCGACTATGCGGGGTGGGCCATCAAAAACCCAAAGATAATATGAAAAGAACTTCGGACCAGGCTCATTTATACTATCAGGATCCCAATACGGAGATTCGTCTCGAACAGCCGCCTTCGATATCAAACCAGGCTTGCCGCTGGAACCCACCATCCACACATCGGATGTGCCTTCTGTGGCTACACCGACATAGCCAACCTGATGATTCCACATGGCTTCACTGCCGTTTTTCGGTATCGGGAAGGGGATCCCCCCACGAGAATTCTCGAGCTTTAAGTTTTCCTCGGTCAGGTTGGCGGTCAGTGCGACCTTCTTTGTATTCTCAAAGACAAAGGCAGGATACCGTATCGACCGGTGCGTCTTGTAGACGTCGATGCGGAAGGTGCCAGGATTCTTCTTAAACAGCATCTTGGCGGTCTCACTGAGTCTGTCGGCGTACTGACCCATGTTCGCCGCCGTGATGGAGAACAGGGGCTTCTCCGCAGCGAAGGGATCCGGATGAAATAAGTCACCCTCCTTGAAACTCTTCGGAATATCGGATACGGGCAACCCGCCCGTGTATGCCGGAATCGTCCCATCCGCGTTTCCGGCCATCTCGGCGCCGATGCCGGTCAGTGTCGTGCCCAGTTTCGCAGCCTCCTCGGGACTAATCTTCGCGACGGCAAACCCGGCATAGGCCAACGACACCATGCCGATAAGAATAACTATCAAGCTTTTACAAATTTTCATTGTTTCCTTTCCTCATCCTTATCCGTTGTCATTAAAAATTGGTTTTATACGTAAAGGTAATCATATCGCGATTACTGAAACACCACTCGCTTCCCCGTCACCGCGGATTCTTCCGCCCGTTGGTGGATTATTATTCCGCCTGTTGTCGGACTCGTTTCAATATCGCCGTAGTAAGCAACGTAGTTGATATCAAATTGATGTTCGTGGTTTACATCCAAATTGAACCCGGCTTTCCAGCTACCCCTACCCTCTTTGACTCTCAGTATTATTTTTCCTTCTCCTCCTGATAACTCTTGATTACTTTACTTTCCTCCAGTCGAGATATCTCTTCTGCTCCATAGCCCAACCCGGTCATGATTTCCTTTGTATGTTCGCCAAGAAGCGGAGGATGGCTCTGGGGCTTTCCCGGAGTCTTGCTTAACTTAACCGGAACACCCAACACTCTCATTGCACCTTGGATGGGGTGGTTAATAGTGGCAATACCTTCGTTGGCAACAACCTGAGGGTGGGGAGCACAGAGCTCCTGATAGGTTAAGCAGGGATCGACGCGCAACTTCGCCTTCCTGAATATCTGCTGCCATTCTTCTCTTGTCTTGGTAAGAAAAAAGGGGTCGAGGATGGCATAGAGTTCGTCCATGTTCTCCCGTCGCACCTTATCGTTTTCAAACCGAGGATCATTAACCAGGTCTTCAAGACCGATGGCTTTACAGAACGGGGCCCAGAATGCCCCGGCGGCGAACCAGGTGGCGATGGCCCCGTCACGGGTCTGAAATGTTCCGTTTGGAACATCCTGACCACCCCGGCCCGTTTTTTCATCGATCTTTCCGTTTACGAGATATTCTCCAAGCTGGCTGGCCTGTAGCCACATCCCGACATCCGTTTGATTGAGCGAGACCTCCTGGCCTTCTCCCGTTCTCTGACGATGAAGCAATGCCAGCACGATGGCATAGGAGGTCATCATCGCTCCGGCATGATCAATGAGAAAGAAGGGAATGTTTGTAGGAGGCACACTGCCGCCGCCCATCTGGCTTACCATGCCGGTCATGGCCTGAGCATATAAATCGCCGCCGATACGGTGCGCCAAAGGACCGGTGGCACCGAAACCATAGACAACACAGTAAATCACCTTCGGATTGACAACCGTCATGTCTTTATAGCCGAGGCCCAGCTTGTCCATCGTTCCCGGGCGAAAATTGTGCACGACAACATCAACATCTTTGACCAGCTTCATGACGATGTCTTTTCCTTCGGGCTTTCTGACATCGATGGCCATTGATTTTTTATTACGGTTGCTCACCATCCAGCGAGCATTATCGGGGATCACCGTATCCTCCGCCCTCATCTTTTGCAACTGTTCCGGCGAATACATGCCATCGGAACCGGCAGCCCGCCCCTTCCGGATCTCTTCTCCCTGAATTCTCTCTACTTTGATTACTTCCGCTCCCATATCGCCCAACATGACCGTACTGAGGGGAGCCATCATCGCCAGAGAGAAATCCAGGATTCTAATGCCTTTCAAAGGAAGCATTTCAAATACCTTTCAAATGTGACCATTGTTGTTAATAATTCATATGTTTTGCTGCTGCACACAAGGTCCTGCCCGCATTATTTCAGTTTCGCCTTTGAAATGATCTCTTTCATGATTTCCGTGGTTCCTCCGTATATGCTCAGAACACGCATGTCACGGTAGGCCCTGCAGATAGGGTATTCCTCCATGAATCCATAACCGCCGAAAAACTGCAGGCACTGATCGGCGACCGTCTTCACACTCTCGCACATGAAACATTTGGCCATCGCCGTCTCCAGATCCACGTTCTTACCGGCCACATGCTCCTCAATCAGGCGATCGATAAAAACCTGGCACATCTCGGCGGTGGTATACATCTCCGCCATCTTGAAGCGTGTATTTTGAAAGGCTGAAATAGGCTGGCCAAAGGCCGTGCGTGAGTGGATGTATTCTTTCGTTATGGCCAGCATGCGATTCATATGAGCTACCGCTTCCAGGGCGATTCCCAAGCGCTCCTGTTGAAGTTCCATGGCAAGCATCCCGAAGCCCTTTCCCTCCTCACCGCCAAGGAGATTGGATTTAGGAACCCTGCAGTCCTCAAAAATAAGCTCGGCCGTATCCTGAGAGTGAAAACCCATCTTTTCGTATTGCTGGCCTCTTTTGTAGCCGGGGCAACTATCGTCCACGAGAAAGAGGCTCATCCCCTTGTACTGGGGCTGAATCTTGGTATCCGTCTTCGCCGCAACGACCGCGAGATTGTTCAAAATGCCGTTGCTGATGAACGCCTTCTGACCGTTCAGGATATAATAATCCCCGTCCTTCACCGCTGTAGTTTTAATTTCCTGGAGATCCGATCCTGTATTCGCCTCCGACATGGCGATGGCGGTAATATACTCACCCGTGCAACACCCCGGCAGGTACTTCTTCTTTTGCTCATCAGTACCGAAATTCCAGATGTACGGCACGGCGATATCGTTGTGCAAGTTGATCGCGAACCCCACATTTCCGATTGCAGCCATCTCCTCGATAATCACCACGGAATAAAGGAAATCGACGCCTGAACCGCCGTATTCCTCCGGAAGCCAGGGGCAGAGGTACCCATTTTCACCGGCCTTGAGCCATACCTCCCGCGGAACAATGCCGTCCTTCTCCCACTGCTCTTGATAGGGCACGACTTCACTGTTTAAGAACTTACGAAACTGCTGGCGAAACATCTCATGATCTTCGTTAAGTAATCTTCTTTTCATAATAACCCCCGTCAAGAAATCAATATTATAAAATTCTTAAAAATGACGCTCTCACTTTTTAATATCACGAAAGCCCCTTTTCCCAGGCATTTGCGGAAGCTCTCACAAAAAATTTTATGCCGCTGTTTTGATAAATACCTAGAGATGAAAGGCTCCCTTCTCCGAAAAAATCTTCGCCCAAGCATCGGTACGTAATGCATACCTAAATTTTACCTGCGCTAGGTAATACATGCCAACTTTGCTGTCAAGCTTTTTTTCCGCCCGACTGTGCCGACTTTTATGTGGAGGCAAAGGAGTTGGAACCCCGGGATCGGTTTTAGGTTTTTATGCGGCAGATGGGTCCGGTTTCAGCGACCATCCGTACAGATCGGCGCATGGGTCAAAGTCTGTTAAGAACCACTAACACCTGAGCGGATTCAAGTCGTTAGGGAGGATAAAGCGGATATATCAAGGTGATGTTCTGAAAGCAATGCGGCACTTTGTACGAGGTACAAGAGCAGCAACGGGGCATGAAAAGAATTACGACGAATATGAAAGCTGAACCGGGGCCTTTGCGACCGGGATGGTGTCACAAATAAGGGGCAATCAATATGCCGGTTTCAGGTCATTCTACGGATGATCCTTCGCCGTCGGACCCCGCTTGTTCTACAATGCCGCTAAAAACTAGTTTACAGATTTCATCCGTATACTGTTCTATATTCACTTTCGTTCCGAATATGACTTTCGGAAGGCACATATGCTCAATCACCCCGTGGATCATCAGCCGCACGTGGGAGGGCGAAATATCCGTGCGGATTTCACCCCGCCTGACCCCCTCCTCGATGATTCTCAGGAGTATGTTGGAATACTCTTGGATCTGTTTATACGTCTCGCTTTGGAAATAAGCTGGATAATTACGGACCTCAATGATCAGTATTTTTGCCAAGACCGGCGATTCCTGGTAGTAATGGAGGGTTGAGGAAATAAACGCTCTAATCTTGTTGAACGTTCCTTCGGCATTCTGCTGGTCCAGACGAATAATCTTAAGGAATCCCTCGTCGTATTCATGTAACACCTCATGGAGGAGATTCCGCTTGCCCTTAAAATATTTGTAGATCAACCCCTCATTGACACCGGCGGTTTCGGCAATTTCCGCCCATGTAATGGAATCAAAGCTTTTTTTCTTCAAGAGCGAGAGTATCGCCTGGGAAATCTTAATTCGGCCCGGTGGAACTGATGGACGCTTCCGATCTTTTATTTTATTCATCTTCGCCTTCATCGTACCCACAAAACCACGTTCGTTGCCACCGGAAATATGCAGCACTTTCCGTCAGAGTCAGCACTGTTCGACTGTTGGAAAAGGTCGGCTCTATCCCCTCACCTCCGTACCGTTTTTAAAACCAGGGGGCTGGGAGTCACCTATACGGCCAAGGACAAAAAGTCAAGCAAGATTTTCCCCGCCCTGGCATACTATGCCGATATTATTTAAATCCTAATGTATTGAACATCGCCGCTCATCCACATAAAGACACGTACAGCTACTACACTGATCCCAGTTACTCTGGGGATGCAAACATCCAACATAACGCTTTAATGCCTTGACACGTGCAATGAGAGGTCTATCTGCATTATGCCCAAAATGACTTTTTTGGGAAATATAACCCCCACGGCCCAATAATACTTGATACTAAAATGATTTTATGCCATGTCTACCCTGCTTTTAAATCATCTTCCACAGGGAAAATTGCATGTGAACTACCGCCAACCTTGTCGGTGACTTTATGAAGGCGAGCGTTCGGACAATGTTGGTGGTTTTGACAGATACATAAAAGAGGGAGGAATCAGTATGAGAGATCCTAAACTCAATATCCTGTTTGAACCGCTTGAGATGCCAAACCTGACATTGAAAAACAGGTTTTTCATGGCCCCTATGGGGACCACATTTGCCATAGAACATCAGACGCCGGACTACCTGGCCGCTAGGGCCAGGGGCGGGGTTGCGCTTATCACGTACGGAGAATTATGCGTCCATCCAAGCGGAAAGGCCATTGCCGGCGACGAGCCGTCACTCGATAAAGACAGTGATATTGTGAGGTTCAGACCAATAGTCACGGCCGTTCACGATGCCGGTGCCAAAATAATCGCCCAGCTTAATCATGCCGGCCGCTATTCCTTCGGACGGCATACGGGCCGACAGGCAGTGGCGCCATCACCCATTGCATCACGGTACACGGGTGAAACCCCGCGGGAGCTGACAACCGGAGAGACTGATGGCATGGTCATGGCCTTTGCCGAGGCGGCGCTGCGCGCACGAAAGACGGGTTTCGACGGTATTGAGTTCTGCGCATGTTCCGGTTATCTCATCAGCCAGTTTCTTTCTGCCGTCACCAACAAGCGTGAAGACAGATACGGCGGCAGCGATATTCTTGCAAGAGCCGAGTTTCTGTTCGACATATTGCGGCAGACGCGAGCCCTAGTGGGTAATGATTTTAATATCTGTGTCAAGTTCGACGCCGAAGATGGTATGGAGGGCGGCAAAACCCTCGAGGATGCACTCTTGCTCGCCCCCAAGCTTGTAGAGACCGGTGCGGACAGACTCCATGTCTGGGCGGGCTGGCACGAGGCCGTACGGCCCATGCTGCCCCCTTCCGTGCCGCGGGGGGCCTTTTCCTATTTGTCGAGGGCTATCAGGAAAGTAGTTAATGTGCCCGTTTCCACGGTGGGACGGATTAATGATCCTTACGTTGCCGCGGACATCTTGGCAAGAGGGGATGCCGATCTCATCGGCCTTGGACGACCTCTCTTGTGTGATCCGGACTTTGTCAGGAAGACGGAAGAGGGCAGAACGCGGGAGATCCGAAGATGTACGGCCTGCTGCTACTGTTTCGACCAGATATTTAAACTCGTAATGGCGGGCGATCTGGATGCCAAGATAGCGTGCGCCCTCAATCCCGAGCTCGGCCACGAGGGTGAAGGATTGATCCAGCCTGCCGCCCTGAAGAAAAAAGTCCTCGTAATCGGTGGCGGTCCGGCCGGGACCGAAGTGGCGCGTGTAGCCGCCCTGCGCGGACACGACGTCATACTGTATGAAAAAGATGACAAGTTAGGGGGAATGCTGAACCTGGCCCTTGTACCACCCCATAAGGAAGAGCTGAAAAATATTATCGACTACTATACCGCCCAGATGGATATTCTGCCGGTGAAAGTTATCCTGAATAAGGCCTTCACGGACAAGGTAATCAAAGAGTTACACCCCGATGTCGTGGTGCTTGCCACGGGAGCTACACCGCTTATTCCCCCTATCCCGGGGATCGGCGGTACAAATGTCGTGACGGCCCTGGATGTATTAGGGAGAAAGGTGTCCGTCGGAGAGAACATTGTCGTCATCGGGGGGGGATTGATCGGGATCGAAACGGCTGAGTACCTAGCGGACCAGGGGAAAAATGTCACAGTCGTTGAAATGTTGAAATCGGTTGCCGCCGATGTGGGGCCGTCGTTGCGATGGGGTCTCATCTCCCGGATCTCCAAGAAGGTGGCGATTCGGACCTCGACTACGGTAGTCGAAGTAAAGGAGACCGCCGTGGTTGTTGCCGACCAGGACAACGCTACAACGGAAATTCGTGCCGATACGGTGGTGCTTGCCGTCGGCCTGAAAGCCGGGGGTAATTTATGCAGCGCTCTGGAACAGAGCGGCGTGGAATATTACAAAATCGGGTGCTGCAGCGAGCCCGGTCAGATCGTCGATGCCGTTGCCGGGGCCTTTGCACTGGCGTGCCGATTGTAGAGCAGTTTAATGATGGTTCCTACTTGGAGCCCTGCCGCCATGACGATGATGGCACTTCCTCCGGATCCGTGTCCCGGCGCTCCTGATGCCGCGGACACCGAACCCTTCTCACGCACTGGCTGGCCCGGTTGAGGCCAGCATAAAGCCGTTGCGGTCGCCATCATCGACGTATGATATCGTCACGTTACCGACGATTTCATACGTCTCAGGGGCGATGATGAACGTCAGATCTTCCGTTTCCTGCACCAAATCTACTTCCCGGACCGTATCCACCGCCAAGTCCAAAAATGGATCGAAGCGTCCGGCAAAGCACAACTTGATGCGCAAGGGACTCTGAGCACCCTGCTTGGATAGCGATGCTTTGATGGCCGAACCGGTTCCCGGGGCTAACGTGACAAACTGCATCTTTTTTCCTTTATTTTCAAATCAACAATCTATACTCATACTAATCGTGCCAATAGTCTATAGTTTATACTCATACCGAAGCGACAACGCCGTTACGGGAAACTTCCTCAATATCAGAAGCCCGCCTAAGGGGTATTTTCGGATACATCGAGGGATTCTACAACAGAATCGGGAGACATTCATGTTGGGGGTATATTCCTCCTGTTGACTTTGGCAACACTGCCTATGGCAGCTTAACTGCGTGTTAACTTTTTAGGGGGAAGATCCGTTAGTTTCCAGCTTCGTCAAATAACTTGTAATCCTCCGGTGAACAAGTGCTGTGAATGGCCGCCCTCTTGCCATTTACACCACCCTGCAGACATTCTGAATTCAGTTTATAAAAATCAGACCGCACGAGAACAAATCACAGTTAAAGGCTGCAATTACGGTGTGAGTGCCTTCACCATATCACCCATATCCTTTGCTTCGTCCAGGTTGGCACAGAGATCGGCTGCAGCCTGAAACTTCTTCTTGGGCAACGGGACTGCCGAATACGGCACACAATTCCAGAACTTTTCCTTCAAATCGTCCCAGCTCATCGGATTCTTCGTGTGGCCCAGAACATATTGATTGGTCTCGCTGTATTTCTGCCCGTTTTGAAGAGTAACTTCCACTGTAAATCCATCAAATGGGGTTTTAATCCCCGGATCAGCATTGAACGTCACCTTTTTCATGAGTTCTCGTTTATCAGATCTTTTTAATTCAGCATCCGTATAGGAATCCAAAAAAACGTTGCCGGTAATGGCTGCGGTTGACACCGTGTAGGGGGTGCTGAACATAGCCTCCGCTACCGTACTTGGATTCCATTTCGCTTCCATGGGTTCTATCGTCAGTCTTGACCCTTCACTTCCTATGCAGTGAATACCGGTTATCTGACGATAATCTATTTGATTTTTACTCATGAGGGTCAATATTGCCGAGATGAAAGAGTGCGTAAATTTACAGGAGGAATAGGGCTTCATTGAAAGGCCATCGCTGTATACCCATTTTTTGCCTAAATCATTGGTCAGAATATTTGGATCAAACAGCGGATCATCACTCCATTCTATATGCCTCAATGATCCTCCCGGCACGCCCAGATAGATTCCCTTCGGGCCCGTAACACCTCTTTGTGCAAGAAGCGTCGCTTTAATCCCCGTATCTGCCGCAAATGAATGCTGAAGTCGCGCCATCTGTGTCCCTTCAGCATATTTCTGCGTCTCCGACATACTGTGTGTGGAATAAGCAATACCCAAAGCATTCCATGTCTGATCTACATTTGAACCAAGGAGCCTGGATGCGGCTGCCGCACAATACAAAGGTCCGTTATATTCGCCGGGCATACCCGCAGAGTGCGCCGACGCGTTGTAGCACGCGGGAGTCCTGATGCCCAATTCAGCCGCCACGATATAAGCGGCAATAAAGTCTCTGCCGGTTATCTTCTTCCCGGCAATCCCGAGCACCGAAAGCAAAGTGGGTACAATCCATTCGGTAATATGACTTCCTTTTTCATGGACATCTCCCATATCTATGGTCATTGGAGAGATTCGAATCCATATGTGCAAATCACGGTCGGACAGGCTGTTGGTTTCCAGCTTCGTTAGATAGTGTGTAATCCTCCATATGGACAGGTGCTGTGAATGGCCGCCTTCGTGCC
>JAQULO010000053.1 GCA_028718565.1 Syntrophales bacterium | reverse complement strand
CCGGACTATTTGCTTGCGCAGAGCATACTGTACGTCTTGACTGAGTTTCCGTGCATCTGTCTTTTCCATGCACAAACCATAACACACATTGCCACTAAATAGAAGTATTTAATCGCCGAGTTAATATGAAAATCACCTAACCGATCCAAATCGCTTTTTATCATTGACACCCCAGATTTTAATCGTGTGCTATACCTGTCTCTGCTGAATCGCCGACGTATTGGCCGGCTGACCTTTTTCGTTCCTTTCCTAATTTCTCCAGCATCCGGGGCCGCTCAAGCTGCTTCGCCCCCCCGTTTCGGGAATCACCTGTATTTGTGTGCTGATGCGCTCCTTAAGCGCGGTGACATGGGATATGACACCGATGAGCTTGCCTTCCTGCTGTAGCCCCCCAAGAGTCTCCAAGGCTGTCTCAAGGGCTTCTTCATCGAGGGTTCCGAATCCTTCATCGAGAAAGAGCGTGTCTACGCGTACCTTCCGGCTTGCCATCTGGGAAAGGCCAAGGGCCAACGCAAGGCTTACGATGAAACTCTCACCGCCTGAAAGGTTCTTGGTCGAACGAATTTCACCCGCCTGATAATTATCAATAACGTTCAGCTCCAGAGGTTGTGCTTCGTCACGGATAAGCAAATAGCGGTCCGTCATCTTCCCGAGCTGACGATTGGCGTGCGCGGTCATTATCTCAAATGTCAGACCTTGAGCGAAGTTCCGCAATTTTTTGCCGTCGGCCGAGCCGATAAGTTGATGCAGATCATCCCATCGAACACGTTCGGTTTTTTGGGCGGCGATCTTTTTCATTCTTTCCTGCTGCTCTTTATGGAGTTTTTCGTTCTCGCTCAGGCTCTTTATCATGCCGCCGATCTCTATCCTGATCCTCTTCAAGTCCGAATCGACGGCGCTGATATCCCCCTTGATACGTTCCAGGGGTTGATCCGTCAGGTGTTTCTCCTGCTCCGCTGTCAGTGCGGTCGCCTTGTCCTTCCTGCTGGTGTCCAGCTGGGTTTTCTCCCTGACCAGGTCCTTTTCCCGTTGTGTGAGCCTTTCCCGTTCTTCTTCATTCAGGCACGCGGATAAATAGTCGCTCTCATCTTCGAACCCGGCCTTCCTGAGCCTGTCCGTCAGATTTTTTTCGGTCTGCAAGAGTCCCATTGCCCGTTTACTCGTCTTTTTTTCCAGTTCGCCTATCATCTCTTTCAGGACACTGATCTCCTGTTCAATCCGTGCATGTTCCTCGCGCGATTTTTCAAAGGCATCAGTTGTACGCGTCACTATATCAGCCAGGCGTTTCTCCTCCTGATCCGTATTCCTTTCACCGTACAATTCGCGGCGTGAAGCACTCAGGGATGCATGCTCCAGCGCCATATCTCCACGATTCTTGCCGCTCTCCTTCAGATCATGCTTGAGCTTTTCAAGCAGTGCCTTGTCCTTCTCGATACCAGCCTCCAGGTTACGGACCTTTTTTTCAAGTTCGCTTTTCTCACCCTGCTTTGCCTGCCAGGTGTCTTTGCGCCCGGCGAGGTCTTTCAGGATGGAATCGAGATCGTTCGATGGAATCTGCATGACACCGAATGGCTCAACGTCTTTGAGTGCGAGGGCTCGGGCATTTTCGATCTCTTCTCCGAGGGTCTCGACCTCCTTAATTAGCCGCGTATGCTCACGGCTGGCGATATCAACGTTATGCCTGGCATCTTGCAGGGCCTTTCCTGAGCCTTCCAGAAGCGTCCTTAATTTCTCCAGATTTTTGTGCGCCGCGTTCCCCTTTCGGTTCATTTCTTCGGCGGCAGCGATAATATCGGATATTTCAGAGATCCTCTTCTGAGCATCTGCAATCTCATCGCGTACTTTTCCGGCTCGTTCTTCAGGATCGGCGATGATATTCAGTTTCAGCATGTTGTCGGCACAGTGTTTATCATCGGCCTCCAATGTAGACTTCTTATCATCTCTGTCTTTTTCAACATGCCGGGTTTCCGCCAGCATCTTAACGCGCTCGGCTTCCAGTTTACTCAGGTTCTCAGCCACCAGTTTAAACTCAGCCCTGGCAGCCTTCAACTCTGTCTCCGCCCTGTCCAGTTCAGGGACATTGCCCCTTGCATAGGGATGATCGACAGAGCCGCACAGAGGGCATGGCACGCCGTCTTCAAGTCGTTTTCTGTCTTCCTCAAGGTCGCGGATTCGGCTCAGGAGAGACACCTGTGTCTCCCTATTTTCGATATCTTTTTCCAGGAGCGATTTCTTGTCGGTACAGGTCTCTATCTTATTCGAGAGTTCCGCATGGCCGGTCGTCAATACTTCAAGGCTTTTGCAGAGGCTCTCCAGCGCTACGGATGTCTTATCAATCCGCTCGATGACTTCGCCGGTCCGAACCAGAAGACCCTCGCGTTCTTTAATGGCGTCCTTCTCACTTCGCCACTCGCTGATCTCGTGCCCTTTGAGTATCGTGCACACCTCCTCTGCCATCCGTTTGAACTCGCTTTGATCTTTTTCAAATACCTCGCGAAGCTTTTCGTGGTCAATCTCTATCTGTATGTGCGCGGCAATCGCAGCCTTGTTTCCCCTGTCAGCTTCCTTAAGCGCTGCACCAGCCTTGACACTTCTGTCTTCAAGGGTATGAAGCGAGGCGAATACCTTTGAGATTGCAGCCAGGTTGGTCAGCAGCGCCGCATCGCAGGCATGCTCTGTCTGGTAGGCATGGACGGCTTTCAGACCATCCTGTGATTCTTGCAGAGTCTGTAGCGCCGTACCGATATTCGTCGTATAGTCTATAACCTGCTTTTCAATACCCGATAGCGATCTATCCTTCTCTTCGATCTGCTTCTTCTGCTCGCTCAGTCTGGCATCGAGGTCGCGGACCTGCTTAATGACATCCGCTTCGGATTGCTGCTGCTTCCTCGCCTCACCCATGAGGTTTTCAGCGGCCTTTTTGATAGTCAGCGTGTCTTCGCAGGCCTTGTCCTTCAGCGGCAGGGCCTCGAGAGCGCCCTGAAGTTCTTTTATCTCATTTCCCTGCAGCTCGCGTACGGCGGCAACCCCCCGGTAATCCCCTTCGAGACTGAGAGCCCTGCGTGATTTTTCCAGCCGTATTCCTTCCGGCTCGAAGACCGCTCGGCGTTTCTCGAAATCCTCATCTCGTTTATCCAGTTCGCATATCCCATTTTTCAGTGTAGCGATGGTTTCAAGCCAGGTAGAAGCCTTGCGAAGATCTTCCAGCCGGGGGGCAAGTTCCGCTTCATTTGACTGCTTTTCCTCCAGGCCCGCTCGCAGGTCCCTTTCCTCATCCGCGCTTAATACCTGGATGCCGCTGAGCTCAGCCATTAACAGATCGAGCTTGTCCCGCTCTTGATTGCGACGCTCGTGAACCTTCATAGATATCAACGTATATATCTCAGTGCCGGTAATCTGCTCAAGGATGGGGGCCCGGTCATCGGGAGGCGCCTGTAGAAACGCCGCAAATCCCCCCTGAGCCAGCAGCATGGACCGGGTGAAGCGCTCAAAGTCCATACCGGTTGCTTCCTCGATAAATCCCGCAACTTGAAGTACTCTTGATTCCAGGACTTTCCCGGATTCGGCATCGGAAATCTCATGCTTTGCCTGCTGCAGCTCACCTTCCGGCCTTTTTCTGGCACGGTGCTGGCTCCAGTGAGAGCGGTAACGGCCCCTTTGCGTCTCGAATGTAACTTCTGAAAAGCATTCGCCTGTCTGGCGCGACATGATCTCGTTGCTGCTTTTGGTTACCTTGTCGAGGCGAGGGGTCCTGCCGTAAAGTCCGAGGCAGACTGCATCCAGAATGGTCGTCTTTCCCGAGCCCGTGGGACCGGTGATGGCGAATATGCCGTCGGACAAATAGTCCGGGTGGGTGAAATTAATATTCCATTCCCCTGTGAGAGAATTCAGATTTTTGAACCGGACACCGAGTATCCTCATGCGCTCTCCTACTGCTCCATCGGATCTGTTTCGTCGAGGGACACGATAATTTCCTGATAGGCGCTTAAAAGCGCGGACTGCTGATCCTCTGGAACCTTGTGCGACTCAAGGCAGCGCTTGAATACGTCGGTCACATCCATGTCGTCAAGTGTCTCCTCGCTATCCATGCCCTTCATGGCCAGTTCCAGCACCCGGTTGTTTTTGACCCGGAGAATTTCCAGGCCGGTCCCTTCAACTGCTTCGTCCAACAACTCGCGCAGGCTCCCGGCAATCTCGCCACCGTCGTAGACAACTTCAAGCCAGGCAGTGCTTTCCTTTGACTTCAGATCGTCTATCGCTCCGGCGATAGACTGCCAATTCCCCCGCAGGGTTTTCAACTCCTGGAATCTGGGTACGGGAATATTTGTGACAATGGGTCTGCTGCCCGAAAACTCCACGAGGAGCACGCCCTTTTCCTGCTGCGCCTCTCCAAAACCCAGGGGCAGAGGCGAACCGGAGTAACGTATGAAATCCGAACCGCTGACCCTTTGCGGGACATGGAGATGCCCCAGGGCAAGATAGTCGATCGATTCGGGGAAGACGTCCGTTCTGACTTGCGCGAGAGAGCCGATATACAGTTCGCGCACCCCGTCGCCGTCAACCGTTTGTCCACCCGCAGTGAAGAGATGTCCCATGGCGACTATAGGGACAGGCTTATCCAGTGTGGAGCGTTTTTGTTCGGCAAGGTCACACACCAGGCGATAATGGGTCCTGATCCCCTCGATAATCTTTCGCTCCTTATCCTCGACGCTCTCACCCGCCTCGGCCGTGCGGATATCGCGGTCCCTGAGATAGGGAATGGCGCAAACGATCAGCTGTGGCTCCTGATCCGGCCCAGGCAGCACAATCAGTTCATCCTCTGGAGAATCGGAAGCGCTCCCCACGACATGGACATTCAGAAATTTAAGAAGCTCCCTGGGCGCGTTCAGAAAAGACGGCGAATCATGATTCCCTGCCGTTATAACCACATGACGGTTCGCAGACGCCGCCACGCGGCACAGAAAACGGTAATACAGCCCCTGCGCATAGTTGCTGGGCGTGCTGTTGTCGAATACGTCTCCCGCCACAAGCAGAACATCGATATCTTCCCGTTCAATAAGATCCGCCAGCCAGTCCAGGAAGGCCTCGAATTCCGCGTATCGCTTGCGGCCGTACAAAGTGCGGCCAATATGCCAATCGGAGGTGTGGAGTATTTTCATAAATTCCTTATGGGAGAAGAGATCAAGCCGCGGTTTTTATAACCCATTTTGCTGATGACAAACGGTTCTCTTGATCCGACCCCATTATTTTCACCAATCTTTTCTTCGCTTGAAGGCGACGGCTGGCCCCATATTTCCCTCTGTCCGCTCATCTCTTGAACGCCAGAACTAGAACCCCCGCACCTATCATGAGAATGCCGGTCCACTCTCTGACCGATGGGCGCTCACCCAGAAAGAGAACCGCGAACACCGCGACGAGCAACAGGCTGAACTTGTCTACTGGTGCAACCTTTGATGCGTCACCGATCTTCAAGGCTCGGAAGTAGCATATCCACGACGCGCCTGTTGCCAGACCGGAGAGGACTAAAAAGAGCCATGTTCTTGAGGAAAGCTCGAATGGGTCGCTCCACTTTCCGGTGAAGTACACGAACGCGGTAAGCACAGCCATTATGATCACAGTCCGAATCAGCGTCGCGAGATCAGAATCCACCCCTTCAAGCCCTATCTTCGCAAAGATGGCCGTAAGCGCTGCGAATACAGCAGACAGCAACGCCCAGATAAACCAGTTTGATGTCATTGGCATGTCAAATAGCTCCTATCATTTACATATAAGGCAATTGTACTTGTTTTCAATGGAAATCTGCTGACATCATACACGTTACTACCTTTTTTCTTCGGGAATTAGGTATGTCACTGAAATTTCTCACTACTTGAACCGATCATCCGATTTCCGGCTTGAGACGGTTTTCTTGGTTTTCTCAAGCCAGCCGGTCCGGACTTCCACCGGAGCATCGAATTCAGGAACATAGGGTTTGATGTCCAGAAGCGGGGTCCCGTTGAGAATGTCCACGTTCTGGATGTACAGCACACCGTCCTGGATCTTGTCCAGTTGAACAACGGACAGTCCGATCGGATTCGGGCGTTTGGGCGCACGCGTGGCAAAAAGTCCTCGCGGCACCGAATCCATGAAAGGCACAACGCTGAGGTCGAATGAGTGACTACCGTGGAAATAATAGAGCAGGATGATGTGTGAGAAGCCGTCTAGATCCCTCAATCCGGCACGGTATTCCTCAAATACCTCGACAGTGCCTCTCACGCCGGCTGCGCCGGCGGGTTGAATGGGCATGTCCTCTGTCTTTGTATACGGCGTATGGATCAAGCCGATAGGGTGAAAGTCAATCTTCATTTTCTCTCCCGCGAACATGAATTTCACCGGGATCGTCAGCGATCCGGTGCAAGAACTGGGTATGCCTCATTTGCCAATTTTCTCTTTGATAAACTTCTCAACCGCGGCCGCTTCATGGTTTTTCAAGAAGCCTTCTACCCTTCTTACAGCCTCTTCGTGACCGTCGAAACAACCCTGCCCTGCCGCAGGTGTCCCAAAACAAATCAAACCTTCATGCCTCGGTTGCCAATTGATATCTTGAGCGAATTTATTCATCACAGCCCACCACGTTCTTTCAAATGCCCCTATGTAGTCCTCTATGTCCGATGTGCCTTCAAGCGCTTCCTCACTTCTGCCGCCTGCATATTCCTGAGGGACAATGATTTTGTGTGTCATCGTCAAGTCAGTTGCTGAAGCAGTCTGTGAAAAGGACACTATGATAATGACCAGTAACAGTGCGGTCATGTATTCCCGATATTGGCATAACGACGAAACAACCCGACCGGCCACAGACCGAGTGGTACTTTTAAGCTCCGGGTATTTTTCGTGCGCAATCTCTCTCGCTTTTTCGAGGGCTTTGACCGGGTCTACGGCTGTGACTTCAACGTCACCAAGGTTTGTGCCGATTGACCTCATGACTACTGAATCTTTTTGCTCTCTGGTCATTTGAGCCTCCTTACTGGGAGTCATGTTTTTTGTGCCCCGTAGATTACGGTACATGACACTCTGGTCGGCATGCAATTCCGTCTCTACTGTTCACACCGGATGGTGTAGTGGTAATCACATCAAACATTACCCCCCCCTCTTCCGGCCGCGATCACAGTGTCGCAACAACGCAGCCCTTGTTGAGATCCCGAAACGCCGGGTACATCTTGTACCAATCCTCAACAAAGAAAATCGCTTCAGAGATTATCGACTGAAATTTCCATCCTTCTTCGGTGCGAACGTATTCGTCATTATAGACGTTGCAGCCCCACTGAAGCTTTGAACTGTCACTGAAAATTAGCGGGAACAGGCCAGTCCATTTCCCAGTTGCCCTGTCTCCATTTACTTCAATCGTCCCATTGGTAGTCAGGTGCATGAAACGCAGCCACTGAGAACGCGTGACTATAATTCTTTGATAGATCGCTTCCCGCCCTTTTGTTATACCAGCTCCGGCATCAAACTCGCCAGTTTCGGTGAACATGTCAGCAAATTTTCTCGCTCGCTCCGGTGTACCATCAATATTGGAGTAATAACTGTAAGAATTTCGGAGAAGCTGAATTTCGTGAATATCCTCCAGTCGTTTAATCCTCTCTTCAATGCTTTTCTCACTCATTTCTCTCTCCTTTCTGTTTATGTTTAAAGATACAACCCTATTGCTCCCCTGCTGCCCAAAAATCTAGGAAATCTAGGGACACCATGACAGTTTTATCAATCCTTCTTTGGTCTTTCGCCTTTTTAATGAGTCAAGATCCTGGATAACTTGTTTTCCAACCGTTCGATAAAACTCTTGCCGCCTGAAGGTTGTCCTGTTCGTTCATAATGCATCCTGCCCGCAATTGCCACGCGGGGTTATATGATGGGGGGATAATGCTCTGCAACTACTCTTGCGATATGGGCCATGACTGATCTTTATTTCTCTCAATGTTTTTTGTTAATCAAAAACTAGCATAGTCCCCGGATTCCCCGCATTATACTTTCTGCCTCTTAACGCCATTTTCACAGGCGCCGGCTTTATGGCGTCCTGTGCAAAAAAAGGTTGGATTCACTTTGGTGTGATAATGGTTGATTCGGTAAGACCACACTCAGTGCACTTGTAAGTCCGTAGAATGCCGCCAAGATCGCCAAACGTCGGATCAGGCTTGCTCGACCATGTTCTTTTGCGGCATCGTGGACAGGGGACTCTCCAACTCCTTTACCCGGGCTTCTAATTCTAGTACGCGATTGCGCAGATGAATGTTATCTTCCTGAATAGATAACGCAGCCTGACGAAGCTCCATGATTTTTTCTTGGGCCTCAATTGTCGCTCCGGTTTTTAAAAGTTCAAAAATATCCTTGTAGCTGGACAATGCCATATTGCTCTCCTTGTGAATCCAACATTTACATATCAGGCAAATCTGCTTGTTTTCAATATTCAGTATAGAAGTCGTTAAGCTTGCTTCAAATCAGAAAATATTCACCCCTCGCTGCCGGGTCCTCAGCACGGTGAACGTTCTCTCTCCGGAAGACACCTTGGACAGCTCTGATCCAATCTTCTTTTGATTGCGAACAAATATCCTTCAAATTTCTCGGCGGCTCGTTTGCCCATGGATTGAGCCCCAGCCGGGGGTATCGTCCATCTGGATGCGCCTGTAAGGCGTGTGTCTATTTCTTACTTCTTGAACACCCAATATGTGCCTGCCTGCGCGTCAACTTTTTCGAGGCCAAATCGTTGTTCCGCTCTCTGGTCGTTTTTAATCAAATAGAAGATGTCTGACAGAACGGATCGGGTTTCAGCAAAGTAAGAGTGTCCTAACAGGCTCGTGTCGGTGCCGGTTGCGTCGATAGTTTCGATTCCAGGCATTACGACTAATCCTTCTCTCGAATCCCCCGCTCGTGGAGAGCCGTGGACTTTTTTTGATGCGATTAGTGCGAGATCCTCCGACGATGCATACAACGTGATGGGGCGTCCCGACCTGGTGAGTGCCGGGGCGATGTCTCTCTTGAATACTTCGGCGTCAATATCCGGCGCCGTAAGAATAATCTCCTTTAGCCGCTGCCTCAATGATGGCTTTTCGGTTAGCAGGGACGCAACTGCGCGCGTCAAGGCACGGTTCCCCATGCTGTGAGCGATCAGGTAGACATTCTGAGCCTCTGATCGATTGAAGAAATCTTCCAGGAATCCCTTTAGATTCGCCTGAGCCCATTCGATGTTCTGCTCGTCAACGGTGTACCCGGGTGTTGTTCCCTGTGAGGGCCAGCTGTAGAAAACGGGTGCGCCGTCAAAACTCAAATCGTACGAAATTTGCGCTGTTCTCCTCGCTGCATCCTTGAAAGCAACGTTGTAGCCGTGAATGAAAAGAAACGCGCTGGCTTTCTCAGATGCACGGACGCGAGCGGCCAAGTCTGTAAAGTATTGGTCCTTGGGCTGAACGAGCACACTGAGCAGTACCAGGTGTTTTGCAGGATCTTCGCGAAATTCCAGTTTCCATATTGAGGGGGACTCCAATTCGCCCATGCGGTGGTCGCGGGGGATGCTCACGTCGCAGATGCCGTACCTGAGATCCGACCGCTCAACGCCAAACATCTCATCGGGTTTTCCGCTCCCAGTGAGATTTCGGTCTGTGGCGAAGAAAACGCGCACAACTCCGTAATCGGGCTCGTTGAGTCCATCAATTGAAGCCGGGGCTGACTCTGACGCTGGTGGCCCCTCTTCTGACTTTGACTCTCCTGGGGGTTGCGCCATCTCTGAAGACTGCCCGCATCCGTACACCAGTGTTGCGAGCACGATAATTCCTATCAAACGTTTTATAGTCATGAGCACTCCTTTGATGCCGTCCCGACTTGCCTTGCTCGATTATCTTCCAGGAAAAGAGGGGTTCCCCGTAGTTGAATTTTTCCCCGCGCCGT
This sequence comes from Syntrophales bacterium, assembly GCA_028718565.1. Lineage (GTDB taxonomy): Bacteria > Desulfobacterota > Syntrophia > Syntrophales > UBA2210 > UBA6078. Next base: position 6,757 of record JAQULO010000053.1, on the reverse strand, counting down.
AGCCACCATCTCTCATTCCGTTTCCCGGCGAGATATAGAGAAGCTATGGGCTGACCATCCGATAACGACCCCTATGGCCAGGAGGAAGAATATCAACAGTGCCCGAGACATTGACAGTGTCCAGAACATAAACCGTATCTCGACGACCGTGACGTTCTGTATGATGAAGAGCACGGCCAGGCCGGCCAGGATAAGACTGATAACCAATTTCGTATTCATTGCGAGTTCTCCTTGTTAGCTTTTTCGATATGTATTGACAAACGACCGCGGCGCAACTCCCGGAGACCGCCGCACAATCTATTTGGCCCCAAATACCCGCCTGAGCAACTCTGTGGCGCGCTTGGCGGGATTCTGGCGGATAGCGGCTTCTTCCTGCGCCATATAATAGAAGATTCCGTCCATACCTTTTTCAACGACATAATCCGACAGATCGGCCTTTACTTCAGGGACAAAGGGTATGGATCGATATTGTTTCATAACGTTGTCGTAGGCCTGAACAGCCCCTACTTCTGAAAGGCTGCTCTTGACAACAGGCTGCATCTCTTGCGCCAGAGAGGGAGACATGCTGCCCTTGAAATATTGGGTGGCGGCGTCTTGGGGACCTTCATATATCGCCTTCACGTCATCAATTTTCATCTCGTTAATGGCCTGGAGGAACAGCTCCTTTGCCTTCGGGGTCGCCACTTCCGCGGCCCGGTTGAGTTTCAGCTCCAGGTCTTTCAGGGAATCGGACATGCCGATCTTCTCCAACGCTGACTTCACGCTGTCTAATTGTTTCGGTAACGGGATATGAATGGCCGAATTCGTATTGAACCCGTCCACACTACCCAGGCGGGAAACCACATTTTCAGAGCCGACACGCAGGGCATCTTTAAGCCCGGCGCCTATCTCCTCAACGCTGACATTGGCCTGCTGGCTGCCGCCGCTCACAGTTTTAAGGAGATCTGTCCCCTTCTCCAGCCACGCATTTTCGGCCTGTGCCGAGCCGGATGCCAAAACAACCGCGACAAGGAAAATGCCGGTAACAACTACGTGACGTCTTGCAAGCTTCATAAAAATCGTGCGCATGATGATATACACCTCCATTTTCTCGACGTATAGCAGACCTCATCAGCTGACGACGGGGGTCGCATCCTCGTCGAAGGGGTTTTTCCGTACGGCCAGGGAATACAGGTACGGATATTGAGCCTTGACGTGTCTCAGGTACATGAACCACTGCTCGATCAGCGACCGGTAGGCGCGGCTTATATCACCCACGAGATGCTCGATATCCGACCGGGGAAGATCCTTCAGATCTGCCCGGCTGGTCAGTTCGTCCGTGAGATGAAAAACGGACAGCAGAAGTTCGGTAAATTCCTCGTGCTCGACCAGGACCGGATTCTCCAATAATCTGGCAAGAAAATCCTGTTTGTCTTCAAGAAGATCGAACATAGCCACTACATCGACACGATCTACATCTACATGAAAGGCATACTTCTTGAGCACTTTCTGAACGGCCGAAAAATGACGGTCGGACCAGTCTGTATTCACGATGAATCTGTCCCTCGTTTTTTCTATCTCCTTGTCGTATGAGGAAAAAAGCCTGAGGAGGTCATGCCCCACCTCATTGAAGAATATGCCACGGACCATATTGATCTTGCGGAGCCGGTGCTGCGCCTCACGCTTTAGGAGGACCATCTCTGTCGCGTTCGCGATTACCCCGATAAAGGTGCCGCCGCCCATGATAATCAGCAGGACGGCGAACAGACGGCTGGTGTTGTTTGTCGGGTGAATGTCCCCATATCCAACAGTCGACATGGTGACGATGTTGTAGTAAAGGGCTTCAGGAAAGGAAAGGTTCTCCAGGGCCATAAAACCGGCGGTCCCCATCGCGGTTACCACAACGAAGAGGGCCAGGAATATCTGTAATCTCCGACATACCTCCGGCATGATGGACTCCCCCCTTACATCTTGTTTATCGCGTAATCAGTTCGGGGTGCGGCAGAATCTCCCCTCGGCCCCTATTCCTTAAGCCGGACCCGCAGGCTGCCCTTTTCTACCTTCACATTGTCGACGCCCGCCGCGAAAGAATTCCAAAACCCCTCCTCGGCACCAAACTCTTTCACAAGATCGACATTCTTTAGGTTTCCCAGCCAGGCATTGGGAAGGGGAACCCCCCAGAGGCTGACCCCTTTGAACGCCACGACAGGCTTGCCACCGGCATAGGCAAGTTCCAGCCCTGCGGTCACCTTAAGCGTCTTCCCGCCGAAAAGGGGCAGTCCTTCCTCCAGGGGCACAAGCAGCTTCATGCTCACCATATCGTCATCAAGATCGATGGCCAGCTTCTTTGCGAGGTTGGTATTATTGGCCAGGAGGGCGTTGAGTTCCTTTTCACTGAAGGCGATTTCCCGCCCGCCCGCGTCTTCGCTGTAGCGTTCAGGTTCCAGAGGTGTCTCCCAGGTCGATTCCGGTCGCTGTTGGCTTGAAGTATCCCCCTTGTGCGGTAAATGCATCCGTTCCAGTTTCACGTCCAGGGCCCGCTCTTCACCGGGGCTCAGCGTGACCGGCCGCAACTCTTTGGGAAAGATATAATGGGTGGTGGCCCACACGGCGATTATCGTCGCGACGGTGGTCGCGACGGCCACGATCACAAGCAGCTTCAACCAGCCGAAGCGCGACGCGCCCCCCGGCAAAGCCTGATTGTGTATGGTTTTACTCATAGACAAAGACCCTCCCGGACGAGATATTTAAGAGGTCAGACCACGCTACCCTTTTACGGCAATAACGCGGTGCATTTTACAACACCGAGCCCTTTATATCAACTGGTACGCCGGAGGCCGGCTTCCGTTTTCTGATCCCTTGGCGCGAAACAGCGCCCAAGGTGTGCTTTTTATCCCCCCGTCCAAATCGGGTGCTCAAAAACGGTCGGACCTTTTCTGTCTTTTACTCCTTCGTGTTCTTACCGACAAGATCACCGTAGAAGCCTGGTCTTCTGTCGGCAAAGAGATTGTTATAGGTGTTGACGTTTTTATCGCGGGCCGCCTTCGGATCGATCTCTACGGTCCTCACCTCTTCCGAATCTCCGCCGCCGCGGAAGAGTACACTTCCGTCGGGCCCCGTTACCTGGCTCATTCCGGTAAAAAGGAGTGCCGTGTCCCCCCTGGCTTCGGTCCCGGTCCTGTTTGCCGTTATCGCGAACACATGGTTTTCCAGACACCGGGTCTTCATTGACTCTTGGCAGAAGGGCAGCACAAGATTCGCTGGATGACAGATTATATCGGCGCCCATGAGCGACAACGCGCGCATCGATTCCGGGAAGAACCAGTCGAAACATATCATTATCCCCACCGTGCACGTGCCGATATCATAGACCTTGAACCCCTCATCACCGGGATCAAACCAGACCTTTTCTTCAAAAAAGAGATGCGTCTTGCGGTACCTTCCGATATACCCGCCCGGAGAGACGAGAACGGCCGAGTTGAAGGTCCTGCCGTTGTCCTTCTCGGCGAGCCCCCCCACAATGAAGGTCTCCTTCTCTCTCGCCAACTCGCACAGCCTCTGCGTCGTTCTACCCTCCGGTATCTGTTCGGAAAGGGAGATTGTCTCCTCCTTCGATGTGAAGACATACCCGGTATTGAACAGCTCCGGGAGGACCAGCAGGTCCGCATCGGATCCCATGATCAGGTCTCCGGCCCGCTCCAGGTTCCTGTCGACCTCGCCGAATAGCGGCTCAAACTGAACGAACCCAACCTTCATCCCCATTGCGGCTCCTGTCTCGTCCGTACACCCTTGTAAAATCCGGCTTCTTCGTCAATATCCCGTCCGGTCTTCATTGTAAAGCAGAAAAGCCACGGTCACGAGGGCCATGGCTTTTCAGGATGAGATACGCTCGTCAGATGCTACAGCATCTCATAGATACCGGCAGCACCCATACCGCCGCCGACACACATGGAGACGATTCCTCTTTTCAGTTTACGTCTCTTCAGCTCGTGCAACAGCTGGCATGTCAGCTTCGCGCCGGTGCATCCCAGGGGGTGACCGATGGCGATCGCTCCGCCATTCGGATTAACTTCACCCTTCCAGTAACGATCCTCTATGCCGAGTTCCCTGCAGGAGTATATGGCCTGGGAGGCAAAGGCTTCGTTGATCTCGAACAGGTCGATATCGTCCATTTTTAATCCGGCCTGTTTAAGTACCTTCGGAATCGCGTAGCGAGGGCCGACTCCCATCTCTTCCGGCCTGTTACCCGTAACCGCATAATGGGTCAGTTTGGCGAGGGGTTTCAACTTCAGTTCTTTTGCCTTATCGGCGGACATGAGCATCGTGAAGGCTGCCCCGTCCGTCATCTGTGATGAATTCGCTGCGGTCACCGAGCCGCCCTCCCTGAACGGCGATTTCAGCTTTGCCATATTTTCCAGTGTTACAGGCCATCTCACGCCGTCATCCATATCGAAGACGGCTGTTTCCCTGATCCATTGTCCGTTCTTGTCTTTCTTGTATTTCCAGGCATTGATGGGAATTATCTGATCTTTCCACAGACCCTTCTGGATCGCCTCATGTGCCCTTCTGTTGCTTTCGACTCCCATCTTGTCCTGATCTTCACGTGTGATCTTATAATCTGCCGCAACATTTTCCGCAGTTACACCCATAGAAACATAGGTCATCGGAAGATTACCCCAGTCGGGATGCGGGCGGAATATCCAGCCTCCCATCGGTATATGTGTCATGGTTTCGCAACCACCGGCAATGATGATATCCGACCAGCCGGCCATGACCTTTGCCGTCGCATCGGCGATTGCCTGAATGCCGGAGGAGCAGAATCGGTTGACCGTCATCCCCGAAGTGGTTACGGGAAATCCCGCGCCGATGGCTAATACCCTGCCGAGGTTCATACCCTGCTCGCCCTCGGGAAAGGAACAACCGCAGATTATATCATCGACGTCCTCATGCTTGACCTGCGGGAGCCTCTCCATCAGCCCCTTGAGCACCTGGATTCCTATCTCGTCCCCCCTGGTCTGGGCAAGCCCCCCCCTCTTGTACCGCCCGCCCGGACTCCTCACTGTCTCAACGATAACAGCTTCACGCATAATAACCCCCCTTTCATTTAATGCCGAGCCTCCTCAAGAATCGTGGTCGGCCAGCAATAAATAGTACCTTTCTCAGTTACGCAGTGGTTTCCCCGTAGTTAAAATGCTCATGATACGATCCTGTGTCTTCTGCTCGCCGACAAGGCTCAGGAAGGCCTCTCTCTCCCGGTCGAGGATAACATCTTCCGTAACAAAGGTGCCCTCCGGACACTGTCCGCCCGAAAGGACCCATGCAAGCTTCATGGTCACCTGCACATCATAATCCGACATATAGTTGCCATGTCTCATGTTATACAGGACGGCATGTGCGATACCCATCAGGTTCTCTCCCATGACCGGAATCATATCCGGTTTTCTCTTCTTATGTGTCTTTGCCATTGAGAGAACGAGCTCTTTTGCATCCCATATCTGATGGTCACGGTTGAGGCTGATATTTTCCGTCTTTCTGATGTAACCAAGTTCCATTGCCTCCACAGCGCTGGTGGCCACCTTGGCCTGCCCGATATTCATGAGGACCTTCTCGTAAATCGGCTGCATGTTCAAAACCTCAGCGGTACCCTCCGGCAAACCCTCCGTGCAGCGTACCATCAACTCCTTGCATCCTCCGCCCGCAGGGATTACACCTACACCAACCTCAACGAGGCCTATATAGGTCTCACCGCAGGGCTGGCATCTCTGACCATGCATGGCTATCTCACACCCTCCCCCCAGAGCCATGCCGGATGGAGCGGTTACGACCGGTTTTCCCAGGTATTTCATTTTCATGTTGGCGTATTGAAGGTCATGGATCAGTTTGTCAAGTATATCCCAGTCGCCCTTCTGAACCGCCATAAGGACCTGAAATATATTTGCTCCTACCGAGAAGTTTTCGGCATTATTGGCGATTAGCAAGCCTTCAAAATCCTTTTCTACGATATCACAACTGTCTTTCATCATAGAAATGATGTCGCCGTCGATAGCACTCATCTTGGTAAGAAATTCAAGACAGGCAACACCGTCGCCTATGTCAACGAGAGAAGCGCCGGCATTTTCCCTGATTATCTTGTTCTTCGTTTTAAGGTCGGGCAGAAGAATAATCTTAGGATTATCTTCCACCTTCACATACTCCTGCTTGTCGAAATCGTAGTAATATTTACCGTCCTCTTTTGTGAGATAGAAAGAGTCTCCTTTCTTCAGCATCTCGGTGATTTTTTTGGGAACCTTCAATTTCAGCTTCTTCATCACCTCCAAAGACTGCTTCACTCCGACGGCATCCCATGTCTCAAAGGGACCTTTCTGGTGGTTGTATCCCCACTTCATTGTGTTGTCTATCTGGTAGACGGCATCACATATCTCGGGGATACGATTCGCGGAATATATGAAGTTCCTACAGAGATATTCACGTGCCACCTCACCGGCAATGTCTTTTTCCGAGTAAAAGAGGGATTTCAAATTATCATCGAAGCCGCCCTCTGCCTTGCTCGCCTCTTTGACTGATGCGTATTGAGGTTTCTTGAAAGGAACGTATTCCATCGTATTATAGTCCAGGACCAGTTTGACACTTTTGCCCTTCCCGTCCTTCGCCTTTTTGTAGAAACCCTGTCCGGTCTTGTTCCCGAGCCATTTTTTCTCCACCATTTTGTCCATGAATTCCAGCGATATAAAGGCTTCTATCATTTCATCTTCCGGCACCGCTTCAACGAGATTTTTCT
>JAQULO010000052.1 GCA_028718565.1 Syntrophales bacterium | reverse complement strand
GACGACAAAGCCCCCGTCTTTTGAGAAGGCGGGGGCTTTGTGTTGATTATCCAGGCATCCGTTATCGTCGTTCTTTTTTCTGCCGTTCCATGTTCAGAAGGGCTTCTCCGTAGAGTCTCCAGATACACAGGCCGATGGCGAGGATGAAGAGACCGAACATGAAGCTGGGCTCGGTGTTGAACTTGGTATCTATCCAGCGACCGGCATAGAGGAACATGAACGAGGAGGCGACGATAACAAAGCCCCATACGCTTATCTGTAATATCTGTGAAAGATTCGACCTCAGGTCTATCGGGTTATGGTGATGATGTGTGGTTATCATTGATCGTGTCCTCCTTTCCTAAACTTATGACAGTTTTAGCTTACAATGGTCTTGAGCGCGTTGACGACCGGAGCCGTGAAGAGGGCTACCAGGACCGCGTAGAGCGCGAAAGAACCGACCGCCTCGCTGAGATACAGCTTGGAGTACTTGTGTTTCAGAGAGGTGATGATCATTCCACCGACAATCAGGCATCCGAGATGGAAGTAGGGGAAGTTGGCCGCGTTGGTCGACACATATTCCGCATAGCCGAAAGAAGCCGTAGTCAGTACCACAAAAGCCGCCATGATCAATGTTTGTAATGTTCTTGTCATGATTGATGTCCTCCTTAATTTTTCTCTTTCGGCCTTTACTAAAGGAATAATCGTGCCACTTGTGGAGTTAAGGAGCAAAATAGTTCTAACACATCGAATATACAAATGTTATGGAAGCGGTCAGATTTAAAAAAGAGGCACATCTGAACTGAAAATGCACGATTTGTTAAAAGAAACGTCCAACTCGATTGAATGAAATGTTCATAAATGGTGTATAATGCCAGAAATCCTGATGATAAAAACTTGTACGCAAAAACCTAACCGGAAATTACTGATTTCACGCATGATAGGGGGCCGGACTGCTACTTTTCCCCTGAGGGTTATCGCCGCCGGATGCTTCGCCATTGGCCTTGAAAGGCTCCGCTTTCGCTCCGCCTATCAAGACCGATGGAGCCGACTGCGATTCTCAGCTTTTGCGTGAGCAAGCTCCCGCAAAAACCTGCGAGTCTCGCGGCTCATCCGGCGGCGATAATCAAGGCATCGACAGGAGCAGGAGCAAGCGGCATTATCAGATAGTAGGTAAACAGCATTGCCATAGTTGCCGGCATTATGAGAAAACTACAGAAACTCCCTGTAGAATCTCATCCATATTCTTTGACAGGTGCTCAGGAGTATGATAGAAGCGCTAACCTGCTAGATTGTCGCATGGACGTATTCTGTACGTGTATGCGTTTCATCATGGTACATTCGAATAGTGCGATTATGGCGTTTTTAGGGGAGACGCATTGGTTGCGTGATGGTGTGCCGCCTGCTGGTTGAACACAAGATAATAATCTGACAGCTGCTGATATAACCCGGGTTTTGAGAGAACGATTGCGGTGCCGGGTTGTCCGTTAAAATCGAGGGATCGGTTGGATATGCCCTGTCGGCAGTCGGTTGGAACTCTGAGGACTGGCGAAAAGCTACTTCCTGTCTGTATCGCACAGTGGGGAGCTCTTTTCAGTTATGATTTTTGCGTACATCATACACCCATGAGCGCATGTCCGGCTTAAGGGGCCATTTTACGAAACGGTTATGATTAACTAGATACAATATGCGGAGGCAAGTAATGAAAGACTGTTCAAAAATCAATTTTTTCAGTGGCGGACTTAAAGGCGCGGAAACTGCTTTTGGAGAAAACGCAGAGAAGTGGGGAATCAGTGAAGTCACCTTTTCGTTCCCGGTAAATAAACTCACTCGTGAAAAGAATGTTATGATCTTAAGCGATGAGGAATTGGAATTGGGTGACGTCAGCATGGAGATTGTTTCCAACCGCATGGGGAGACGGTATACTCATTCCGACAAGATCAGAAAGGTAATCCAGGTTATTTTCCATATGGTGAACAAAGGCTTTCAGGTTATAGCGGTGGGAATAATCATGGAAGACGGAACTGTTAAAGGCGGAACAGGCTGGGCTGTTGAACTGGCGAAATTCTTCAACCGGCCGCTGAGCGTTTTCGATCAGAAAACCGCTGACTGGTATACGTGGAAAGACGGCGCCTGGAAAAAGGACAAACCCCTCATCAGTTACGATTCGTTCTGCGGGACGGGGACGCGAAATCTGACTGAAGAAGGTCACAAAGCAATTAATGACCTTTTTGAGAGATCTTTCGGTTAGATTTTAACATCTCGGTGTTATAGGGGGACGTGGTGCCCCTTGCCCTGTTTGCATACAATGCTGTATAGTTCTAAGGCAATACAGCTACCGGCGTTTCAGGTTTCTCGCGGCCACCTAATGGGGAATATGGGAATCTATGGCTGCTTCCCGTATTTATGTTTGACCCCATTCCGCGTTCACAAAGGTCTTGTGCTCTCTGAAACGCTAAGATGAGGACACGCAAATGAAGGATTCGTTGCGCACCGGCATTTCGTTCGGGCTCACATCAGCCGTCATTACCACACTTGGGCTGATGGTGGGCCTGCACTCTGGCACAGGGTCGAAGCTGGTCGTTCTCGGAGGTGTTTTCACGATCGCCATTGCCGACGCTTTCTCCGATGCCCTTGGCATTCATATTTCAGAGGAGTCAGAAAACATTCACGCGACCAGGCAAATCTGGGGCGCCACCATCACAACGTTTATGACAAAATTCATCTTCGCCTTGACTTTCGTAGTGCCGGTCCTTCTTCTACCCCTCTTCACGGCCATCATTGTCAGTCTCGTGTGGGGATTGTCCATTCTTACCATTCTGAGCTACTTCATGGCAAAAGCCCAGGGCGAACGACCATGGAAGACAGTTGGCGAGCATGTCCTGATAGCCATTGTTGTAATTGCCATCACCCACTGGGTTGGCGACTGGGTGGCTACTTTCGGAGCATGAAACAGCACCCAACAACCGCTTCAGGCAACAACCTGAAGCCCGCGCCTGAGCTGAAGCATTATTCCTTTAGGAGAAATCAGAATGAAACATCTGGCAATTTTAACGCTTATCTTGCTTATTATGGTCTCGTTTTCAGGATGTTGTAGCATTCCTGATCTTCCTGGCCCTGTTGGAATCCCAGGACTTTAGAAAGGGATGTCATGAAACACACAAACGAGAATGGGGTCAAGTTTAGGAAAGAATTGAGGGCAAATCTTTATTCTTGGATATTGTTTTGTTCTCCATTATTCCGTGGAGCAGTTCCCCAAACTATATAAGAAAAAATAGGTGTCCTAACAGGGGTAGACTACGGCACTGTAAGTGTGGCACCGAAGCGATTTCGGACGCCGCCTGATCAGGACGAAGGACTAAGGAGGCTTTTGGCCCGAGTTCAGGAGGGCTACCTTAAAGAATACATTTGACCCCATTCAGTGGTGAACGAGGGAGGATGATCATGGAGTATCGGCAGTTCGGTAAATTGGATTGGAAGGGTTCCGTGTTGGGATTCGGTGCCATGCGCCTACCGGTAATAGACGGCCAGGTGTCGAAAGTCGATGAAGCGGCGACCGGGCAGATGGTTCGATATGCCGTGGACCACGGCGTCAACTATATCGACACGGCGTTTCCTTACCACGGGGGGCAAAGCGAGCGCTGCATCGGCCGGATACTCAAAGACGGTTACCGGGAGCGGGTGCGATTGGCCACCAAAATGCCCTCCTGGCTGATCGAGTCGGCCGGGGACTTCGACCGGTATCTCGACAAGCAGTTGGAGCGCCTACAGACGGATCGACTCGATTTCTATCTCTTGCACGCTTTGAACCGGAATTTTTGGCCCCGCCTGCAAAAGCTGGGCGTCCTCGAATGGGCGGAGCGCGCCATGGCCGACGGCCGCTTCGGCCGCCTGGGCTTTTCCTTCCATGATGATTTTTCTACATTCAAAGAGATCTTGGACGCCTACGATGACTGGGCACTCTGTCAGATTCAGTACAATTACATGGATATCGACTTCCAGGCTGGTACGGAGGGCCTCCGGTACGCCGCCGGCAAAGGCATGGCCGTGGTGATCATGGAACCCCTGCGGGGCGGGCGTCTCACGAAGAAACTGCCGCCGTCGGTAGCGGAGATATTGGCGAAGTCCCCCCAAACGCGCAGCATGGCCGAGTGGGCCCTCCAGTGGGTCTGGGACCATTCGGAGGTCTCCGTCGTTCTCAGCGGGATGTCATCGCTGGAGCACGTCGTGGAGAATGTTGCTTGTGCGGAGCGCTCTTTCGTCAATTCTCTCTCGGAGGATGAGCAGAGACTGATCCTCCAGGTGCGGGAGGCCTACCGGGAAGTGGCCCCGATCCCCTGCACCAACTGTCAGTATTGTCAGCCCTGCCCGAATGGAGTGGCTATCCCCCAGATCTTCGACCTTTATAACGAAGCCCTGATGTATAGCGATTTGTGGGCGCCGCGGTTTGTTTACCAGGGCAATAACAGTCTGAAGGCGGAGCAGCGGGGAGATCAATGCATCGAATGCGGTCTTTGTGAGGACCTATGCCCCCAGGAAATCGGAATTCAAGAATGGCTGAAAAAGGCCCACGAGCTGCTGGGTTCCAATTGACGGAGAAACTCGGCCGCCTGAGCGTCAACTTTTGCCAGATAATCACTGTGCCGGTCGGACCCATGATAGATGTGGAGTGTAGGGGGATTCTGTAAATATATTATTGGATTTAGATTATGATGTCACAGAAAAAGGTGTTGGGACTTGTGGGGAGGCCGAATCAGGACGGACGAACAAACTGGTTACGGCGTTTCTCGGGGGGGCCAGACAGACGGGAGCATCTGTCGAATTGATTCGAAAATTCAAAATTATGATAACGGCAGCGAGTTTGGTAAAAGGACTGGCATAGAGGGACGCCTTCCCTTGGGTCGCTACGGAATGGCATGATGAAAGGAGTGTGATATGAAGCCGGAAAAACTGTTCAGTCTGAAAGATCGCGTAGCCGTTGTAACCGGGGCCTCGTCCGGGCTCGGAGTGACGTTTGTCAGAGGTCTGGCCGGGGCCGGGGCGAAGGTGGTCATCGCCGCCAGACGCAAGGAACGTCTCAATGCCCTTATTGAGGAATTAGACACGCAGGGGCTTGAGGGCTTGGCCGTGGCCTGTGACGTGACCGATGCCGATGACGTTGATCGGGTTGTTCAGGCGGCCCTGGAGCGCTTCGGCCGAATCGATATCCTGGTCAACAACGCCGGCCAGTCCGTGCAATTTCCCGCAGAGGAAGAGCCGCTTGAGGAGTTCAATCGTGTCATGGCGGTCAATGTGATGGGGGCATTCATCTGTGCTCAGCGCTGCGGCCGGGTCATGATAGAGGCCGGGCGGGGAAGCATCATCAATATCGCCTCGATGGTGGGCGTTATCGGCCTTGGCACCATCCCCCAGGCATCTTACGCCACATCCAAGGGTGCCGTGGTCAATATGACACGGGAACTGGCGGCGCAGTGGGCGAAGCGCGGCGTGCGGGTCAACGCCATCGGACCGGGTTTTTTCCCCAGTGAGTTGACTGCTGAACTGCTCGATACTGAGGAGGGTGTAAGTTTCATTAAACGCCGCACACCCATGCGCAGACCGGGTAGACCGGAAGAGCTCATAGGACCCCTTCTGTTTCTAGCCTCAGATGCCGGCAGCTATATTACCGGCCAGACGATAATCGTGGACGGGGGCTGGACCTGTATCTAGCAACGGGCATGGAAAGGGGAGAGGAAGGGCTTCGGGGGACTCGCATGGCGAGAACCGGGATCAGAATTGATTTTCCCGATTCATGGATCGGCATCTTTTCAGTTGGGGCACGTTGAATAATCGGATCAATGGTATCTCATTCTATGAATATCCTCGATACAATGATAACGGTCTTGGCAATTGGTGTAGCGACGGTCAGTGCAGCCCACGCTCTGATTTCGAAGCGTGATCCGAAGGCATCGATCGGATGGATCGTCGTTTGCATCCTTATCCCCTTTGCGGGTCCTTTTTTATACTACCTCTTCGGTATCAACAGAGTTCGTACGCGGGCGGAGAAACTGCAGCGCCGCTCGGCTTTACCGCACGTCGCCGGAACAATACCGGTGCACGAACAGGGGCTCGGCGCTGTCACCAACACCGATCTCGAGTGTAGGAACGAACATCCGGAACTTGTTAACGTTTCAGATATCATTACAAACAGGCCACTTGTCGGCGGCAATTTGGTTGAGGTGCTTCATAACGGAGAGCAGGCATATCCGGCGATGCTTGCTGCTATTGAAAATGCGAGGCTATCGCTCTTTCTTGCAACATATATTTTTGAATCCAACCACACCGGTAGAACGTTTATCGATGCCCTTGATCGGGCAGCACGAAGAGGTGTCGATGTCAGGGTCATTGTCGATGGGCTCAGTGATATGTGTCACCTGAAGTGGGTCAGCGGACTCTTAAAAAAACGCGGCATTCCCGTTGCCAGGTTTCTCCCGCCGCGGCTGATTCCTCCCGCCGTACTTGTCAACCTTCGCAACCATAGAAAAATTCTTGTCGTTGACGGGGAAATCGGGTTCACGGGAGGGATAAATATCGGCGACTGCCATTTGGCAGAACGGCATAAAAATTCAAACCGGGTTGTTGACCTGCATTTTCGGCTGAAGGGACCCGTGGTAGAACAGATTGAACAGGTTTTTCTTGATGACTGGGGATTCCTTACGGGCGCGTACAAAGGATCGGAACGGGGGGAGTCCGTGCAGGAAGGATCATCGGCGTGTCGCGTCATTACCGAAGGGCCCAATGAGGATATGGATAAGCTTGCCACGATCCTCACCTGTGCTGTATCAGTAGCCAGAAAGTCTGTTGTTATCATGACCCCTTACTTCATTCCGCCGCGAGGATTGCTTGCCGCTTTGCAGGCGGCGGCTTTGCGCGGCCTTCGGGTAACGGTTATATTGCCTGCAAAAAGTGACTTTTGCCTGGTTCATTGGGCAACGCGCAATCTGCTCTGGGAACTTCTGGAACGGGGGGTTCGCGTATATTACCAGCCCCCGCCTTTTGTTCATACCAAACTTCTCATCATTGACGAGTATTACCTGCATATCGGTTCAGCCAATATTGATCCTCGAAGTCTGAGACTCAATTTTGAACTGGCCGTTGAGATTTTCGACAGACCTCTCGCAGAAATCCTTACGGCACACGTGGAAGCGGTGATAAAGCGTTCGCAGGCCGTTACGCTCGAAGATGTGGACGGCCGTTCGCTGCCGGTAAGAATACGCGATTCGCTGGCATGGCTGTTTTCACCGTACCTTTGAAGGCGGTGGACAATGTCTTTCCACAAAGTAAGCGGCTCAATACGGAAAGAAGGAACTTTTTATCCTCAAGATATCAAAGCTTTTACATGTCACTTGAGGATTGATTCGGGCGTCATTGTGAGGCTTCCTTTTACGGCATGATGGTTATATTGAAAGCTCATGGCACAACAGCCTCCGTTCTAGACACCAGTTGAGCAACGGCATAAGATCTAAAGAACTGCCGAATTGTTGAACCAGTATAACGGCAGACCATTTTCTGCCAAGTAATTCTTTAACCCCTCTCCTTGTAACACGGTTTTGGGTGAGGGCTTTACACCCTATCTTGTTCTGTTCGTCGGGCATACACCGGAGGAAAAATGCTAAAGCATCTTTCCTCCGGTGATGTAAAAAGACCGCTACGCGACTGCTTTGCCGCTGGCATTTTCACGGGTTGTCAGAAAGACATGGAGAGAGTTACCCCACCATAGAAAAAGTCAGAGTCGTTACTTTTGCTGTTTGCGGTGATAAAATTGTCCGCCTTATCTGAAAGAGCAACAGAGTAGGAAAGCGTGGGGCTTATGGAAATATAGTCGTCTACAGGGATGGTCAGTCCCACTGAAATCACGCCGTCCTTAAGTCCTCTTAACGGTTCTGTTGTTGCCGTCAGATCATCCAGATACTCCACGTAGAAGTCATTATCGGAGTAATAATATCCTGCCGATGCCGCAAGATCTAGCGTCATTTCATTTGGCAAATCAAAGGAATGGGAGACACCAAGACTGGCATACCATCCTGCCAGAGCGCCGGTTACCTCCCTGTAGACAGTGAGGGTTGGCGAGGCTATGGTATCGACTCCGATACTGAAATAGAATTCTTGAGAGTCAGTTATGCTGTCCAAGGCATAATAAATGTATCCAGCACCTAAACTTACCGGCCCGAAGCTCTTGTCGTAGCCTATGGTAAGATCCGTCTCATTCCACTTAGCCGTATCCTCATAGGCCCCGTTATAAACATCTGTATCCAGGCTTCCCCACAGGTTCAAACTTACGCCTTTATAGGCAATGGTTGCCGAGGGCTGAACGATGACACTATCCTTGCTGAACTCCTCTCCTCGCCAGACGTATTTACTTAAGATTGCTACGTCAGCAGATCCAGTTGGTTTTTCCTCTTCAGCGGAGACATTGAGGCACATAAGAAGTCCTATCAATAGAATTGAAATAATGGGAACCATGGCAATGATCTTCACGCTCTTCCGGTTTTGTTGCATTATCTTCATCCTCCTCTTTAAAAATTTATATTTAACGACATTTGTGTCTCAGCAAAGGATGTGCCATGTGGCAACAAATTACTTTAACTATCCTTTATGGTTTAGTTTCTTAATTATTACCGTCAACCTTTTTTGGCATAGAAACGTTCAGATCCTTCATTATTGTAATATCTGAAATTTGGAGCATCCACTGCCGTAGGTATTTTAAACCTTCGTGGAGAGGTATGGTGATCATTCCTCACGTCAATACAGCTTCTGGCGGTCTTGTCTCGATAGAAGTGATTTGCTGGGCTGATTTGTCCGTGTGAAAAGCAGAGACTGTGATTATCAATGATAAATTCCTTTTTAAAGAGTTTCATGGCACGAGCGACGTCTTCCCGGAGCAGAAATTCTTTGGTCTATGCGTAGGACCACCGTACATCCAGTTTGAGGAGGTCTTGAGCAACCGCCTTTGCGGCTTCCATGACATCTCCGCCTGGCTCGATCAAGGTGTCGACGATTCCCCGGTCGAAGACTTCACGGGGAGAATAAGCCCGCGTGTGGAGCAATGCTTCTCTTTGCCAGCGAGGAGGAATCGACGATTTGCAGATCAGGGCGAGCCAGCTGGGGGTGACCATCTTGTTTGCTACTTCGTTCATTTGAATCCGGAAAGGGCCGTCTAACATTAAGTAACGGTCACAGGCACAAGAGATGACGAAGCCTCCCGCAATAGCGTGACCCGCATAGGCGGCGATGGTGGAAATGGGAAAAAAGCGGCAAAGGTCCAAGACGGACGGGGTCGCGAACAATTTCATATCGAGACCGGCACTCAAAATGCCGGGTCGACCCGTCGTCAAGATCAGGGCGCCGGCCTGGTCCGCAATGGCGCGACCAAATGCCTCGTTCATCTCATTGATAAAATCCCAGTTAATGACATTCACTTTTCCGTCATCCAGGGTTATAACGCCCAATGCGTTCTTCGATTGCGTAGTGCATTTTGGCCATGGCACATTCCTTTCCCGACAAGTCGTCCGTCCTGAAAAACGGGACTTTTATAAGTATTTTGTTGTTTTTTTCTTTAACAACTCAAGATAATTATGCATGAGAAGAAATTTCAGTGGTGATTTTCCCTGTGCGGTCCGTTTCATCCCCAATAGCTACCGGCTACATTTTGTTTGAATTGTCTATGTTGTGTAGAAGGTGACAAAATTCGAGCCTGCTGTTATCCCAGAATCACCTCCCCCCTCTCTATGCAGGTGCAGGTCGAACCAACACGGCTACCGGAAGGCGCGATCACAACGAAACAGGAGGAAGAGTCTCCTCCTGGAAGATTCCGGTCAAGGGCTTTCTTGAAAAGGCGGGGTGCCGGTTTTGAGGCATAAGGGGGGTATCGGCCCATGCGATCGACACAAAAAAAGGGGCTGCGTCGGTACGCAACCCCTGAATAAATGGTGGGTCAGGGCAGAATTGAACTGCCGACACCGGGATTTTCAGTCCCGTGCTCTACCGACTGAGCTACCGACCCACACCATATGTCTGAAGGACGCCTGGCTTTTATCCAATCCCGGTTTCTTTGTCAAGTGTTTTCGCCATCGGACCGGTCTTCTTCCGGCGCGCCATATCCGCCCCCCCGTCATAGGGGGAGTCCTCGCCCGCGTAAGCGTAGTTTCTGTCCGCCTCTGGCGGTGCATCTGTTGATGCTTGACTCTGTATTTCTTGGTATCGGTGCGTTTCGATCACGCGGGTCCCCGCTATCTTGTCGTGCCACCCCTGTTTTCTATCGTCGAATGCGGCCCATAGAAACCCAAGGAAGAGTGGGATCTTGGATATGATGTACCCAACCCACCGGAGAAAGGCGATTCCCGGGGTCATCGGTTCTCCGTCCGCCTGCACGACCTTGAGGCCAAGCAGTCTTTTGCCCGGTGTCTGCCCCGTAGTGCCGTGAAAATAGGTGAAATAGGCCGCGTTGATCAGGACGGCCATCCCGTAGTAGGGGATGATCACGGTGTAGGAGAAGCTGTCGCCCACGGGAATGAGAAGATTTCCTATCATGGCCAGGAGAACGGTGAACAGATCAAGGATGATCGTGTCTATCGAAATCGCCGCAGCCCTCCGCCAGAATCCTCCGTAGTGAACGATCATGGCGTTGTCTCCTTGAACGTGCCGAACAGCCCCTTCTCGTACTGGATAATGGAGAGGACGGCTAGGGGGGCCGTCTCGGTCCTCAGGATCAGCCTACCCAGGCTCGCGGACAGAAAACCGCCCTGCCGAGCCTTTTCGATCTCCTCCCAGGAAAATCCTCCTTCCGGGCCGATGGCGATGCAGAAGCCGTTTACCTCCGCGTACCGTTTATCGGTCAATATCTCCCGGATTCCCCGCTGTGCCTCCGCCTCCCAGAGGATTATCCGGAGGGCATCTCCATCGGCCGAGCGGAGCATCTCATCGAACGATACGATCTCGCTCACCTCTGGGACATCCCCCCTTCCGGACTGTCTGGATGCCTCGACGGCTACCTTGCGCCATCGTGCCGCCTTGCCTGTGGCCCGGTCGCCCGTGAGCCGGGGTATGGAGCGCGACGAGATGAAGGGGACGATCCGGCTGACCCCCAGTTCCGTGGCTTTCTGGATGATGAACTCCATCTTGCTCCCCTTGGGGAGCGACTGAGCGAGCGTTATCCGCGTCTCGGGCAGCCTGATATCCTCTTTCGTGATCACATCCAGGTGGACCGCGCGGGAGGAGAGATCCTTGATGACGGCTTTGTATTCATGACCCACTCCGTCGAAGAGTATCAGCCTATCCCCCTCTTTGAGGCGTAGGACGTCCCGTAGATAGGCGCAGTATTCCTCCTCCAGCTTGGCAGAGGTTCCCTCGCTTAGTGTCTGGGGATGATAGATTCTTGGTGTGGCCACTGTCTCTCTCCGGGTACTGAAAAGGTGTGGTGTAGCAATGGTGAAAGGTGCGTTACTGTGCCGCCTTCCTGAATGTGTAGCAGACCCATTCCTTATCAATCTGTGTATTGTGCAGCGTAATGTCCCCGTTGCAGAATATCTTCTCCACGTCTTTCGCATCATGCTCGGTGATCCCCGACGCTATGATATATCCCCCAGCTTTTGTAAGGGATATCAAGTGCTTGTTAAGTTGTATAAGCACCCCCGATATGAGGTTGGCCACGATCATGTCGAAGCTGCCATTGAACATGGTGATATCGCGATTCATGATTTCGACGCGGTCTTCCACGCCGTTGATAACGATATTTTTACCTGCTATCTCAACGGCCTTCGGATCTATGTCGATGCCCGTCACGGCGCGCACGCCAAGTTTGGAGGCGCATATGGCAAGTATCCCCGTGCCCGTGCCGACGTCCAGAACGGTCCGCTCTTCTCGGGAGCCGTCCTTGAGCAGTATGTCCTCGATAGCCACGATGCACATCATAGTGGAGGAGTGTTGTCCCGTGCCAAAGGCCATCCCTGGATCTATATCGACGATGATATCGCTGCCGGCGGGGGAGTACCGCTCCCAGGTCGGTTTGATGACAATGTTGTCGCTTACCCTGAGAGGCTTGAAGTACTTCTTCCACTGCTCACCCCAGTCGGGATCGGCGATGGTCTTTGTGGAGAGGCTAGGTTTTTCCAGTTTGGGGAAGAGGGATGACAGGCTGTCGATATAAGCCGTGATGCGATCCGTCTGTTTCTTTACGGTACGGCTCCAGGGCAGGTAGGACTGGACCGTTTCCTGTGTGCAAACCGTCGGGCTGTTGAAGGAATCCTGTACGGCCACCTCCTGAAACACGCCGCCTGTCCCCATTTCTTCCAGGAAGTTTGACAGCGCCTCGACCAACTCGGGCGGCGTCAGGATGGTTATCTCGATCCATTTCTCTTTTGTCTCAGGCATATAGTGCCTCCTGTTGTCTTTTGAGAATCATGAACGGTTTCCGAAACGGACGCCCCCGTGGCCTCAGGAACGGTCATGACGGAACCGCCCCCTTACACCTGCGCAGGCTACCACCACTTTGTCGATATTTCAAGCGCCTTGAACTTTCACGGCCTTCGTGATAATCATTTCTCTCTGATTTTTTGAGAGGATGGAGCAAATGCAGTTTTATCCCGTATGTCTTGACATCTCGAATGAGCGGTGCGTCGTCGTGGGCGGAGGAGCGGTTGCCGAGAGGAAGGTGATCAGTCTCCTCGAGTGTGGCGCGAAGGTAGTCCTTGTCGCAAAGGATCTGACCCCGGAGCTGCGCGTGATGAAGGACGCAGGTAAGATAGAACGGGTGTCCGATAACTATAAGGAAGAGTACCTGGAAGGCGCCTTCCTGGTGATAGGAGCGACCGACCGGGAGGATATCAACGAGAGGATCTCCATGGATGCCCGTGACAGGGGAATCCTGGTGAATATTGTGGATGTCCCCGCCCGATGCAATTTTATCGTACCTTCGGTCTTCCGCAGGGGTGACCTCCTGGTGGCGGTATCGACCGGGGGGAAGAGCCCGGCACTGGCCAGGCGGCTGAGGGAGGAGATCGAGGAGAGATATGGCCCCGAATACGGCACGCTCCTTGAGATCATGGGCGATCTCAGGGGGAGGATTATTGCCCGGGGGGTTTTGTCGGCGGAAAACAGGGTGCTGTTCGAATCCGTGTTGGATTCCGATATCCTCCGGCATATCAGGGCAGGAAAAGGGGAGAGGGTGCGGGAGATCATCATGGATCTGACCGGCGAGGATATTGGGGCAGGGTTTTGACAGTCGGGTTGGGGAAAACGTGCCCCGTTTGTTCATATGTCTGATCTGCCTGCACGCGGTAACTTTTTGAGAAGGTATCAATGATGGAGCTGATTTTTTTCAGGTTCGCTCTGGCCGCCTACTTGGTGAGCACGGTGGGGTATGTCGCCTCGCTCTTCGCCGGGAGGGTGCGAGTGGCTAAGGTATCGATGTGGGTGCTTGCCCTGGCATTCGCCCTGCACACGGTCTATATCGTCATGCAGTGGATGGGAGCAGACTCCATCCCGTCGTCAAATATCTACGGTTCACTCTCGTTCGTTGCCTGGGGCGTTTCCGGCTCGTATCTTGCCTTTCAGACAAAGACAAAGACGCAGGTACTGGGGGCTTTTGTGTCTCCGGTGGTTGTGGTGATGATGATAGCGGCGTCCGTGGGATTGATAGATGGACCCCCCATCCCATCCGCCCTGCGCGGCCCCCTGGTTTCCTTTCATATCTTGCTTCTGCTGACCGGAGGGGCCTTATTCGCGTTGGCATGTCTGGCGGGGATCATGTATCTGGTGCAGGACAACCTGATACGTGGCAAGAGGGTGAGCGGTTTCAGCCGGCTGCTTCCGTCACTGGGGGATCTCGACAGGATAAACCACCTGTGCACCGTCTGGGGCTTTCCGCTCCTGACATTCGGCATCATTACCGGATCGATATGGGCCCGGACGGTCTGGGGGAGTGACTGGCAATGGGATCCGAAACAGGTCTTTACGGCGGTTTCCTGGGTTCTGTATGCCGTAGTGGTTCACCAGAGGATAGCCATCGGGTGGAAGGGCAGGAAGGCGGCACTCCTGTCGATCATCGCCTTTGCGGGGCTCCTCTTTGCCTTCATCGGCGTAAACACTTTTTTTGTGACGATGCATAATTTTTGATTGGTGCTGGATGCTGAGAATATGAGTATAGCCCTCCTGGGAATAAATCACAGAAGCGCCCCCCTGAGTATCAGGGAACGCCTGTCCATATCATGCGGGGAAGGGGAAAGGCCTTTCGAGGAATTGAAGAAGATTCCGCAGATCTGGGAGGTGCTGTACCTTGCCACCTGCAACCGGGTTGAGGTGCTGGTGAACATGGAAGAGGCGGGCGTGGGCGTAAGGGGGTTAAAGGCGTTCATCACCGCGCACGGGAACCTCTCCCCCGGGGAGATGGAGAAATGCCTCTATGTGTACCGTGATGAAGAGGCGGTGCGCCACCTCTTCAGAGTTGCGTCGAGCCTCGACTCGATGGTAATGGGGGAACCGCAGATCCTGGGGCAGGTCAAGGATGCCTACCATCTCTGCGTGAAGCAGAAGGCCTCCGGCGTCATATTGAACAAGCTGCTCCACCATGCCTTTCGGGTGGCCAAGCGGGTGAGAACCGAGACCGCCATAGCGAACAATGCGGTTTCCGTCAGCTTTGCCGCCGTCGAGCTTGCCAAAAAGATATTCGGCGCACTTGACGGGAAGAAAGTGCTCATTGTCGGTGCTGGAGAGATGGCGGAACTTGCGGCACGGCACCTCATGGACAATGGCGTTGACCGGATGATCTTTACCAACCGCACGTACGAGAACGCCGTCAGGCTGGCGAATGACTTTCAAGGACTTCCGGTCGAGTTCGAGCTCCTGGACGAGAAACTGGGGGAGGTCGATATCGTGATCAGTTCCACGGGGTCGCCGGATTGTATCATATCCGGGGACATGGTCGAGGCGGCGCTGCACAGACGGAAGAACCGGTTGCTGTTCCTGATCGACGTGGCTGTGCCGAGAGATATCGACCCAGCGGCAGGGGATATCGACAATGCGTATCTGTATAATATCGATGATCTTCAGGGGGTCGTAGACCAGAATACGCAGGGTCGCCTCAAGGAGGCGCACAAGGCGCAGTCCATCATTGACGAGGAAGTTGCAAAATTCTCCGGTTGGTATGCCACGCTCGATGTCGTCCCCACGATAGTGGACCTCAAGGGGAAGGCCGAAGAGATCGTCAGGGGGGAGCTGGAAAAATCCCATTCGTGGATGACGAATATGGGTCAAGATGAGCGGGGGAACATAGAGATACTCGTCAACTCCGTTGTCAACAAGATCCTCCACGATCCCGTCGTCGGGCTGAAGAGGGAGAGCCGCAACGGTGGCGCCGATCCCTATGTGGCAGCCATCAAGAGGTTATTCAGGTTGAAGTAGGGGAGAGGGGCTGACCCTTATTTGTTGTGTAGTATCTTCCCCAAGAGCCTTCCCGGGAGGGTGGCTTTCGAATGCAGTGCCCCGTGGGGGCAGATCTCCATACAGCAGTAGCACCTGATGCATTTGTTATAATCAAAGATGATTTTCTTGTCCGTGCTGTGTATCGCCTTCGCCGGGCAAAATTCCCAGCATGCGCCGCACATTTTGCATTGCGCCTCGTCAACGACGGGGCGTTGAAGGAGATACATCCTGGCTAAGTGCTGGAGCCTCTGAGGGCCGTATGTAAGGGGTGCAATTTCCGGCAGTCTGAACCCCTCTACCCGCGGAACCGTTCCGTCTATGTCGATGCTTTCCCCCGCGATACCCATCCTTATGGAGGCCCTCTCTGTCGGCAGATCCCCGGGGTCGATCCCGAGCATGGCACAGATGACGCGATCGACGGCCGCCGCATCCCGCCCCGCGAGAAGGTATCCCACCTGCCGTGGCGTTCCCCCTTTCCCCGGGCCATCCCCCTCCAAGGCCAGTATGCCGTCCACTATCGTGACGGCCGGCCCCAGCGTATGGTAGATGCTCACGAGGAGACGGGCGAACAGGTCCCGGTCGACGCCCGCCCGCATGTGCCATTCGGGTTTCCTAAGGCCCACAACGCAGCCGAACAGGTTTTTCACACCGCAGGTCAGGAGCATCTGTCCGTGCGTCTTCAGCTTGGCCAAATTGATAAGAATATCCGCCTCGACTGCGTCTCTGGCAATATCGATCTCGCCAAAGGGAGCGCCAACGTCGGTCCTTACAGATCCCCTGAACTCTCGACACTCGACGTCAAGCCCATCGAGGGCGGCCTTGATGCCGCTCTTGGCCAGTATGCTGGCAAATGATCCTATGGCCTGGCTGTCCGATATCTGCGGCCGTGCCCCTTTGTCGATGACGTACTGCGCGACCGCGCGTACTATCAAGGGGTGTGTGAGGATGGCGCTCTCCGGCGCGGCCGCCAGGAGAAGGTTGGGCTTTATGACGACCCGGCTGGATGGCGTGATAATGTTCCCGCAAAAGGCCTCAAGAGATTCATAGACCAAGGGTCTGAGTGTCTCGTAGTCGTATGACGCCTCTCTGATGATAACCCTGGACATAATTCCCTTTCCCTGTTCTCTACTATTGCTCGTACACATACTGTCCGTATGCGGGAAACGTCAAGAAAAAATGGTCAATCGACTCGGGTGGGCATGGTTTCAAGGTGAATCGGCTTTTATGGGGAGGGGCACATGCCGGAGAACTAAAAAAGGCACCCCGAAGATAAACTTGGAGTGCCCTTTTTAGCTGAGATCATAAATACTTATACGATCTTGACGTTGGCAGCGGATGGGCCTTTGGCGCCCTGCTCAATATCGAACGATACTCGTTGATTCTCCTCTAAAGTTCTGAACCCTTCGCTCTGGATAGCGCTGTAGTGAACAAATACATCGCCACCTTCATCGTTTTCGATGAAGCCGAAGCCCTTACTTGAATTAAACCACTTCACGGTACCTTCAGACACTATGGCAACCCTCCTTTCGTGATTTTTCTAAAGTAGGATCGCCTGCATATAAGAAGAACATAGAAGCCTGAGAATCCAGATGTCTAACCTCGTACCTTGAAATGCTCAATCCTAACTTTACCTACTCCCCCAACT
>JAQULO010000051.1 GCA_028718565.1 Syntrophales bacterium | reverse complement strand
GTCAAAGGTCATATAGATACGAGCAGGCCCTTCGAGGTCAACAGAGAAATAATCGTAGAAAACCACTCGTAAGGGCGCGACAAATACCATGGCCGGCGGAAAACTTTCAAAAACAAGAAATATAGGGATTATTGCCCATATCGATGCGGGGAAGACCACCGTAACAGAGAGAATTCTCTACTACACCGGCAAGACCCACAAACTGGGAGAGGTGCACGACGGTGAAGCGGTCATGGACTGGATGGCACAGGAGCAGGAACGGGGAATAACCATTACTTCCGCCGTCACGACCTGCCTCTGGAAGGATTATGAGATACACATCATCGATACTCCGGGCCATGTGGACTTCACCATAGAGGTTGAACGCTCCCTCAGGGTGCTGGACGGCGTGGTTGCCGTATTTTGCGCCGTCGGGGGAGTGGAACCGCAGTCTGAAACGGTATGGCACCAGGCGGACAAATATCGCGTCCCCAAGATAGCATTCATCAATAAGATGGACCGGGTGGGTGCAGACTATTACGGCGCCATACAGATGATGAGAGATAGATTCACCTCCATCCCCCTTCCGATTCAGATACCCTATACAAAAAATGAAGCCTTTCAGGGGGTGATCGATCTTATCGAACAGAAATTGATCACCTGGGATGAAAACACTCTCGGGTTCTCATACGATACCTCCGATATTCCTTCAGATATGCTTACCGAAACAGCAGCGTACCGGGAGAGGCTGATCGAGACACTCGCAGAGATCGATGATGTCATCGCCGAAAAATACCTGGAGGGGACCGGAATTACCGAAAAAGAGCTTATTGAATCGCTCAGGATTGCGGCCCTCTCACTCAGAGTGGTACCGGTTATGTGCGGCACGGCTCTGCGCAACAAGGGGATTCAACCGGTTCTCGATTCTGTCATTCGTTTTCTCCCCTCCCCTGCAGATATGCCCCCTGTCGAAGGGATCAACCCCATAACAAAAGAGGTCGAGAAACGCCACAGCAGTGTCAAGGATCCGCTCGCGGCCCTCGCATTCAAGGTAATGCTGGATGAGGGAAGAAAAATGACCTATATGAGGATATACTCCGGAAAAATGAAGGCGGGGGAGGATATCTACAATGCGAGCAAGGAAAAAAAGGAGAAGGTCTCCCGGCTTCTCAAAATGCACGCCAACAAACGGGAACGTGTCAGCGAGGCCGGGGCCGGTGATATCATTGCGGTGGTAGGCCTGAAAGATACCTCCACGGGTGATACCATATGCGATGAAAACCACCCGATCATCCTTGAACGAATAGAGTTCTACGAGCCGGTCATCAGTCAAGCCATTGAGGCAAAGACACCCGGGGATCAGGAGCGGTTATTGTTCGCCCTTGAAAAACTGGCGAGCGAAGACCCCACCCTCAAGATCAAATATGACGACGAGACGGCACAGACAATCATCTCCGGAATGGGCGAACTTCACCTTGAAATAGTCATCGACAGGCTCATACGGGAATTTCACACCAATGTGAACATAGGCAAGCCCAAGGTCGTCTACCGGGAGACGATAGAAAAAGAAACGGAAGTGGAAGAGACATTCGACCGGAAGCTCGGAGACAAGAAACACTTCGGTCACGTTGTCCTGCACCTGGAACCCGGTGAGCGGGGCGGAGGTCTGGTGATTACCGATGAGATCGGCAGTGATGTTATTCCCCCTGAGTTTCATGCTATCATGGAAGAAGGTATCCGGGATGCATCTCTCAGCGGCGCAATAGCCGGGTACCCGGTCGTCGATGTAATTATACGGATGATCGGCGGCTCGTTCAGAGAGGGGGAATCAACGGAACTGGGCTACAGAATTGCCGCCTCAACGGCCTTTTCAAACGGATGTTCGCGTGCACAGCCCGTGCTGCTGGAACCTATCGTCGAGGTGGATATCATAACCCCGGGCGAATTCATGGGCGAGGTCATCGGAAATATCAACGCGAGAAAGGGGGAGGTGGAACGGATAAACCATAAAGATCCCGTTAGCGAGATCAAGGCCCGTGTCCCCCTGAAACAGATGTTCGGATATTCGACCGATCTTCGGTCGGTCACCCAGGGAAGGGGAACCTTCTCGATGCAGTTCCTGAAATACGATAAGGCATAACCATCCTACCGAGGCGATCGCATGAGCCCTGATTTCTTTTACTCCACCGAACGCATACTGGAATGTTTCTTTCGCATAGGTGCCTTGGTGGTGACCTCCTCCAACTTTGACGATACCCTCCAAAAGATCCTGGACGAAGCGGTGGAAACGATGGGATTTCATCGGGGGTTCATCTGCCTGCTGGATGAAAAAAAGGAGAACCTGGTCACCAAGGTCGTAAAAAATTACAACCCAGAGGAGGAAAAAAGAGCATTCGCACGAAATCTGAACCTTACAAGGCACGACTGCCTCTTGACAAAGGTTGTAAAGAGCGGGAAGCACATAGTGCTCGAGGACTCTGAAAATGACCCCCTGATTACCCCCACGGACCGCAAACTGAGAAGTCTGTACACGGGAAGAGACGGCGGATTCTATTCAACCTTCTACGGCCCCCTCAAGATCAGGGACGATGTCATAGGTGTCATAGGGGTGTGGTATCAAAGGAAGACAACGTTTCCACCGGAAGTGATCAGCACCCTCATGACCTTTGCAAATTACATCAGCATCGTCATACATAACTTAAGATTATTTGAAGGCAATAGCCAAAAAATAAAAAGGCTGTTGATGTTGCAGGAAGCGGTATCCCAGCTAAACTCAAGTTATGACCTGGACAAGACACACGAAACCGTTATAAGCAATGCCATACGGATAGGGGGGGCGGACAGGGGGCTTCTGTACTTTCTGGATACGGAGAAAGGCACCTGCCTGATCAGCAACGGCGACGATGTGTTTCTGGATGAGAACAATATCTACTATCCGAAGATAAGGCACAGCATCATCAAGAGAGCTCTGGAGGAGGAAACGATAATAGTCCAGGCCCCGGGAGAGAATGCGACCGCACAGCCCGTATTTGATGGCTACTCCTCCGAGATAGCCATCCCCCTGAGAATAAAACATAAGTTCAGGGCCATCCTGTATCTTGGCAAGAAACAGGGTGACTACTCTCGCGACCAGAAAAGTCTCCTTGACATTCTCATCATTAACGCCGCCGTCTCATATGACAGCGCAATCATGAACTCTCAGCTTTCCCTGGAGGCCAAAGCTCTGAAAACGGAAGTTGAAAAGCTCAAGGAGAGGGAAAACAAGTTGTTGGGTTTTCACAATATCATAGGAAATTCCAGCAAGATGCTGGACATATTCCGCATGATAAAGGATGTCGCTCTGCACGATACCAGTGTGCTCATACGGGGGGAGAGTGGTACCGGGAAGGAATTGATAGCCAGGGCGGTTCACCGGCAGAGCTCCAGGCGGTCAAAGCACTTCGTTGAGGTCAATTGCGCGGCAATACCGGGGACGCTGCTGGAGAGCGAACTCTTCGGCTACGAGGCAGGCGCCTTCACCGATGCCAGGAAAAGAAAGATAGGGCTTCTTGAACACGCAAACGGAGGGACTCTTCTCCTGGATGAGATAGGTGAAATGAACCCTTCCATACAGGCAAAATTTCTCAGGATGCTCGAAGAAAACCATATCCGCCGGCTTGGTGGCGTAGAAAATATCCCCATCGATGTCCGCTTCCTGTTTTCCACCAACAGGGATCTTGGTCATATGGTTAGCGAAGGGACCTTCCGAGAAGATCTTTTCTATAGGATAAGCGTCGTTCCTATTATAATACCACCCCTGAGGGAGAGGATCGAGGACATCATGCCGCTGGCCTATCACCATATCGGTGAGTTCAACGCAAAATTGAACAAGAGCGTAAAGGGGTTTACAGCCGATGCGGAGAAAATTCTTAAGAGATACCACTGGCCGGGAAATGTCAGGGAGCTGAAAAACATTATCGAAAGAATCATGATCCTTCAAAGCGTAAGCAACCTCATTACTCCTGATAATATTCCCGCAGAGATCAAGGCCGTAGCGCCCCAGACGCTGGCGAGACGTGCCGGTGAATTTTCCCTCCTGAACGCCCCTTACCCGGCAGACTATAGAAGTGCGATAGATGAATTGACAAACAAGATCAAAAAAGAGATCCTTGGGAAGGCGCTTGAGGTCAACCGCGGCAATAAGGCAGCCGCGGCACGGCAGCTTGGTATTTCACGGTATACCCTCATACGTGAACTCAGGAAACTGGAAACCGGCAACCCTTCAGATACTGCCACCCCATAAAAGTGCGATAAACGAACTAATCGTTCTATACATGCACGCATTGTGTGTTTTAGCTCCTTCTGGCTGGCCTAAGCGTGTGTTTGTGTGCGAGAATGGCACATATCAAAAAAGCCATTCACCAAAATCCCCATCAAACTCTCCCCTATTAACACCACGAGACGTACTGTTTCACCAAGTCTGTTTTATAACCGCCTTAATTCTTTAAACAATTAAAAAAATAAACTTGTGTTACCAAACCTCATTCTGGCACCATTGTTGCTTGTGCAAATGAGCGAGTTCTTTAAAGTGATGAGAGTCTCATGGACGATACGATAAAGAGAAGTAAATCAGAGCGGAGCTCTGAAGAAAGAAGTCCGGGCTCTCTCGGACCCGATAAAGATCAGGACACAAAGCAGTCGGCTGTTTTGACATCGTCGGACGACGGTGAAACTGAAGATCTTGGAGAGAAAAGATCAAAAAATGCCGACTTGAACGAAGAGTTTTTTCTCTCGGATTTTTCGGGAGATTAGGATGCCGGTGGGTGGTTTTATTTCCCCTCCTTTCCACCCACCGGCCCCCCCTGAATCCGGAGGATGAGACAACACGAGTTTTATGTCGGTGAGTGGTTTTTAGTTCCCTCCTTTCCGCTCACCGACCCCCCCTGGGGTTGAATCTGAGAGACGGGACGGCATCGTCTCTTTGTTTATATATCGGGTGGCTGGAGGCATTTTGAACTCCTGCCACCCGTTTTTTGTATTCTCTTAAAAAACAGCACCGCCTCTTTTACTGGCAGGCATTAAACCTGAAGGACACCATATCCCCGTCGGTGATGACACGACCCTTTTTCTCTATCCTCACGCGGCCCTTTTTCTGCGCTGCTATCTCCGCCTCCATGTCACCGTGGATAGCACTTGCCTCCTATCCGTCCGGCCGCACTATCTCCTAGGCATCTATATATCTATTTCCCCCGTAACCGTAGTTCACCGACATTGGTAACATACAAGACCTTCTTAACCGTAATGAGGTTCAGCTCTCTCACCACCGTCTCATCTTCGGGATTCGGTATGATATTCCGTACCGGGACACCCCTCCCCAAGGATTCGCGCGCCCTGTTATACAACTCCATTGCACCATCCTGCGACCTGTAGACCCCCTTTACCGATTTATCCAGCCGCTGTGCTCGCTTTTAGACGGTCTCAAAATCCACCAGAAATAATTCCATCCTAATTCCCTCGATATCACCGGCAGGGTCTGTAACTCGTCGAACACATGGGGGTATGGATGATGCTCGCGCTATATTTCAGCCTTGAATCGGGAACAGAAACAATGCCAATGTTAGGCTTGGCCCTATAGAAGGGATGGTACGCCACCTCCGCACCAGCGGCGGTGAGGGCATTAAAGATAGTAGCCTTGCCTTGCCTTGCCTTGCCTTGCCTTGCCTTGCCTTGCCTTGCCTCGCCTTGCCTTGCCTTGCCTTGCCTTGCCTTGCCTTGCCGACGTTCGGAAGATCTATGATTCCGCATGTGAAACGCATAGCTTCCTCGTTTCAAAAAAAAGGGGGATGGATTCCTCCACCCCCCTTCATTCTGTACCCTGCCTCTCCGGCTTAGTAAATCAACTGATAGAGATAAATAATCGCCGGAGCGGTAACGAGAGAGACAACCGACATCAGCTTGATTAGGATATTCATCGCAGGTCCTGAAGTATCCTTGAAGGGATCGCCGACGGTGTCACCGATAACAGCGGCTTTATGCGCATCGGAACCCTTCCCGCCGAAATTGCCCTGCTCAATGTACTTCTTTGCGTTATCCCACGCGCCACCGGCATTAGCCATCAGCAGACCCAGGATCACGCCTGTCAGCGTCGCGCCGGCGAGGAACCCTCCCAAAGCATGGGGACCGATAAGGACACCTACGAGGATGGGGGCCACGACTGCGGCAACGCCTGGAAGGATCATCCTCTTCAGGGCTGCGGTTGTGGCTATATCCACACAGCTGTTCGTGTCGGGAGGTGTTGTCCCTTCCATGATGCCGGGAATCTCTCTGAACTGCCTTCTGATCTCGTTGATCATATCAAAGGCCGCTTCACCGACGGCGGTCATCGTGAGGGCAGCCAGCAGACAGGGGATCAATCCGCCCAAGAACACACCGGTAATAACCTGCGCCTCGGTCAGATCGAGAGCAAAATTCTCAAACCCGGGGAAGGTCTTCACCGTGGCGGTGTAGGCCGCAAACATTGCCAAGGCTGTGAGCGCCGCCGAACCGATCGCAAAACCCTTGCCGATAGCGGCGGTCGTGTTGCCCACCGCGTCGAGACCATCCGTGATCTCCCGCACCTCATGAGGCATATGGGCCTGTTCCGCGATACCACCCGCGTTGTCGGCAATCGGACCGTAGCTGTCGACGGACATGGTCATTCCGACCGTCCCCAGCATACCGACACCGGCAATGGCTATGCCGTAAATACCGCAGGTTATATAGGACAGCCAGATAGCAATGGCTATACAGAATACCGGGGCTACCACGCTCTCTAGACCGACGGCAAAACCACTGATAATGATTGTTGCGGGACCGGTCTGAGACGACTCGGCTATCCTGACAACTGGTCCACGGGCAGTATAGTATTCCGTGATGGCGCCGATCAGCATACCGGCAATAATCCCGAGGAGGACGGCCCAGAAGGGTCCCAGAGAGCTTATCATCCCTACACTGTTCAGATACTCGGCAGACATCCCCGCCGTGGTGGACTTGACTACGAAATATGAAGCAACGATGAAGAGAATCCCCGCAATATAAAGAGAGTTACTCAGCGCCGACTGGGGCTTCATGTTCTTGAGGAAATTAAACAGTCCGATTCCGATGACCGATGCCAAGAGTCCAACAATAATGAAGAGCATCGGCAACATCATCCACTTCATCGCCATTCCTTCTACGCCAAGACCCATCGTAGCACCGATAGCGATGGCGGCGACAACGGAACCGCAGTATGACTCATAAAGATCCGCGCCCATACCGGCGATATCGCCCACGTTGTCACCAACGTTGTCTGCGGTTACGCCGGGGTTTCTGGGATCATCTTCAGGAATTCCTGCCTCAACCTTTCCAACCAAGTCCGATCCAACGTCGGCCGTCTTGGTGAAGATACCACCGCCGACACGGGCAAAGAGCGCGATTGAAGAGGCGCCCATGGCAAACCCGTTGATGACAATAGGGTCTGTTGCGGCGAAGAAGTAGAAGAATACGCCAAGTCCGAGCAGACCTAGGGACGCCACGGAAAGTCCCATGACGGAACCACCGAAGAAGGCAACCGTCAGTGCCCTGCCCTGACCGTACACCCTGGCTGCCTCAGCGGTCCTCGCATTGGAGAGTGTGGCCGCCTGCATCCCGAACACACCGGCCATCAGGGAGCAGACAGCCCCTGCGAGAAAGGCCACGGACGACATCTTGTTATCCAAGGCAAAGTAAAGCAAGAGGAATACGACAGCGATAAAGATAGATATAATCTTGTATTCCCTCTTCAAGAAGACCATAGCACCGGCATGTATCCTGTCCATGATCTCAACCATTACGTCATTACCCGGAGAAAAGGTCATAACGTATTTGTAAATTATGAAAGCCAGCAACAACCCGATGAGGCCCCATAACCACGAATAATTTACCAAAAATTCCATAATCCCGTTCATACCTCCTTGCTTAAGTTTTGCATGATTCTTGTATTATATTTGTTCATCGCCACCCGAACACCGGATGAAACAACTCCAATTACCGCATCGCACGTCCGCTCAATGACGCGGGGCAATGTCTGTATTTCACTTTCGGAAAACCGCTCAAGCACATACCCCTCGGCCGTCTCTCCTGCACGCGGCCTGCCGATACCCACCCGTACCCTGACAAACTCAGACCCACCCAGGTGATCCATGATGGAGAGCAGCCCCTTGTGTCCTCCGGCACCGCCACCCACTTTTATCCGGACATCACCGGTCGGAAAATCCATATCATCATGAACGACGAGTATCTCTTCAGCACCTATTCCAAAATAACGGGCCAACTTTCCTACTGTAACCCCGCTGAGATTCATAAAGGTCTGGGGTTTTGCCAAAACAACCGGAACCCCGGAAATAACCCCCCTGCCGAAGCAGGAATCAAACCTCCGACGACTAACCTCAATACCTTTCGTCCGGGCCAAGGCATCCACGACCAAAAACCCTATATTATGCCTGCTACAAGAGTACCTGACACCGGGATTCCCCAGTCCAGCTATAAGTTTCACCTGTCCCCCTGTCGGAGAACCGCCACGGGGCTATTCCTTTTTACCCTCCGGCTCAGTAGAAGTCGCCCCCGCCTTCCCCGCGGCCTCTCCTTCTCCCTCTTCACCACCAGTCACTCCTGTCATCAGGCTCACCCGCGTGGGTACCACAGCCACGATGGCAACATCATCGTTATCGAGAAGCTGTATCCCCTCTTGTACGACAAGATCGCCAACCTTGATGGAATCCCCTATAGCAAGATGACTGATGTCTATCTCAAAAGATTCGGGGAGATCGGAAGGAAGACCCGACACCTTTACATCCCTCTTGAGTTGTTGCAACTCACCGCCATCTTCTACGCCAACCGGAGCACCCGAAAAGAGAACGGGAACATCCACAGCCAGGGTCCTGTCCATCCTGATTTCATAAAAATCTACATGCACGGGCTTTCTCTTTACCGTGTCAACCTGCAGATCTTTGATAACTGAGAGCTTTTCGATCTTCTTGCTCGTGCCGGATTGTATTCCAAGCTTTACAAAAGCCGTCTCCCCCCTCTCCTTGACCAAGGTTCTGATCAGCTCGGAAGCCGACACCTTGATCATCATCGGTTCGACCTTATACCCATAGAATGTCGCGGGCACAAAACCCTCCGATCGCAATCTCCGTGAAGGACCTTTTCCGGCTCCCTCACGCATCTGAGCACTCAATGCAATTGTTTTCATGTATCACCCCTATTGAAAAAGCTTCAAACTCATATACTACAATCGATCAACTCTTGTCCCCTCCGGCATCCCTACAAACCGGAACCACCGCCTGCCGGAAGAACTGCGGAGAGGAACACTAAATAAAAAGCGAACTTATAGATTCGTTATAGTATATCCTCTTTATCGATTCACTCACCACACCCGCCATCGAAAGGACCTTTATCTTTTTGCAGGCTTGAGCCTTTTCATGCAGAGGAACGGTATCCGTCACAATAACCTCTTTGATGCTGGAAGATTCCATCCTCTCTATGGCAGGCCCTGACAGGACGGGGTGGGTACAGCAGACGGAGACCTCTGTTGCCCCCTCATTCTTTATCGCCTCCGCGGCCTGAACGACCGTACCGGCGGTATCAATCATATCATCAAGGATGATTGCGTTCTTATCTTTCACATCACCTATGACATTCATCACCTGTGATTCATTGGGGGCGTCCCTTCGCTTATCGACAATCGCCAGCGAAGCACCCAATCTCTTCGCAAAGGCCCTCGCCCTTACGACGCCCCCCGTATCTGGGGAGACAATGGTAAGCTTACCGGGATAATTGCGCTTTACGTACTCAAGGAGGATCGGAGTTGCATAGAGATTATCGACCGGAATATTGAAGAACCCCTGTATCTGACCGGCATGGAGATCAACCGCTATAACACGGCCTGCCCCGGCTGTCGTGAGCAGGTCCGCCACCAGCTTCGCCGTGATAGGCGCCCTCGGAGCGGCCTTCCTGTCCTGTCTGGCATACCCGTAGTAAGGCATGACGGCAATGATTCTGTCCGCAGACGCCCTTTTGAAGGCGTCTATCATGATGAGGAGTTCCATAAGGTTGTCATTGACTGGTGTGGAGGTGGACTGTATTATGAATACATCCATACCCCTCACATTTTCATCAATTTCAACACTCGTTTCACCGTCGCTGAAGGTGGAGACAGTGGCCCTGCCCAGAGATATCCCCAGTTTCTTACAGATATCAGCCGCAAGAACCCGGCTGGAATTACCGGAGAAAATTCTCATTCTCTCTAACATCGGCGCTCCTCTTTCCTACAAACTGGTTGGGGCGGGAGGATTCGAACCTCCGGATGCAGGAATCAAAATCCTGTGTCTTACCGCTTGACGACGCCCCACTATATCGAACACGCCACGAAGACCGATCCGATTCGGGTTTCCTGTAACCGTCCTTCGGCCTTCTTCGCATCATTCTCATTCCTGAAAATACCGAAAACCGTGGGACCGCTTCCCGACATCAAAGAACCCACAGCCCCATGTGCCACCATAAGTTCTTTGATCTCCGACAAGACAGGGTACAAATGCAGAGACACCGTCTCCAAATCGTTGTAAAGTCCTTGTGCAATATGGGACATCGTTAGAAATCGGGGCATCCTATATTTTATTGGTTCCTTTGTCAATCCCAATCTCAAATTTTCATAGATCTCCCCGGTGGAAACCTCAAAACCGGGATTGACCAATACAAACCAGAGATAAGGGATGCCTTCCACCTCTTTGAGGCGATCACCTATGCCGGCGGCCAGGGCGGTCTTCCCAAAGACAAAAAAGGGGACATCGGCTCCCAGCCGCGCCCCCATTTGCATCAGTTCCTGTGTGCCGAAGGGTATCCCCATCATTTCGTTCAGGGTAACAAGTGTGGTTGCGGCGTTTGAACTTCCACCCCCCAACCCGGCCGCTACAGGAATCTTCTTGCGTATCGTGATCTCCACACCAAAATGTCCAGACGCACGTGAGAAAATAGCTTCGGCCGCCCGGTAGGCGATGTTATCCCTGTCCTCCGGGAGGGTACTCCCCGGACATTTCACGACAATTCCTTTGTCTCTCAGGGCAAAGCTCATCTCATCGCAAAGGCTTATCCTCTGCATGAGACTGAGAATGTCGTGGTATCCGTCGGCTCTCTTCCTCAGAACCCTGAGAAAGAGATTCACCTTCGCCGGAGACTGCCTGACAATCATGGCTTTTCCGATTCTTTCACATACCTCATCCGTGATTCAGACAGTATGCCCTCGAGCAGTTCCTTCTCGTTATTGTTGAGATTTCCCTCTGTTTTTTCCTTCAGCATCCCCATGAGATCTATTGTCTGCTTCGCCGCTTTGAGGTCCTTCTCTTTTTTGCCTGACACGGGATCGGCCAGTCCTCCCAGATTGAAAATCACCGACGTATACAGGGAGAGCACGAAATTATGAAAGTTCATCTCGGGCACCTGATAGTGCTCTTCTTTCCTCTGCTCGGCCTTTTCTTTTTTGGTCTCCCAGGTCTCCACTTCAGGCTTCTGCTCGGGTTGTCGGCCGGGCTTTGTCTCCTCTGCCTCCTTTGCAGCACCCTCGCGTGATTTACCCTCTTCATCAAACATTCTTCTGTCTTTTATAACAAACCCCTTTTCGCCGTTATTCTCAGCCATCTTTCCCTCCAGAATAATACGTGTGCTCTCGTCCTACCGTGGATAACACCTAGCACAAACATCCGAGAATGTCCACGGATGGAGTCACCCGTAGAGATATACAACTGATCAGGGAACTGAGCCGTAAAACCCTCGTTCAGCCTGTGTCTTGCTCCATGCCGCCACAGCAAGGGAGGCGGCTTCAGATCTGTCGCATCGCCCTCAATCGTTTCACTCTTTTTTCAACAGGGGGATGTGTGCTGAAAAGGTTCGCCATGGACCGACCGGTAAAGGGTTTCACTATGAACAAATGGGCCGCCGACGGATTGGCGTTCGGAGTCTGCTCCGATGCGTCCGACAGCTTCTCGGGGGCATTCGCCAGTCCGGAAGGTTTTCCCGATATGTGGGCGCCTCCCTCATCGACAAGATATTTCCGTGAACGTGAAATGGCCATCTGTACGATGGTAGCCGCTATCGGCGCGAGAATGGCAATAAGAATGAGACCGAATATCTCTCCGCCTTCTTCGTAGTCCCTTCCAACCCCGAAGATCGCCGCCCACCGCGCCATACCAGCCAGCACCATGACGGCACCTGCAACGGTCGGATAGAACTGATCAGCATATCCTTGTTCTTGATATGGGTCAGTTCGTGGGCGAGGACTCCCTTCAGTTCATCCCTGTTCGGAATCCCGAGAATCCCCTCGGTTACGGCCCCGGACGCCTCCCTGGCCTTGTACATTTTGAGGACAATCTTATCAGCTCCCGAAATTCGACGCCATCGCAAAGATAAAAGCTATGGCCACGCCGCTCCTTCCGCCGAAGTACCCCCCTATCAGTATAAGAAGGCCGGTTAAGGACCCTGGCAGTATAACCGTTAAGATTGTTCATCTATACAATGCCTTGCGATCTACAACTTGGAATTTTTCTTAAATACAACTTCTCCGTTTCCATCCATATCGGCGACGATGTTGTCACCCTCTGCGATCTCCCCCTCCAGTATCTTTATGGCCAGGTTGTTCTCTATAATGCGCTGAAGGGCCCTCTTCAGAGGCCGTGCGCCATATGTTGGGCTGTACCCCTCCTCAGATATGTATTCCCTCGTCTTGTCCGTCAGCTCAAGGTTGATCTTCCTGTCTTGGAGTCTCTTTTGTATTAATCCAATCTGGATGCCGATGATGCTGCGGATATCCTCAATAGTGAGCACCCTGAAGGTAATAATATCATCGATCCGGTTGAGGAATTCAGGCCTGAAGGTCGCCCGCAACATCTCCATCATCCTTTTTTGTCTCTCCTCTTCTCCCAAAGACGGATCCTGCATCCACTGACTGCCTATGTTGGAGGTCATGATAATGATCGTGTTTTTGAAATCGACCGTCCGGCCATGTCCGTCCGTCAATCTCCCGTCATCCAGTATCTGGAGGAGGATATTGAACACGTCCTGATGCGCCTTTTCTATCTCATCGAACAGGATCACAGAATAGGGCTTTCTTCTGACCGCTTCGGTAAGATATCCCCCTTCATCATACCCAACATAGCCGGGAGGTGCCCCGATCAATCGGGAAACGGAGTGCCGCTCCATAAATTCTGACATGTCCACCCTGGTCATCGCCTGCTCATTATCGAACATGAATTCCGCAAGCGCCTTGGTCAATTCGGTCTTCCCCACGCCCGTCGGCCCCATGAATATGAATGATCCGATCGGCCTGTTGGGATCCTGCAGACCAGCCCTAGCCCTCCTCAGGGCACTTGAGATCGTATGAATGGCCTCATCCTGGCCGACAACCCGCCGTTTCAACCGCTCCTCCATATGGATCAGCTTCTCCACGTCGCTTTCCATCATCCGTGTCAAGGGGATACCGGTCCAGCTTGCCACGACCTCTGCAACATCCTCCTCGTCGACCTCTTCTTTGAGTGTTTTTTTCTCCTTCTGTAGGTCTTCAAGCCTCGCGGTTTTTTCCTCCAGTTCCCTGCTTAGCCTCACCAGGGTATCGTAGCGAATCTCCGCCGCCTTTGCCAAGTCACCCTCTCTCTGGGCGTTTTGTTCAGCCGCCTTATATTCCTCTATCTTCTCCTTGATCGACTGGATTTCCTTGATGGCATCCTTTTCGGCAAACCAGTGCTTCTTCATATCATCCCTGGATTCCCTCAATGCCGCCAGTTCTTTTTCTATACCTTCAAGCCGTTTCTTGGACGTCTTATCCTCTTCCTTCTTCAGGGATTCTCTTTCGATCTCAAGCTGCATGATCCTCCGCTCCACCACATCTATCTCGGAGGGAAGGCTGTCCAGTTCAATCCTGAGACGGGAGGCCGATTCATCTATCAGGTCAACCGCCTTGTCGGGAAGAAACCGGTCGCTTATATACCGGTTCGAAAGGGTTGCGGCGGCGATGATCGCAGAATCCTTGATCCTCACCCCGTGGTGGACCTCATACCGTTCCTTCAGCCCCCTGAGGATGGCGATGGTGTCCTCCACCGTGGGTTCCCCCACGATGATGGGTTGAAACCGCCTCTCGAGCGCGGCGTCCTTCTCGATATATTTCCGGTATTCGTTCAGGGTTGTGGCGCCGATACAGTGCAGCTCACCCCGTGCCAAGGCCGGTTTAAGCATATTTGAAGCGTCCATTGAGCCTTCGGCGGCCCCGGCCCCCACCATGGTATGCAACTCGTCGATGAATAGGACGATCTCCCCGCCGGCCTGGGTCACCTCCTTCAGGACGGCCTTCAGGCGATCCTCGAACTCGCCCCGGTATTTGGCTCCAGCCACCAGCGAACCCAGATCAAGGCCGACGACCCTTTTCTTTTTAAGATTATCTGGCACATCACCATTGATTATGCGCTGGGCCAGCCCCTCTACAATCGCCGTCTTCCCCACACCGGGCTCACCAATAAGCACCGGGTTGTTCTTTGTCCTCCGTGAGAGCACCTGCATGATCC
This sequence comes from Syntrophales bacterium, assembly GCA_028718565.1. Classification (GTDB taxonomy): domain Bacteria; phylum Desulfobacterota; class Syntrophia; order Syntrophales; family UBA2210; genus UBA6078. Next base: position 2,575 of record JAQULO010000051.1, on the reverse strand, counting down.
TTCGTATCTCATCGTCCCTCCCTATGACAGGGTCGAATTTTCCCTGTAGCGCCAGCTCATTGAAATCCCGGGCGAAGCGCTTGAGGGCCTGGTACTTGTCCTCCGGATTGGGATCGGTAATCCGCTGGTTTCCCCGTATGTCCACCAGGGCCTTCAAGATCGCATCTTTGGTCACGCCTCGGCGCTTAAGCACCTTTCCTGCGGCCCCAGCCGTGTCATCGACAATTGAAACCAGGACATGCTCGGCGCTGACATATTCATCCCCGAGCCGAGCCGCCTCGGTCATGGCCTTGTTAAACACATCGTTCATCCGGGGCGTCAAGTAAGGCTGGCCCGCACCTGAGACTTTCGGGAGCCCCTCCAGGATTTCCTCGATTTCACCGGCAAGATGTTTCGGTTCAGCGCCGACTTTTTTCAGTATCTCGGCGACGATCCCTTCCGGCTGCCGCATGAGGGCAAGAAGGATATGCTCCGTATCAATTCCCTGATGGCCATACCCGCCTGCCAGTCCTTCGGCCTCCTGCACAGCCTCCTGGAGTTTCAAGGTAAATTTATCGAATCTCATAGTGGTCACTCCATGCCTTTCTCAATATCAACAAAAAGTCTCCCCTTCTTAAAGATCCGCACGGTACCGGTGGACTCAGAAATGACAATGGCAATCGCACCGGTGACACTGGTAATACCCGCTGCGGCGATATGTCTGCTCCCCAGTCCTTGGGGAAAATCCTTGTTCTCCAGGGCAGCGCTCAGATGTCTTCCGGCCGCCACCAAGACACCATCTCCCCGTACCACAAAGGCTCCGTCTATGGCTGAAAACTCCTTGATGGTGTCTTTCAGATTACGGTCGAGGATGTTCCGTTCCTCCTCCTTGTACCCCATAAACGGGTTGATGATCATCTGCCGAGACAGTTCAAGAACCTTTTCATGATCGCCAAGGACAAAGATCGTCCCCACCTGACGCCCTTCCCTCCCCTGAGAGGCAAGTTCCAGCGCAATATTCAACACCGTCTCGAACACCTCAGGTTGAATATCCTCAAATATGTCGGCCACCTCTTCCGATACAAGAATATCAAACTCCTTGCCCACATCAATCACGAATATACTGTCTATGTATCCAAACTTCGGGACACCGGTAAGACACAACAGCTTATCCCCCTTTTTGAAGAGTCCCGTGGCGAGCCCCTTCGTTATGACAACCTTTATCTGGCTCAGACGCGTGACGTTCACATTGGGAATATTTATAACACTTGAGAAAAGCTTTTTATTATGCTGAACATTATCTTTTTCTCTCGTTATGAGGATCGTGTCAAAGCAGGGAGCGTCCCCCTTCTTCGTGAGAAGATCCTGGGCCACTTCACCATACAACAGGATCGCCTTCGCCTGTATCTCCCCTGCAAACCTGCACGCAAATTCCATAATCGATTCGTTCTGAGAACCCATAGGGGTCTCCTTTCGCATTTTACGCGTAGGATAAACATAAACGAGGGCAATGTCAAGATGAAGGGGTACCATAAAAGCTCAAAAAAACTTGACTATTGAGAAAAATATACTTACATTGACGGCACTATAAAAGTGCTTAAGGAACCCAATATGAGCCTACCCGCAGTAACCGATTCGATTGATATATACATAGCGGAAATAAGCCGTTTCCCCATCCTGAAAGCCGAGGATGAGTTCAAACTGGCGGTGAAGTTTGTCAAAGAGAATGACATGAAGGCAGCCGAAAAGCTGGTTACTTCAAACCTGAGATTTGTGGTCAAGATAGCCCATGAATACAAAAATTACCGGGTAAAACTGATCGATCTGATCCAGGAGGGGAACATAGGCCTGATGCACGCCGTCAAGAAGTTCGACCCATATAAGGGGTACCGCCTTATATCTTACGCAGTGTGGTGGATACGGGCATACATGCAGAACTTCGTTATAAAAACATGGAGCCTCGTCAAGGTAGGGACCACCCAGGCACAGAGAAAACTCTTCTTCAAGCTGAAACAGACGAAACAGAAATTGGAGGACATCTCGCATGAAAGCCCGGAATTTAAAGAAATAGCTGAGATACTCAATGTAACGGAAAGAGAAATAGAGGAAATGGATCTGCGTCTTTCCAACCGCGACGTCTCATTGAATGCAGCCATGGACGATGAGGGGGAATCGACCTACATCGATCATCTCGTATACAAGGGCGCAAGCCAGGAAGATGCCCTTATCAAGAAGGATGAGATGGCCCTGGTCAAGAGAAACATAGCGGGAGCCCTGGAGAAACTCAACGAGAGAGAAGGGTACATCATACGGCGCAGGGTAATGGCGGATGATCCCGAAACCCTTCAGGAGATAGGTGACCGGTTCAATATAACGCGGGAACGGGCACGACAGATCGAGAAAGAGGCCCTGAAGAAGCTGAGACTGGCGATACCCTACCTGAACGACGAACCCAAGCTCATAACAAACTAGTGTCCATCCGGAAACAATAAGTTTCTAGAATAATTGGAGAATGTGGCATTTTTTGCTTGCTTTTTTCAACGCATTTTGGCATCTTATTATAGCTATATATCCGAAACTATTGTTTAATCTATAG
>JAQULO010000050.1 GCA_028718565.1 Syntrophales bacterium | reverse complement strand
TGTCACCGAACGGGTACAGACGAGGGAGGCTCTCCAGAAGAGCGAGGAGCGCTATCGGACCATCCTCGATACGATAGAGGACGGCTACTATGAAACGGATCTTGCCGGAAACGTGACATTCTTCAACAACTCCATGTGCGGGATTACCGGTTTTGCACATGAAGAGTTGATGGGCATGAACAATCGCGATTTCGTCAGCGCGGAGACGGCAAAGAGGATATATCGGATCTTCAACGAGGTGTACCGGACGGGAAACTCGGCGCAAGTGGTGGACTATGAGTTGATATGCCCTGATGGCACAAGGAAGCTCATCGGGGTATCGATGACGCTTATGCGGGATTCAGGGGGGGAACCCGTCGGTTTCTGCGGTATCGCTCGAGACTTGACAGAGGGGAGGCGACTGGAAAGGCTGTACCAGGTCGTTGCTGAACAGTCGTTTGCGGGCATTTACGTCATACGCAAGGGGAAATTCCTGTATATCAACACCCGGGCTGCGGGGTATACCGGTCATACTCCTGAAGAGCTGATGGGGAAGGACCCCATGAGCATCGTTCATCCCGATGATCGTGAGGCGATAAAGAGCTACGCCAGGGAAATGCTGAAGGGAAAGCGCGAGGCGTTCTATGAGTACCGGAGGGTTACAAAGACCGGGGATATCCGATGGATCATCGAGACCGTGGCCCCCATTGTGTTCGACGGCGAGCCGGCAACCCTGGGAAGCTCCATGGATATAACGGACCGCAAGAGGATCGAAGAACAACTGCGCGCCTCGGAGATTCGCTACCGGACCATCATCGAGAACACAGGCACCGCCATGTTGATCGTGGAGGATGACATGACCATATCCATGGCGAGCAGCGGCTTCGAAGAGATGGTGGGGAGATGGGCCTATGAGATAGAGGGAAAGAAAAAATGGGTGGATTTTGTAGAGAAGAGTGATCTGGAGAGGATGCTGGGATACTACCGTGCGAGGAGAAAAGACCCGGATGCCGCCGCCATCCCGGTGCGTGGCGAATTCAAATTGATCGTAAGGGAGGGACACACCCTGGATGTCTTATTTACGGTCTCCAAAATCCCAAAAACCGAACGGAGTGTGGTCTCCCTTATTGATATCACCGAGAGAAAGAGGATGGAAGAGAGCCTCAGGCATATGGGCACCCACGACAGCCTGACGGATCTTTACAACAGGGCCTTCTTTCAGGAGGAGGTTACACGCCTTGAAAGGGGGAGAGCGTTCCCTGTCAGTATCGTCATGGTGGATGTCGATGGCTTGAAGGAGGTCAATGACACCGGGGGGCATACGGCGGGGGATGACCTGTTGAAACGGACGGCACAGGTATTACGTGAGTCCTTTCGCACAGAGGATACGGTGGCAAGGATCGGCGGGGATGAATTTGCCGTGATCCTCCCCGGAACGAACGCCGCAACAACCAAGGAGAGTATCAACCGCGTGAGGCGTTTCCTGGCCGCACACAATGAAGACCACCCCGCATGTCCGCTTAGCCTTTCCATAGGCACCGCGACGGGGGAGAAGGGGACGCTGCTCGCCAATGTTCAGAACAAGGCGGACAAGCATATGTATGAAGAAAAGATGGCCAAGAGCGGGGTATCCTGCCGCATCCCGGGAAAACCCTGACGGTCGGCATTGCCTCCTGCGAAGCCTCCGAAACGGTATGGCGTCTATTGAGTTCCTGTAGAAGCTGCCACTTCACAACACGGCGGGCAGGTATTGGTATCGTCCGCGAGACGCACTCGGAACGGCTTCAGACAGGCCGCTACTGTGGGCGTTCCTGATCACCAAAAGAGGTTCATAAGGTTAAAACACACGCACTAAATTCATTCATACCGTTCAAAGAGCATATCGTCTTTTATCCTTCACAGAATCGCACCTTCCGAATTCCGCAGAGCAACTCCGGACAGGTTGCCGGTTCCTTACGACCAAAAGAGATGTATGTTGTCAAAAAAGATGTATTGACAATGGCTTGATTTTAAAATACAAAAGTCCCCTAAATCGGCCGCTAGCGGACCTGATTGTCAGGTCCGTTAGCGGTACTCAACACGCGCTTGGGAGAATAAAAGTGGACGAAGCTTTGGCGGTAACATCAGCAGATATCGGGAGACATTTCCATGGAAACGTCCTCGACATGATACTGGATTCGGGACCAATGGTTCAATTTGTGCTTCTGTTGCTCCTCTTCTTTTCCGTGGTCTCGTGGGCCATCATCCTGACAAAGTATAGACTGATCAAAAAATCTAAGAGAGAAAACGACATGTTTCTCGATAGATATATGAAGATCAACAAATTGTCGGAAGTCTTCCCTGAATCAAAAAAATTCAGATATTCTCAGATTGCCAAGGTCTTCAGGGCGGGCTATACCGAACTCGTCAAGATCGCCGGAATCAGGAAGGAGACGCTTCCGGACGCGAGCACTGAGTCATCATGGTCACTGGAGATGAAGGGGCTGGATAACATTGAAAGGGCCCTGAACAGGGCGTGCGATTCGGAGACAACAAAACTGGAGAGTTCACTGGGATTCCTTGCTACGACAGGGAGTTCATGTCCTTTTATAGGGCTCTTTGGAACCGTATGGGGCATAATGAATGCGTTCAAAGGCATCGGAGTGAAGGGCTCCGCCACACTGGCGGTAGTCGCCCCGGGGATATCGGAGGCCTTGATAGCCACCGCCGCCGGCTTGGCAGCGGCAATACCCGCAGTCATCTTTTATAACTACTATACCAACAAGATACGGACCATGACGGTGGAGGCAGACAGTTTCTCTTCAGAATTTCTCAACATAGTAGAAAGGTATTACACAAAGAGTACCCTCAGATGAGATACTCAAGAAACAGAAGAAATGCCGCAAAACGGCCTATATCGGATATCAATATTACCCCCCTTGTCGACGTGGTCTTGGTCCTGTTGATAATTTTCATGGTCACGGCCCCTATGTTACAGATGGGGATAGATGTCAATCTTCCCCGTGTAAAGGCCAGGACGGTGGATGTCGGCGAGGAAAAGCTCATATTGACGATAAACAGCAAGGAAGAGATCTTTATAAACAAATACCAAACATCCATAACAGACCTGAAGACCAAGCTGGAAGGGATCTTTGACTCAAGAATAGACAGAGAGATATTCATGCGTGCAGACAAAGAAATCCCCTACGGGTTTGTGGTTAGGGTCATGTCTGAAGTGCGCAAGGCCGGTGTTGACAAGTTGGGAATGATTACAGAATCTCCGAAGGAATAGGCATGACTTTCTTAACGGAGGCGCCGGAGAAAAATCATGATGACGCCACGGGCTTGAATAACATGGTCGTGCTCTCGTTTCTCCTCCATGCCCTCATCATTTCAATCATATTCTTTTCTCCGTCTCTGCCGGACCCCAGGTGGACCTTCGGGCCCACATATACGGTGGATCTGGTGAGTCTTCCCTCGAGTTCGGTGGAGGTAAGGTCTTCCCAGGAGATATCGAGGGTAGTTGTCGGCATGGATCGCAAGAATCACTCAGTGGTAATGAAGAAAGAGGTCGGAGAGGTTCTGCGCATCCCCGTACGGGAAGCAAAAACCCAGAGGAAAGAGACAGGAAACGTCGATACGGCGATAGAGAGTATAAAGAAAAAGGTTGCCTCCGCCGACGCTCCTCCCCCCACCGGTACAAGGCGCCCCCAGCCGGTAGCATCAGCATCCCCCGACAACTCCGAGTTGAATATGCAGATGAAGGTATATTACTCTGTCATCTGGTCCATGATAAAGGAGAAATGGGCATTGCCTGAGGGCATCCTGCACAATGCCAATCTTGAGACAGTCATAGAAGCAAAGATCCTGAAAAACGGTAGCGTGGTGAGTTTGACCTTTGAGAAGCAATCCGGCAACAGATATTTTGATGAATCCGCCCTGAAGGCGATCAGGAAAGTGGGGAAGTTCCCTCCCCTCCCCGAGTGGCTGAACAAAAAATATATTGATATGGGAATACGGTTTCACTCATCGGAGATGTAGGGGGCAAAAATCAAATCTTGATGGCCCCCTGAGAAGTTACTATGCCGCTGTGTGACACTATTCAATGAAGAGCAAGGATTTTATGCGTAAAATAATAGCCCTCCTTATTTTCTCGGTAGTTTTCTGGTGCAGTTCCGCGGCCTGTGGCAAGGTATATATAGACATAAACTCGCCCGCATTTCAGAAATTCCCGCTGGCGATCCCGGAATTCAAAGATTTGGGGAACATGAAGCCGGGCGAGAACCTCTCCGCATGGTTTGCGGACCAACTGTCCAGCACCCTGAAGATTACCGGGTTTTTCAAGATGATCAGTCAAGATGCCTTCCTCGAAGATCAGAGCCGTGCCGGAATAACCGTCGAAGAAATAGATTTTTCCAACTGGTCAAGTATCGGCTCTGATTTTCTTGTAAAAGGAGGGTTCAGTTATGACGGCAAAAATCTTGCCGTCGAGTTCCGCCTGTTCGATGCCATAGAGGGAAAACTTATTACCGGAAAAAAATACTGGGGAAAATCGGAAGACAAGAAGGCCATGGTCCTTAAGTTTGCAGACGAGACATTACTTGCACTGACCGGGAAGGGGGGAGTCTTTGACACGAAGATAGCCTTCGTCGGGAAAGAGGGGAGTAGTTCCGAGATATATACGATAAACTTCGACGGGTCCGATCCCGTTAAGGTAACTACTTATAAATCCCTTTCCCTTTCCCCCCAGTGGTCGCAGGACGGCGCAAAAATAGCATTTACCTCGTATAAGGCCGGAAATCCGGATTGCTATGTGATAGACGTGGCTAGCGGGACGACACAGAAGATATCCTCTTTCAGGGGGTTAAATCTGCCCGCATCCTGGTCCCTTGACGGCAAAAAGATCCTCATGGTCCTCAGCAAGGACGGCAATGAAGATATCTACATCAAGCACCTCGACAGCGGCAGCCTCCAGCGCTTGACGAATGATCGCGCCATAGATGTATCTCCAACGTGGTCAACTGATGGGAAAAAAATAGCCTTCGTATCGAACCGTTCCGGTTCTCCCCAGATATTTGTTATGGATTCGGAGGGAAAGAATGTAAGGAGGCTGACCTTCGAAGGTTCATACAACTCGTCACCCTGCTGGTCGCCGGATGGGACAAAAATTGCGTACGAAGGATCATCAAACGGCTGCTTCCAGATATTTTCCGTTGGAGAAGATGGGAACAATCTCATGCAACTCACCTTTGAAGAGGGAGGAGGAGAATCTCCCTCCTGGTCACCGGATGGACGGTACCTGGTCTTCTCCTCGAAAAAGAACGACCGGGAGATGGTGTGTATTATAAATGCCAATGGTTCAGATCTACGAGTGTTACCCGACATAAAAGGGGTAAAATCGTCCCATAGCCCCTCGTGGTCCCAGCATCTAAATTTATATTGAATTTGAACCTTTTTTGTGTCCTAATGGGGACGGGTCGTACGTCGCTGTCGAGACAGTTGAGAAGAAGTTCGTAAGATAGAAAACTAAAGAGAGAGGGAGGTAAGATGAAGAGGAATTCGATTATTGTAGTGTTGCTGGCGCTCGTATGTAGCCTTTCACTGGTTTTTTTGTCGGGGTGTGCTACGGACCAGACAGTCAAGAGTAATACCATTAAAGGCGATGCGAACATCTCGACAATGGAAACCGCCAAATCCAAGGCGGAATCGGTTGCACTGGAAGAGGACACCTTGAAAGAGGCTGCCCTGAAGGCGAAGCGGGAACAAGAGCGTCTGATGGCCGAAGCCGCCGCCTTCAAAGAGAAAGATATTCATTTTGACTTCGACCGATATGACCTCACCTCCGATGCCAGAAAGATATTGGGGGAAATTGCAAGCTGGCTGTCAAAACAGAACGGTTGGGAGATAACCATCCAGGGGCATTGTGATAACAGGGGAACGGGAGAGTATAACCTGGCCCTCGGAGAAAGGCGCGCCGAGACGGCGAAGTCTTACCTCATGAGCCTGGGTATCGCCGAGGGAAGAATAGACACCATAAGTTATGGTGAAGAAATGCCGTTGGACCCGGCAAACAATGAAGTGGCATGGGCGAAAAACAGGAGAGATCATTTTCTCGTAGTCTCCAAGAAGTAATAACCCTGCGGAGGTTTTCTCTTGAAGAATCTTGTGATCCTTTTTTTGGCTTTGGCGTTCATATGCGCGGGATGCGCGACGCAAGAGGAGCTTCGTCGGGCTGAGGCGCGTCTCGGGACAGAGATAGCAGCCCTCCAAAAACTTGTCGAAGAAGACAGTGACGCTCTGAGGAAAAACAGTGACGCCCTAAGGTCCAGCGGAAAGATTCAGGCGGATATCGGCGCGGATGTGGCAAATTTGAGAGACAGTGTGCAGAGGTTGCGGGGCACCACTGAAAGGTTGGATGTAAAGGTGTCCACCCTTGAGTCATCAAAGGTTGAAGATCCGCGCAGCAGTCTGAAGGATATCTCAAACAGACTGACACGCCTTGAGAATGATCTGGGCATAGGCAAAACGGAAGGCGGAGGGGGTGGAGAAGGAAAAGCGGCGGGTTCGGGTTCAGCTGAAGAGAGCGAGCCCGCCGCAGGCAGGGAAGAGTCTTACGCCAATGCCTACGCCATATTTCAGAGCGGACGGTATGATACTGCGAAAGAGGAATTTCGAAAGTTTCTGAAAGCCTTTCCCAATTCGGAATACTCGGATAATGCGCAGTTTTGGATCGGGGAGTGTTATTACTTCCAGGAAAAATACGAAGAGGCGATCATAGAATACGAGTCGGTAATGCAAAACTACCCCAAGGGGAACAAGGTCCCCAACGCACTTTTAAAACAGGCGTTTTCTTTCCTGAAACTTGGCGACAAAGCCAGCGCCAAGCTCCTGCTACAGGGGGTTATTAAGGATTATCCCAACACGACACCTGCAAGCGTAGCCAGAAAGAAGCTGATCGACATCAAGTAGGCTCGCTCGATGCCGGGCGGGGATTCAGGGAAATTCACACGCATCATTGATCTATGGGTATTGGTACGATACCGGGAGGTATCCGGAGATCGAAGATTGTCGTATCTTCGTTGGTTGATATATTCAGGTCAAAATATCGTATGTCGATCTCTACCCCCTCGGGCTCTTTCGCCTGTATCCTTATCCTCCTCGGATAAGGTGTCCCGCTCACAACAATATGGTCCGTGAATGTAGCTCTCCAGAGGGTCCTGCCATCCTCAACGTCTTCAATCCTTGTCAAGATATGGCCGTCAGTATCTATCCACAGCGACCGCCTCCTCTTTTCGGATTTGATATTTACCCGGTATAATCTTCCTTCTACGTGCCCCGAAAGATGCCCCCCCGTTGTGTTCGGAGGCTGCCCGGCAAGGAGAGGAACCATATCGGCAGGGGAGAAAAACACCTTGAAAAACAGAAAGAGGTTTTCCCGTGTCGCCGCGCCCACATAAAATTTTCCCTCCCCCGGGAAAAATACCTTGAGAGATTCTTCGTTCGCAGAAAGGAAAAAGTCCGCCGGACCAAAGAAGGGTATCGCCTCTATACGGAGGAAGGAAGGCATCCGCAACAAAAGGGCTACCTTCCGGGAGTAATCTCCCTCGGGAGAGCTGAAGGAGATTATCGCCGTGGCCTTTATCGTATCGTCGCTGTCCGGCGTAGCGATCTTTCCAAGGACGTCCCGTGGAAGTGCCGCGGACCTATTTGTTGTAACCTCCGGGATCTTCCCGGGGACACACCCGGAAAAAGCAAGGAGCACAAGACACGTTACTATAATATCTTTTTTACTCACCGGGTATCCGCGTATTTCTTATCTTTTCCTTCAGTTCATTGTTTCCAGGGTTAAGGTGCAGCGCCTGTTTGTATATGTCCAGCGCCTTCTCTATCTGACCGTTCCTTTTATAGGCATCGCCGAGGTGGCCGGCAATGGTTGGATCTTCAGGGGAAATGCCCAACGCCTTTTGCAGATAATTGATCGCCAGTTCCACCCTGTTTTGACGAAAGTAAACCCAGCCCAGACTATCCATGATACAGCCGTTATTAGGCTTCAGGATAAGGGCCTTCTTGATCAGTTCTTCGGCCTCATCAAGCCTCACCCCCCTCTCCGCGTAGCTGTAACCGATGAAGTTGATTGCGTCGGCATTATTCGGGTCAATCTTGAGCAGTGCCTCCATCGCTTCTATGCTCTCCCGATGCTTGTTTTCGTTTCCGTACACAACGCCCAAGCGGTAATGCAAGTCCACATCCTGCGGCGAGATGGAAAGGCCCCTCTTTAAAACATTCTCCGCATCCTCAAGCCTGCCCTCCTCCTCGTAAAGGGCGGTAAGAAACCTATAGAATTCGAGGTCTTCGCTCCCATTTTCTATCTCATTTTTGATAAGACCAATCGCTTTCTCGGCATCGCCTCCCACTTTCAGAATAAGGCCCATCCTGACACGGGCGGCCACGTATAAGTCCGATTTCTCCGGTATGGATTCGAGTTCCTTGAGCGCATCCGCATACTGGCCCTTTTTTTCGTACGTAGATGCAAGAAAGTATATGGCCTTGTCATTGTCAGGGCGTACCCGAAGCAACTCAAGAAATTCCGTGACGGCTCTGTCGTAGTTTAAGCCACCCAGGAAATTGGCAAGGCCCAGCGAAAATCTCGCATCGGCAAAAGAAGCGTCCCACTCCAATATCTTTTCAAACTCTTGGGCGGCCATATCATATTTCTTTGACCTCATAAGAGTATTCCCCAGTTCAAATCGTATCTGAACATCGGCTGGATTGGACCGGAGAAAATCCCCGTAGATAGCTACGGCCTCGTCATCCTTATCCTGGGACCGGTACAGCATCCCCAGATCCAGCAGCGCCGGCCTGAACGTCGGCGCGATATCCAGGGTTTTTTTAAGCCATATCTGGACTTCGTCATCCCTGTCCATCACAGCATATGTCTTGGCAAGGTAATAGCTGCCCATCACATTAGAAGGGTCAATCCTCAGGAGATCATCCAGCACACCTATCGCCCTGTCATATTCCTTGTTCTCGCGGTAGAAAAGATTGAGAAAGAGGTACGCTTCTCGTCTTCCGGAGTCTATACCAATGACTTTTTTATACTCATGTATGGCATCTTCGTACCTGTTGAGATTACCATACAGACTACCAAGCAGAATAAGGGAATCCACATATTCAGGGGCGTATGCGACAGCCCGCTCCAATAAACTGAGCGCCCTGTCCATCTCTTTCTTTTGTATGTAGAGTGCGGCAAGTTCGGTCATGAGATAAGGGGATTCGGGATCACATCGCATGGCGCTCTCGTATTCATCAATGGCTTCGTCAATCTCTCCGTCAATCGCAAAGAGCACCCCTCGAGAGTAGTGATAATACCCATCCGATAAAGAGCCTTCCGACAAAGGACTCCCCGCCCTTGTTTTGTCCTCGTACGGCGCAGCGGTGCATGCCACCATAAGAAAAAGAGGAATGATTACAAAAAATATATTTTTTCCCGTGTACATGGTCCTCATATCCTGTTTCTAATGCCCTCGCAAAACATCAGTTCCCCTTTTTACCCGGAGCAGGTGGAATCCTTTTAACGCCGAGGGATACAATCCATGTCAAACGCGCTCCCTACGTATTGGGAAACTCGTGGATAAAATTTTCACGGGCATCTCCGCTTTCATTCGATCAGATCGGACAACGGCACAATGCGGATATCGTTATCCCTGAAAAGAGACCGCGCCTCGCCGATTGCCCGCACGGTACTTTCATGAGAATGTCCAATTATTATAATTGTTTTCCACAGATCCTTCTTTTCAACAATGTGGTGTAATATATCGACCGCTTCTTCAAAATCACAGTCATTATCAAGAAATATATCCCTTCCGGCATGTGGCAGCCCTATCCTTCCCGCCACCAGCAACCCTTTTGAGTCTTTCGTTGTCAGGCTGTCCAGAAAAAAAAGGTCCTTTTTCTTGAGATATTGGAGCACCAGCGTCACTTTTTCTTTATCTTCCATGAATCTCGACCCCATATGATTATTGACTCCAGATATATGGGGAACACTCCGGATATCTTCTTCCAGTTGATTCACAAGTTCATTATCATCCATACGCAACAGAAGCGCCCCGTTCCCCGGACGCCTCTCGGGATAACCATACGGTTCCATCGGCAGGTGGAGCAACACTTCTCTCCCCGACCTGTGCGCCTCCCGCGCAACCGTCACTGAATATGGAAGGTGCGGAAGAATAGAAATTGTTATGGGAACATCTATCGCGAGGATCTCCTCCAGAATTGATACATCGTATCCCATATCGTCAATGACGAAGGCCACTCTGTTTCCCCCCTTCGCGCTCCTGTGCCCTTTCATGGGTACAACCCTCGACGCCGAGCCCTTCCCATGCGTGGAAGACAGCTTCAAAGTATCATCGCCGCCTCTACGATGATACAGCCAGTAGGCCGCGAAGGCCACAGTGCCGATGAGGGCAACGACGCATATCCAGACTGCGAGAGACCTTCTTTTTGAATGAACCGTCCCGCCCCGTGCCGCGTTCTTTGAATATACCTTTTTTTTCTTCACCCTGCTCGTTTACCGATACCCGATACGGCGCGCTTCATCTTCAGATTTTCCATAGTATCACATCTTTTTGAAGACATCCCAACTCCTCAACATATCTATCGCGCTTTTCAACTGATTGTCCTTCTTGAGATCTGCCATCTCCCTGCCGGCCTTTTCGTCTATCCCTTCTCCCTGTTCACCCTCTATGTGTCCCTTCAGGTCCTTTTCCCTGATCTGTTCAGGCTTGTCTTTGACGTCGGCAGCAGGTTCCACATATTCAACAGCAATATCAGGGGCTATTCCCTTGGCTTGGATCGATTCCCCGGCAGGGGTGTAATACTTTGCAATAGTCAGCTTCAGCGCCGAGCCGTCCTTGAGGGGAACGATGGTCTGCACCGACCCTTTCCCAAAGGTCCGGGTGCCCATCAGAACAGCCCTCTTATTGTCATGGAGCGCTCCTGACACAATCTCCGCAGCGCTGGCGGTTCCACCGTTGATCAAGACAACAATAGGACACTTGGGCTCATTCCCTTTATCCTTGGCCTCGGATATCCTTTTGCTGTTCTCCGCTCGCCCCTTCGACGATACGATTACCCCCGACTTGAGAAATGCATCCGACACCTCCACGGACTGGTCCAAAAGTCCCCCCGGATTATTTCTCAAATCCAGAACAAGCCCCTTGAGGGGGTTCTTTCCGGCACCTATCTCTGTGAGGGCCGAGTTAAGTTCATCCGCAGTTGTCTCCTGAAAATTCGAGATTCTGATATAACCGATATCACCGTAATATACCTTTTGTTTTACACTCTTTACTTCTATAACATCCCTTATAATATCGAATGTTATCGGATCATCTCCGCCCTCACGGGTGACTGTTATGGTTACCTTTGTCCCCTTTTCCCCGCGAAGTTTGTGCACCGCATCCATGATGCTAAAATCCTTCGTTGTCTCACCATCTATCTTGATTATCCTGTCTCCCGACTTGACACCGGCGACAAATGCCGGTTTGTCCTCTATCGGCGCCACGACGGTAATGACGTCATCCTGCATGGTTATGACAATACCCAACCCGCTGAAGGTCCCCTTGGTATCTGTCTGCAGGTCATTGTACTGTTCGGCAGTCATAAAAGCACTGTGCGGGTCCAGTGCTTTTATCATCCCTTGTATGGCTCCATTGATAACAACTTTGGGGTCAATCTCCTCAACATAGTTCTTTTCCACCATACTGAGCACTTCGTTAAACAGCTTCAGGTTCTTGTAGGTTTCGCTATCCGCTGCGCGGGCGGCACTGTGCCCCATCAATAATACGATCGCCAGGGTGAAAGTCAAAAACACCGACAGGGAAAGGCCCCTCTTTCGATTGAACTGTATCTTCATCTAACCCTCCAATATAGCGTAGGCACAGTACTCCTAGCCAGAGTAACTACACCTTCTATCAACAGTTTTCCATAAGTTTTTGATGGTTATAAGACAACGAATCCTGAGAATCTTGATACGCTACAGGCTAAAACGGGTAACGTGGAAAAGACATGCCCCCAAAAGCCCTTCCTCAGATTATCATCTGCCGCACCCCTTCTCCCTCTGCGGGCAATATTTCAACATGGTGGGTAGCCCCTCCCCCCGTCCGCCACTCCACAATGGCCTTCAAGTCATCGGGGGCATGACTGTAGAGGGCGCATATGCCGGCGGCACGGATCAGGTCGTCGCTTCCGCACCCATAAGGTACCAGAACCGTGGGACCAGAGAGGTCTCTCATGCTGATCACAATGTCACAGTCCTCCGAAAGTTCCCTGATGATCGAATTCTCCCTTTGTTTTCGACCCACGATTATCTTTGTTTCATCATTCAGACGCAGATGCCTCCCAACCCTGAGGAGTTCCAGGTCTCTGACCTGCATATTTTTATCGTGAGCAAAGAGATCTCTCAGTCTATTTGAGAATCCCGGGTCTGTCAGGAGACATCCTCCTGCCGGGGTAGCGTACCCGGTTATACGGTACCCGTCGGCCATCTCCATCTGGCGTTTTCTCCCCCTCCCCTGTATGTCTAGAAGTCGCGACCGATCAACCTTTCCCTCCATCTCCGGCATGGTCTCCGGCAGAAGCCGGGCACTCAGTGGCCGGATAATGTATGGCTGATAACCCGACCGCTTCGCCACAACATGGAGGGATTGTTTCCCCTGAGACATGGGACGCTGTCCCAAGACCTCCCCCGTCAAAATGCAGTCGGCCCTTCGGGCCGCCATCATCTCCCCGGCCTTCTTGAGCATCAGTATGTGACAATCTATACAGGGGTTCATATTGCTGCCATACCCGTACCGAGGCGCCCTGAGCATGACGAGATGTTCTTCCGTAATATCCACAACGGTCAGCGGAAGGCCTATCGCGCTGGACGACTCCACAGCCCTGTCAGAACCAAAAAAAGGCGTCTCAAAGGCAACACCCTCAACTTCAACCCCCTGTTCCTGCATAACCTTTACAGCCAGTATACTGTCAAGCCCGCCTGATATCAAGGCAATTCCCTTTATCTTCAATATCTTACCAGTGCCACTTTCCACTCCTTATAAAGAAGTTCCTGGATGTCTTGGTCAACATCGTAGTCCACAAGATACAACTCCCTGTCACCTCCGAGCCGCAGGGCGGGGAGGGATATGTCACCACGTTCTTTCCCGATATCCCGAGAAAGTGAGAATCTGAAGTCGTCACGTAAATACGAGAGCCTCATGGCCTGGACAAGATTTTCAATGATCTCGATTTTATTCTTCCCTTTCGATACTAAGATAACCCTGTCACCTTTCTCCTGCAGGATACTCAGGACCTGCTCAGAAACGCTCCGTGAGGTTATGATAACGCGTGTGCCCCCAACGTTCAGCAGAAGCTCCGTCTTCATAGACAGGGAAAGCCCATCTCCGCTCAGCACCGTAATCTCGCCCCCCCTTACCGGAGAGTACCCAAGCATTCCAAGTAGCGAATCGGCAAGAATCAGGCCACTCCCCGAATCAAGGACGTTCACGGGGGAAGATTGATATACCGTATCGTCACCCGTTATCCCGAAGCCATCCATTATCTCAATGATCTCTAGGCCGTTCCTCCCCGCATAGTTCTTTACGGGAAGGGGAAGAACGTCGGAAATATCTTTCACAAAATTAAATGCATACCTGCCCGCCCCCCTGGTCTCAGACTTTTTTGAAACGAGCCACCCGAGAAAAACCCGCATCACCGGAGTATCGCCTATTTTCATCTGCCGATTGATCTTTTCAAGGGTATATACGCCGGTAGCTCCCACGATCCTCTCCAGGAGGGAAGGTATCGGCTCCTTTATCTTGACACCAATAACACGGTAGGTATCCCACGTTGACTCTATAAGCCTTTTCAGATCTGCAGGTATCCGGTTGGACAGATCAAGGAGAATCGTATTACCATCGGGCATTTCTATAACAGGAACCTTTGAACAATCAATCGTCACCTCGCTGGAAGGAGGCACGGGGACACAGTAACTCCCGTCCGTTATGACCACGCCCTGCATCCTGTTTACGATATGACTGACAACGGGCAGTATCTTGTCGTCAGGTATGGTAGCACTATTACCTGCGGTCGGCGGCTGTGCCTCCCTTCGGGCTGCGGAGGGCAAAAGCAGGGTCTGCCCCGGGTATATTCTGTCTAAATCTCTAATCTTCGGGTTTAGGCGCCTTACAACCCCCAATACCCTATAAAGATCCCCGTAAGAGTTACCAACTCTATGAACAATATCCGAGATGCTGTCGCCCCTCCTCACGACATATTTTAGCACATTATTCTCGTTCTTCTTATCGGGCAATGGGGGCACACCTGAAGGCCTTTTCCGAGGGAGGAGTAACTTCTGGCCGGGATATATCACGTTAATGTCTTTCATCTGAGGGTTAAAGCTCTTAACCAGTTCCAGGATTCTGTAAATGTCCTCCTCTGAAACATTGTAGTTTCTCCTGATTATCTCAAGCAGGTGTTCATTCTCCTTGACAACGTAAGGGTCCGCCTTATCTCGCGAAACCCCCACCCTCTTAAATGAAATATAGGCTGTCTCTTCTCTGGGGAATACAACCGAAGGATCGGCCAGGAAGAGAAACACTATGGCGAGAAGAAGATAACTCAACAAACCCTGTCTGCTCACGGCAACCCTCCTCAAGCGATATTACTTCTGTATATGCATAGGCATATATACGGATGGCACCCGAAAGTCAAATCGGAGAATCCTCATCGGCAACTACCGGGCACTGGATGAATAAAACAAAATTCGGTTAAATGACCTTCAAGGGAGGACGGGCGAGGAACAACCGTTAAACACCGGGCGCTTATGACAGGAAACAGGAGCGTAAGCATCGAAGAAGATAGATGATATCTCTGTTGCAACTGGGACTCAAATGATATATGTTAGGCGGTATCGCTATGTGTTCCCCTGGAACAGGGGAGGAGGTGACATGACTGACCACGATTTTTTGAGAGACTTTCAGGAAAAGGTTGAAAAGAGGCTGAAAGAAAACGAGATATCCGTGATCCAGTACTGGCACGATCGGATGGGCCGGGTAGTGTCCATGAAGCCTGACGGAATCGCTTCTCTCCAGTTGGAGATAAAGAAGGTCTACGATATGATGGAAAACCGCGTAAAGACATTGAAGAAGGGTTGATATGAAGAGTATAGCGAATTTTCTATTCGAGACGGGAATGTTGCAAAAAACACCCAGGTCGGGGTTCCAGTTCCTGGGATCTGGTTCAGAATCCGTAGCGGAGCATGTTCTACGGACGATCTTCGTAGGCTATACACTGTGCAAAATGGATTCAGAGGCGGATGAAGCAAGGGTTCTGAAACTGTGCCTTATTCATGATCTCCCGGAGGCACGTACCGGTGACATGAACTATGTCAACAAGAAATACGTGGAAGTAAATGAAAATAAAGCGGTTAATGAGCTTGCGAAGACCCTCTCTTTCGGAGAAGAGATACGAAGCGCCATCAATGAATTCAACGAAAAGAAAACCAGAGAATCACTTCTGGCGCACGATGCCGACCAACTGGCGCTGATTCTCCAGTTAAAGGAATATAGCGATCTGGGAAACAAGTACAGTCAGGAATGGATAGACTTTGCGGTCAAGAGACTCTGCACGGACACCGCAAAAAAGCTGGCGGTAATTATAACCGATACAGACTCCTCAGAGTGGTGGTTCAAGGATAAGGGTGACTGGTGGGTTAATGCAAACAACAATCTATAGAGTCCATCTCACGAGAAGCAAGGTACCTGAGCACCTGATTCTTCTGGCAATAATAGCCGCAGCGATATTTCTCACCGGTTGCGCTACAAGCAGTCAAGACAGAGAAAGAGCGAACTCCCATGTGACAATGGGCACAGCTTATCTTAAATCGGGACAATTCTCCACGGCACTCAGGGAGTTTCTTGTAGCCCAGAGTCTTTCTCCGGATGATCCGGAGATACACTACTATACCGGCCTTTCGTATTACGGAAACGGCATGAAGGAAGAGGCAAAGAAGCAATTCGAGGCAACCCTGTCCAGAGACCCGGATTATTCGGAGGCACACAATTATCTGGGAACCATATATCTGGAAGAGGGGCTTTATGACAGGGCAATCGAGGAGTTCAACCGGGGCCTTTCCAATATGCTCTATAAAACCCCCGCCATAGCGCTGAACAACATCGGCTGGGCGTACCACAAAAAGGGGGACTATCAGACGGCTCTCACAAAATACGAGGCGGCACTCACAAGAGAGCCCGATACTATCATACGCCCACTCATTCAGAAAAATATGGGAATCGCATATCTTGCCGGGCATAACATCGACAAGGCCATATATTACCTGGAACAATCGATCAATAGCGCTACCGGCATGACCGAATCGCACTACTGGCTGGGGATAAGCTACCTTGAAGGGGGAAACAGAGAAAGGGCGATTCAGGAATTACGCCTCGCCGTTGAAACCAACCCGGAATCGGTATTCGGATTAAAGGCACGGGAAAAACTGGACTATCTCTTGCGGTAACCCTGCGGCAGGGTACGATCCCGCTGAAAACATACCGTTTCGCCCCGGGTAAGGCTGTCACCTTCATGCAGCTGCGATTGTCTGCATATACTGATATTTTTGCAGTCACAGCGATTTTAACTTTTCTTGTCTTGACAAGGGATGAATTTTCCCTTAGATTTGGCGCGCTTTTCAATAGGGGAATAAAAATATCATGGGATCCAAGAAAAAAACAAAATCCAGACAGATAAAAGCGAAGAAGAAAAAGAAGAATACCAGGGTGTTTTATCTCTCCCTCATCGTTCTGGTTGGCGTGGGATTTCTTCTCTTCTTCTTTCTCTCGCTGTTCGATTACATGTATCCACCCGCCGACGGAACCAGCAGCTCGGTGGTGACGGGAGAGAAACAGAAGGTGAGACTCTATTTTTCCGATCTCAACGAACGTTTCCTCATTCCGGAGGAGAGGTATATCACAAAGAGGAAAGCCCCTGATGACACGGTCAGGGCATTGGTAGAGGCGCTGATTGAGGGGCCTCATACCGATCTGGTGGAGACATTCCCGAAGGAAACAGATCTCAGGGGGGTTGCCGTAAAGAATGGCGTGGCCTATATAGATTTCGGAAGAAACCTGATTGACCTTCATCCCGGAGGGAGTGCCAGTGAAATGATGACCATCTACTCGCTGACCAATACCGTTACCATCAATGTGCCGTCCGTCAAGAAGGTAACGATACTGATAGATGGCAACGGTGTGGAAACAGTCAAAGGTCATATAGATACGAGCAGGCCCTTCGAGGTCAACAGAGAAATAATCGTAGAAAACCACTCGTAAGGGCACGACAAATACCATGGCCGGCGGAAAACTTTCAAAAACAAGAAATATAGGGATTATTGCCCATATCGATGCGGGGAAGACCACCGTAACAGAGAGAATTCTCTACTACACCGGCAAGACCCACAAAC
>JAQULO010000049.1 GCA_028718565.1 Syntrophales bacterium | reverse complement strand
ATAGGATGCCGCGTCGGAGACATCGTTCTGAAGTCGCGGCGGGGAGACTTAAGGTATTACAATAATTAGAGGATTGAAATAATTAAAGAAAAAATGAGATATACGTTTGGTCCCGTACCCTCGAGGCGCCTGGGAAGATCGCTGGGGGTGGATCTTGTCCCCTTTAAAACATGTACTTATAACTGTATCTACTGCCAGCTGGGACGAACAACGAGCAGAATAATTACCTTGCGGGAATTCTTGCAGGTAAAGGATATAATCGGAGAAGTTGCCCGAAGGCTTCAGGATATACCGCGTCCCGATTATATAACCCTTTCAGGCTCAGGCGAACCGACACTTCACAGCCGTATCGGAGATATTATTTCAGGCATTAAGAAAATCTCCGACGTTCCCGTGGCGGTTCTCACGAATGGTTCGCTGTTCTGGATTGACACGGTTCGCACCGCCGTACAGGAGGCGGACTTACTCATTCCATCGCTTGACGCGGGAGACGAGAAGATCTTTTCCTATGTGAACCGGCCCCATCCTGACATCTCCTTTAAAAAAATGGCCGAGGGATTATGCAAACTCCGCGAGTGTTTCGATGGACCTATATGGCTGGAGGTCTTTCTCGTGGGTGGTGTTACGGGTATCAAAAGCGAGGTGCTCAAGATCAGGAAATGGGTTGGTCGCATTGCCCCGGAGCGGGTACAACTCAATACCGCGGTGAGGACCCCGGCTGAAGGGTTTGTGGACGCAGTCAGTAAAGAAAAAATGGGAGAGATGAGGACTCTTTTCGGTTCTCATTGTGAAGTGATTGCGGATTATTCAAGAATCCATAATATCGGCGAATTTTATCACACGCAGGAAGACGTCTTTGAACTTCTGAGAAGGCGTCCCTGTTCCGTCGATGATATATCGAGCGGGTTGAATCTGCATCGAAACGAAACGGTCAAGTATGTTCAGGAACTGATGGACAAACATCTGATCAGGATGGAAAAACGAGACGATACGGTGTTGTATTGCAGATATGATAACCATGAAGGCCGGCATCGTTGAATTGAACAGTGAGCGCATTCCCCGCTGCTTGCGGCGGGGCAAGCGAGCGAATACAAAACAAATATTTTCCTTAACAATAGGAGATTCCCCGCAACTTGTTGCGGGGAGCTTCAATAGGTGGAATTCTTTTT
This sequence comes from Syntrophales bacterium, assembly GCA_028718565.1. GTDB lineage: Bacteria > Desulfobacterota > Syntrophia > Syntrophales > UBA2210 > UBA6078. The sequence goes on along the minus strand of JAQULO010000049.1, from coordinate 16,715 downwards.
AAAGACATGGTAGGGGAAGCGGTCGAATACGTTCAAAAAACCGATACGAATGGAGGGGCGCTACGGAAACAAGGCCCTGCTTCGGACACTGAACCACAACAAGCAGAAGGGGAAGACGAACAATGAGCGAAGAGAAAAACAAGATTCCCGGCGGTCTGGGGACTGTCGAAGAGAATAAGAAGACCAAGGAACAGCAGGAACAGAAGGCCCTTGCCGACCGCATGGGCAGGATACGACACAAGATCATGGTGCTCTCCGGCAAGGGGGGTGTGGGAAAGAGCACGGTGGCCGCCAATATCGCGGTATCGCTGGCGATGGATGGAAATAAGGTCGGTCTCCTGGACACCGATTTTCACGGCCCGAGCATCCCGACATTACTCAATCTCGAGGGCAAGCGGCCGGGAAGCGACGGAAAGTCCATCCTCCCCGTGGAATTCAGCGAGGGACTCAAGGTGATGTCCATCGGCTTTCTCCTCCAGAAGAAGGACGACGCGGTTATCTGGAGAGGCCCGATGAAGATGGGTGTCATTAAGCAGCTCCTCACCGAGGTGAACTGGGGAGACTTGGATTACCTGATTATAGATTTTCCTCCCGGGACGGGGGATGAGGCTCTTTCGGTAGCCCAGCTTATTCCCGGTACGGACGGTGCCGTCATCGTAACCACCCCGCAGAATCTGTCTCTCAACGACGTCAAGAAGTGCATCAACTTCTGCAAGCAGGTCGGCGTTCCCGTCCTGGGAGTTGTGGAGAATATGAGCGGTCTTGTATGTCCCCACTGCCATGAAATGATCGACATATTCAAGGCGGGTGGAGGAAAGACGATGGCCGATGAGATGGGCGTCCCCTTCCTGGGCAGGATCCCCATGGACCCGCAGATTGTCGAGGCCTCCGACAGCGGCAAACCTTTTGTTTATCATTACGGAGAGACAGAGGCCGCGAAGGCTTTCGCCGGGGTGGTCGGGCCGCTTCTGGCAATGAACGACAAGGCCGAACCTGAAACCAAAACTATTGTATCCAAAAAAGAGGAGAAAAAAGGCATGCATAAGATAGCCATCCCGATCGTGGAAGGACATCTTTCCGCGCACTTTGGCCACTGTGAAGAATTCGCAATCTTTGACGTTGACCTCGAAGCCAAAAAAATTATCGGGCAGGAAAGGGCCCCCTCCCCTCCGCATGAACCCGGCCTTCTTCCCCGGTGGCTTGGCGAAAAGGGTGTGAATGTCATCATAGCGGGCGGCATGGGGACACGTGCCCAGGAGCTCTTTGCCGAGCGCGGAATCAGTGTCTCGATCGGCGCACCCGCCGATGATCCCGAGAGGATTGTTATATCGTACATGAACAGCGCTCTTGAACTGGGAGACAACACCTGCGACCACTGAGACGAGAGATGAAAACAGACAAAGCAATTGAAGAGATAATGATGGGGATGGTCCGTGAAAAGGCCATGGAGATCTACTCGGAGGCGATGATAGAGTACGGAGTCAATCCGCGAAACTACGGCTCCATAAAGGATCCCGACGGGTACGCAAAGATAACCGGCCCCTGCGGCGACACAGTTGAGATGTTCCTCCGTGTGCGAAACGGCACGGTTGAAGAAGCGACATTCAACACGGACGGGTGCATGTTCAGTATCGCCGCCTGTTCCGTCGCGGCGGAGATGGCGGAGGGGAAAACACTTCCCGGATGCATCGGTATCAATCAGAGCGCCATATTAGACCACCTGGAGAAGATGCCGAAAGACCACGAGCACTGTGCCCTGCTGGCCGCTACGGTTATGCAGAAGGCATTGAGGCAGTGTATTGAAGGTGCGGAAAAGGATCAATAAACCGGGGGTATGCACTCTCGGTGGAGACAGAAAACCGAGGAAGGAGCGGCATCATGGTGAAAATCACAGAGGTTGACAAGGTCGAAATCCTAACCCTCCAGGACAACTACATCGACATGACCGCACAGGATGACAGCACGGTGATCTCAAGGCCCAGCGCGATCCGGGACGGCGAGATACGAAATTCCATCCAGGCCGAGCACGGCTTCTCGGCCATCGTCAGAACCACGGTGGGCGGTTCGGCGCGGACCATGCTCTTCGACTTTGGTTTTTCCCCGACCGGGGCGGCCTATAACGCAAAGGCCCTCGGCGTTCCCATGGAAGAAGTGGAGGTAATGGCCCTCTCACATGGTCACAGCGACCACACCGGAGGTATCGCCGCTCTGACCCGCATGATCGGCAGGCCCGGAATCGGGCTCGTTCTCCATTCCCACGCACTAGCCTACCCCCGCTATGTCAAACCCTCCGAAGATCTCAAGATGTTCTTCCCCCGATTATCCAGGGAGGCTATGGCACAAGAAGGCATAAAAGTCATCGAAACGACAGCCCCCTACTCTCTCCTGGGTGGTCAGGTCCTCTTCCTAGGTGAGATCGAGCGCACAACAGACTTTGAAAAAGGCATGCCCACCGCCTGCCGGGAAAAAGACGGGAAAGAGGAGTGGGACCCCATCGAGGACGACACCGCCATCGCCATGCATGTCAGAGGGAAAGGACTTATCGTCCTTTCAGGGTGCGCGCATTCGGGAATCGTCAACATCGTAAGTCATGCCGGAAAGGTCACGGGGATAGAGAAGGTGCACGTCGTTATGGGAGGATTTCACCTCGGCGGGCCGCTCTTTGAACCGATCATCAACCGGACGACAGAGGAACTCATAAAGATCAACCCCGACTACATCATCCCCTGTCACTGCACGGGAAGAAAGGCCATCATGCACATGGAACAGACGATGCCTGACCGATTCATTTTAGGCATGAGCGGGACAAAGCTCACCTTTTCCGCCTGACAAAAACGGTACCTACTACAGTGCAAATTTTTTTGAAGTCAAAGAAAAACATGGAGGTAGGCAAAATCACACAGTTCGGCAATCATTATAAGACCGACATGTCTAAAAAACTTGACTAGTTCCCATCGCTCGTACTAAGAGATCCCTTACCATAATCAATCGAAGGGGAACAACATTGATTCCACGGTATTCAAGAGACAAGATGACATATATCTGGAGCCCTGAAAATCGGTTCCAAAAATGGCTGGACATAGAGATCCTCGCGTGCGAGGCCCTTGCCGCCCAGGGAAAGATACCGGCCTGGTCGCTCAATACCATCAGGGAAAAGGCCGGTTTTGATATTCAGAGAATTGATGAGATTGAAAAAACGGTCAAACATGACGTGATAGCCTTTCTGACCTCGGTTTCGGAAAAGGTGGGGGAAGATGCAAGATACATACATATGGGCCTCACGTCCTCCGATATCCTGGATACCTCCCTTGCCGTTCTCCTGAAGGAGGCGTCGGAGCTCCTTATCGCGGATATGGATGACCTCCTGGATGTCCTGAGAGACAAGGCGTTTGAATACAAGGATACCATCATGATCGGAAGATCGCACGGGGTTCACGCGGAGCCGGTTACATTCGGTCTCAAGATGGCCCTCTGGTATCAGGAAATGAAAAGAAACCGGGCACGGCTTGTCAGTTCGAGAAAGACGATCAGTTGTGGAAAGATAGCGGGAGCCGTCGGCACCTTTTCCTTTATCGATCCCGGGGTCGAAGAATATGTGTGCGAGAGACTAGGCCTGAAACCTGCTCCCATATCCACGCAGATTGTCCAACGGGACAGACACGCCGAATATTTTTCAACCCTTGCCATAATAGCTTCTTCCGTTGAAAAATTTTCCACGGAGATCAGGCACCTTCAGAGGACGGAGGTCAGAGAGGCCGAGGAGTTTTTCTCCCCCGGCCAGAAGGGGTCTTCGGCAATGCCCCACAAGAGGAACCCCATACTTTCGGAGAACCTTTCCGGACTGGCGCGGCTCATGAGATCTTATGCCCTTGCCGCGATGGAAGATGTGACCCTCTGGCATGAACGGGATATCAGTCATTCTTCCGTTGAGCGGATTATTGCCCCTGACGCCACGATACTCCTTGATTTCATGCTGAGCAGATTTGCCGGTGTTGTGAAAAACCTCCTTGTATACCCGGAGCGGATGCTGGCCAATCTGAATATGACCAGGGGGTTGGTCTTTTCGCAGATGGTGCTGCTCAAGTGTATCGAAAAGGGTATGTCGAGAGAAGATTCCTACGAACTCGTTCAGAGGAATGCCATGAAATCGTGGAGTGAGGATCTGGACTTCAGGCAACTGCTTCTCGAAGACAAGCAGGTTATGTCGTCCTTGAGCAGGGGGGATATCGACGGCGTGTTCAGGCTTGAGAATTTCCTTGGCCATGTGGATTTCATATTTGACAGGGTGTTTGGAGGAGACAATGAAGGCGCTTAAAGGGGTTATTCTTCTGTGTTTCCTGGCGGGAAATTTCGGGTGCGCTTCCGTACAGGAGTATGTTGAAATTGCCCGGGGCGATGCCATCTCAGGGGAATATTTCGACACACTGAATAAGTATACTCAAGAGAAGACGCTCTATTCAGAATTTGAGACACGTATTCGCGTCGTCGCGACGTGGAAGAGCCGGGAATTTACGGATGCATACCTCTCGGAATATGCTGGATACTATCTTCTGACCAGCGCGGACAGGGATGAAAGAAGAGATATCCTCTCCGGCGCATCGTCTGATATCAGAGAGTTTCTGTTTTACGCATATGTTCCCGATAGAGAATCCAACGATTTTTCAAAGGCCGATTCAATCTGGAAAGTCTTTTCTTTTCGCAAGGGGGAAAAGCGGGTGGACCCCTTGGAAATACGGGAGATTGAGGCCGGACCCCTCGTCACGAAGTTCTTTCCCTATGTAAAACCATACGGAAAATTTTACAGCGTAAAATTCCCCACATCGCCACGTTCAGGCGAGGGCGGTACAGTGGCTCAAGGCGGGCCGATCCTTGTCTTTACGGGGGTGCTAGGGAAGGTGGATCTGAGATGGAACGGCGGAGATAATCCCTGAAGGCCTTCTCCTAGTGGTTTACAACCACAACATCTTGTTGTGTTTTCTCCTTGACATACAAGATAAGTTACCCCTATACTTCCCCCGACCCAGTGGGGGATATCTGTTTGTGCATCTTGAGGGTTGCAGATTTTTTAACGGAATAGGGCGTGACCGGAGGAAATATTGGAAGCTAAAGTCGACTATCTGATGGATAGTGGTGAAGAAAACATTAGGCTGGATATCAAAACGGACCCCGAGGCGGTCAGGAGACAGGCCAGGTGGTGCGGCGTCAAACCGGGTATGCGCGTGCTCGACGCGGGGTGTGGGCCAGGGATCACGACATCCATCTTACATGATATGGTCCAGCCTGATGGAGCGGTGGTTGGCGTGGATTACTCGAAAGACCGGATAAAATATGCCAGAGAGAAGTATGGAAGGGATTCGAAAGTAATTTTTGATGTCCAAGACTTAAGAAACAATTTTAATGGTATTGGCCGGTTTGATCTCATATGGGCGCGTTTTGTGTTAGAGTACAACCGTGTTGAAAGCCAAGATATTGTAAAAAATCTTGCAGGACGCCTCAATCCAGGGGGGTATCTGTGTCTCTTGGACCTTGATCATAATTGCCTTAATCATTATGAGTTGCCTCCACAAATGACGGATTTACTGCACAGACTTATGGCAAGACTGGATGATGAGTACAACTTTGATACCTATGCAGGGCGTAAGTTGTACTCATACCTCTATGACCTTGGATTGGAGGATATTCAGATGGACCTTGTCCCGCACCACCTCTTTTACGGGGAGACTGATGATAAAGACCTTTTCAATTGGACCAAAAAAGCAGAGGTAGCGGCCGCAAAACTTGGTTATCTTTTCGACAATTATCCCGGCGGAAATAAGGGTTTCTTTAAAGATTTGAAGCAATTTCTCCATGACCCCAGGCGCTTTACCTATACCAGCCTGATCCTTTGTAAGGGAAGAAGGCCCGCGGAAGGTTAAAGGTTTTTTGGCAGTCGTCATACCACCTGTTCGAGGTGAAATCCCTTTTCCTCGAAGAGCTTCAGACAGGCGCTCACAACCCCCGTGTCGTAGAGGGTTCCGGCTCCCTGCTCTATCTCTTTCAGTGTCTCGGCCATACCTAAAGATGGCCGGTACGGTCTGTCGGTTGCCATGGCCTCCACGACGTCAGCAACCGTTATGACCCTTGATTCTATCAATATACTTTCTCCGGAAAGCCCCCACGGATACCCTGAACCGTCCATCTTTTCGTGGTGCTGGCGCACGATCTGGGCGACCGGGTACATGAATTCGATATTTTTCAGGATATTGAAGCCTGCCTCGGGATGGGTCTTTATTATTCTGAATTCGATGTCGGACAGCCTTCCGGGCTTGTTGAGGATCTCCGCCGGGACATTTATCTTCCCGATATCATGTATCATGGCGGCCATGCGGATGCCGTTGATCTTATCTTCCGGGAGGTTCATCTCTTCGGCGATGGCGACGGCTATACCCATTACCCTCTTCTGGTGGCCGGATGTATATGGATCTTTTGATTCCACGATGACCGACATGGCATCAATAGTACTCTGCAGAGCCGCCTCCAGGACCTCAACGTGCCTTTCAAGTTCGGTAACATCCTTTATCGTGCCTATCGCCCCGATCACTTCGCCGTTTGGGCCAAGGTTGGGAGAACAGCTTATGTTGAATAGGCGTTCACCACCGTCCCTGGTGAGAATCACCCCCGTAAAGCCTGTGACAGTTTCCTTGCCGGTTTTTACCTGGTCCAGATACCGTTCAAAGCGTCCTATATCCTCCCTCCGGACGAAATCAATAAAATATCGTCCGATGACCGTTTCCTCCTTGTACCCCAGTATGTTCTCCCATGCGGGATTGATGTAGTTGAACGCCCCGTCGGCATCCAGCGTGTAGATGATGTCGGGCGCGTTTTCTCCCAAGGCCCTGAATCTCTCCTCACTCTGCCTGATTTTCTGGTATGCCCTGGCGTTATTCATGCTGATACCGATCTGCGGCGCTATCCCCATGAGAAGGCTTATGTCGCTCTGGCTGAGCTTCTTTGATTGAAAGTTTTCAACAGCCAACACCCCCTCCGACAGGCCCTCATATATTATGGGTACGCACATAAACGATTTTATTCCCAGCATTGTCATGAATTCGCGTGTTTTAGGTGTAACATCCCCTTTGATCTTATCGATATTGTCTATCAGAAAGGGTCTCTGTTCCTTGAACGCTACTACAAGTGGCCCTAGAGAGTCTGCTTTATCAAGATGGAATCTTGTCTTTTTTACGAAATCTTGCAGCTCCGGTTTGTATCCATAGCCCTTGGCATATACAAGGTTGGTCCTTTCGTCATCGGCAAGCATGATTGTTCCCCGGTCGAAATCAAGACGTCTCTGGAGGACATCCGTGATATGGGAGAGGAGTTGGTCTGTATTCAGCATGCTGGAGGTTGCCTGACCAATCTCCTGGATAAGGAGGGCATTATTGTACCGGGCGTTTGTCTCCTCCATGAGATCTCTGGCCATTGCCCCCTCATTTTTAATGGTTGATTCAATTTCTTTCTTCTCTGCATATGCTGAGTAGAGCGTAACCCCCATAAAGATCATAAAAATCGACAGGGCAGAAATGATTTGGTGAATTCCATGAAGGGTTAAAAAGGACCCCAAAAAGGCCATAACTCCTAGAAGGGCGGTATAGTTACGTATCATCTTCCATACGAATACTTTTGAGCGTTCCCATGTGATAAGATAACGACACTCTGACCCGCCCGCGTGTATACATGAGGTATGTTCAATTACTGCGAATTTACCGGTGAACAATTTGGCTATCGCTTCAAACATGCCCATCCGGTTCTCACACTGGTAGGGTCTTTCTATGACTCCCTTCTTCGGTGTGACGACAATCTCTGTTATATTGTTGGCAAGAGTTCGCGTGCGGATTGTACAGGAGCGGCTTACCTGTGGGTAGAGCAGTTTCCCCATTACCAGATAGGCAGCTGAAGGGGTGATAAATGCCCTTGTATATTGTTGCATGGCCCCCGCAGCCATGGATAGGGGACCGAAACGGCCTGCCTCTCTAGCGATGTTGGGATTGCCAGTTTCCCGGACGAGGATTTCGTTGAAGCGGTTAGCCTGATCCTGCGTGATCCAGTGCCCATCGTCCTCCAGTTGGTAATTGGTAATCCCTGCGTATTCCAGGAGGGGGGCGGTGTCTATATCCTGGTAGTATTTGAGTATATATTCTATATAGGTCTTTGTGATTCTTATATTATAAAGAGGAACGTCTTTCATCTTTTTAGGTATCTCTTAACAAGAAATTTCAATATAAATCGAAGTTTTATTCTCGTTCTATCCTTCATGTATTCCAAGTAACGTCTCCCGTATTGAGTGTCCATTACCCACGCATAATACTGTTTTTCATAGGGGACGTCAACGCCTTCAAGGTAGGTGTGAGGGTAAACTAGAACAGGGATACTGTCAACTGTATATATACCTGTCAGCCGGTCAATGGCGCTGGACAGTATGTCCCAAGGAAGTCCCGTTGGATCGGTTATTATGATCTTTATTCCATTTAGAAGGTCGGAGAGATTCAGGCCCAAATCCGACTGGTTTACGACCAAAACAGCCTTCAGTTCGTGTGCATGAGCGAGCGAATACACCTTCCAGTCCCTTGTAAGCCCGTGGCTTTTATATAACTCTTTCAGGGTTGGAGTTCCGGAATGTTCTTGCCCCAAATCTAAAGCCCTCAACATCAATCCTCCGGATTGGTTTCTATAAGACCGTTCAAGGCTATATGAATCTGCGGAGGAGAACCCCCTCAACGACCATTTATCCGGGAGTGTGTTTCGCGGTGATTGTATCGAATAATTCTTGTAAGCGAAAAGGTCCATTGAACAGGCGCTTGCATTATTCAGATCTCGGGCGAATCCCCCAAAGAAAAGATTTGGGAACCTGTTCTCGGGACGAAAATAGAACATCATGTAGTCCATTTTGACAGAGGGAAGGTGATGGAGGCCGTCATAATAGTTCAAAAGTTGTTTCAATACGTTAAGGCCGGTATGACTGGTTACTCCCGGCATCGGCCTAGCGGCGAGATGGTGAACCATCCATGTTCGTTCGTATGCTCTCATTATCGCTGCATGACCATATATGTCCCCGTTTTTCTGATAGGTAACATGTGTGGAAATTTCCGGGCTCGCTTGGTAGAGTTTGCGATATGTTTCCTTTAGGGCGTTTTTGTGGGATTCGATGGACCTGTACTTTTTGGGATATAAAAAGCCGGTTTTGAAAAAAAACTCCCACAGGGCATCCATGCTTATTTCGTCGGAGACGTGAAGACATGGATCTAAAACATTACCAAGGACATTACTCAACTTTCCATACGTGGAGGCGTTCATGTCGAGGATTGCCAGGCCGCAGCGGAACAACTCCCCTTTTCCTTTTCGACGGTACATAACCTGAGCGGTGCACGGTATTGCCAATGTGCCGGAATAGCTGATCCTGAGCGTGTGGATAATCATGCCGGGAATCAGGACCGATTCATCGTTGCGCTCGTGTACCGAGAACCCGCCGACGGAGATGTCGTGTATGTCGCGCTGCACCCTTTTCCCGGAAAGGGGATGTTCGAAGTTGATGCTGGACGATGGCGCCAGTTGGACGCGGGGACTGCGCATCTTCCTGCCCCTGAAGCGATGGAACTGCTTCATCAGAGGGGCGAGCACAATATCCTTTACGGACATACTGCTTGTCTGGTCAATGAACCGGCAGGGGTCTGCGAAAATGATCTTTTGGCCCTGGCAGAGAGTAAGGGTAATCGGTTCATCCGTGTTCAGCCAGTGAAAGGACCCGTCAAGACAGGGGGCAACCCTTATCCTGAAAGAAAGAGCACTGAAATCGAGCAGTTCACCCCTGGCAAGAAACCCGCTCTGGCTGATATCGGCGGTAATCCCCTGACAGGGGAATCGTCTGGCCTGTCGTTTCCCAAGGACGTACCCTGCCTCGGGCATCTCAATCGTAAACCCCTCGCTGTTGATATTTAACAGTTTTACCGGCACTAATATTACCGACATGCCGTCATCAAGCACCAGGTTCAGGAAACGGTGGTATTCAAACCCCGTCGTGTTTTCCTTAGACCACCGGCAGGTTATTGTCTCCCCCATGCATGGCTCTGGGTAGGCATGTATGAAGACATCCTCTTCATATCGCGGATCTCTAAGGTGGGCCCAGAGGTATCCATCGGTGAAATTAAGGTGATTAATGCTATTGGTCAGCTTCTGCTTAGCTATCCTGGGAGAAGAGTTGGATATTTTTGTAAGATCGCGGTGTTTGAACAGGGGAGGCGGCAGGAGAAACTTTTTTTCCATCTCCTCCCGGGTGCCGTAGACGGCACCCTCCACGGGATCCTTTACGCTGTCCCCTCGCGCGGTTCCGGTGCCAGAAGAGCCTTTAAACCAACGATCTTCTTTGTCCGAATCGATCATTTGCTCTCCCCGTTTTTCCTCTTATCGTGCCGATGGGAAACATGCCGGCAGACACTCCCTACATTCATTCTGTCCAAAGCAAGCTACCTGTCAACCAACTGTTTTTTGGTCAATTCCAGTCGATCCTCATTCGGGAATGGCCCTTTCTCTCAAGTTGCGATCAATCTGTACACCTGCCGCAAGGCATCTATGCGTTCACCCTACATGATTTCTTGATTTTTAAAATCGTTATGCAACACATACAGTTCTGAAATGTGGGCTATCTCCTCCTCGGCGCACTCATAACCCATATTCTGTAGCATCTTCATCTCTTCGGATAGTTCGAAGTCCATGCTCCCCTCCTTGTTCCCATCACATATATTTACGGATAGCAAAGGGATTCCAAACATGTCTACAGTATCGTAGGATACGCGCGCTTTGTAAATACCTCTTTAGTATTAATTTAAAGGGTTGCTGGACCAATCCGATAAAATGACCCTTTCAATATCGACTTTATAAGGGATCACACCCTGCCTTTTTCAAAGAGCCCGTTGCCCATGCAATAAATCAAAAGAAAAGGGGTTGGCTTTGTGCAAGCCAACCCCTTTTTATTTTCATGGTGCCGAAGCCCGGACTTGAACCGGGACGGCCGTAAGCCACTACCCCCTCAAGATAGCGTGTCTACCATATTCCACCACTTCGGCATCTTGCCGGAACCTATTTTCTTTCTATGCTTTTGTCAATATAAAAATCAATCAGCCTTCTCTTTTACCGGTTCCGGTGCAGGAGCCTTGTCACCACCGGCCGCGGAATTGTTTTCTCCGTCTGTCGGGATGGTCCTCTCGACCCCTGGCGCGGAGGCGCCCTCCATTATGGAACCGCTCTTATGAGTCGAAGCGTAAGCAAGCCAGAGGGATGTCAGCATGAAGAATATCGCGATAAAGGTGGTCATTTTCCCGAGGAACGTTCCCGGGCCGCTGCTCCCGAAGACGGTCTGGCTGGAGCCCCCGAATGCCGCCCCCATGTCTGCCCCCTTGCCGGTCTGTAGCAGTACGATGAGGATCATCCCTATACACATTAAAATGTGAAAGATTACTATGGCCGTATGCACTATTTATTGGTCTCCTTATCTTTCTAGAATCGTATGATGCCCGCGAATGATTCGAATTCCAGGCTTGCTCCCCCCACCAGGGCGCCGTTGATATCCGGCTGCTCCATCAGGCTGTGTACATTTCCAGGAGTTACACTTCCCCCGTACATGATCACTGCCTGGGAGGCATACCCCTGTCCGAAGATGGAGTTCAGAGTTTCCCTTATTACCCGGTGCGCTTCCTGTGCCTGAGCGGGCGTCGCCGTTTCCCCTGTACCGATTGCCCAGACGGGTTCATACGCTAGGGCGGCTTGCCTTATATCACCAGAATCTATATTATTCAATCCCTCTTTTATTTGCTTTTGAAGAATCGTGAAGGTTGCCCCCGATTTCCGCTGTTCCAGGGTCTCTCCGATGCAGAATATGGGTCTCAGACCGGCTTTCAGGGCAGCGTGCATCTTCCGATTCACGATCTCGCCGGTTTCACCGAAGAGGGTGCGCCGTTCCGAATGGCCTAGTATGACGAACTCACAGCCGACGTCAATGAGCATGGCTGGGGAGATCTCTCCAGTGTAGGCACCCTTCTCTTCCCAATGCATATTCTGGGCCGACAGGTGCACGGCGGAACCATGCAGAATCCCACTTACCGGGCCGAGCGCCGTAAAGGGGGGCGCGATAACGATATCTCTGTCGCCCGGGTCGGGGAATGCCTCTCGCAGCTGTCTTGCCAGTGCAACCGCCTCGGGGACGGTTTTGTGCATTTTCCAGTTAGCGGCTATCAGTGGTTTGATCATGGTGCGTGTCCTCTGTACCGTTGATCCCGCTAAAGCTTCTTTCCGATATAAATGGCAAGGTCTCTCATCCGAGATGCGTACCCGCTCTCGTTATCGTACCACGAAAAGACCTTGACGAGGTTTGTACCGATCACCTTCGTCAGGGGGGCATCTACCAGGGATGAGTGGGGATTACTGGTAAAATCGATGGAGACAAGCTCCTCTTCGCAGAAGGCCATGATCCCCCTGAGCTTTCCCTCGGAGGCTGATTTCAGGGCAGCGTTTACCTCGTCCGCGGTGGTCGCTTTTTTCACCTCTACGGTCAGGTCTACGAGGGAGACGTTCGGCGTCGGTACACGTAGCGCCAGGCCGTCCAGCTTCCCTTTGAGCGAGGGGATGACTTCGGCCACGGCCTTTGCTGCCCCCGTGGAGGTGGGAACGATGGACATGGCGGCGGCCCGGCCCCTCCGCAGGTCCTTGTGTGAGCCGTCAAGGAGTCTCTGGTCCATCGTATATGAATGGACGGTCGTCATCAGCCCCTTGACGATGGAGAAGGTGTCTTGCAGAACCATGGCAACCGGGGCAAGACAGTTGGTCGTGCAGGATGCGTTTGATATGACGTCATGTTTCTTCGGATCGTATGTCTCTTCGTTGACGCCCATAACAAACGTGCCGTCAAGTCCTTTTCCTGGGGCCGCGATGATGACCTTTTTCGCGCCTGCCTTGATATGTACGGCGGCTTCATCCCGTGTCCGAATCTTTCCCGTGGATTCCATGACGATATCGACACCCAGTTCCTTCCAAGGAAGATCCGCCATGTCGCCGGTTACGTTTGTGATCTGTATCTTCCTGCCCCCAACGATGAGAAACTCTCCATCCGCCGTAACGTCCGCCTTGATTTTTCCGTGAACGGAATCATACTTCAGAAGGTGTGCGAGAGTCCTCGTGTCTGCCCGTGTGTTGACCGCGACGATCTCAATGTCGTCTCTTTCCAGGCAGGCCCTTACGAGAAACCTGCCGATCCTTCCAAAACCGTTGATAGCGACTTTAACAGACATGGTAAACCTCCTATCGGTATGTGATCTCTTTCTTATTTTCTCAGACCATACTTGATCATCTTCAATTGCAGCCCCTTACGGCTGATACCCAGGCGGTCGGCCGCCCGTGTTACGTTTTTGCCGCATTGTTCGAGAACTCTCGCAATGATATGGCTCTCTACCGCCTCGGCCTGGCCCTTGACGATCTCCTTGAAGGACCCCGGTGCCGTCTCCGGCGAGACCACTTCTGCCTGCGGCGGATTGAGGATACCGGTGGGGAGTTCATCGTAGTGTATGGTGTCGTTGTTTGCCAGGAGTATGAGCCTCTCCAAGAGGTTCTCCAACTCCCGAATATTCCCGGGCCAGTCGTATTCGCGGAAAAACTGCTCTACCTCGGGCTCGAGCCGACGTACGTGCCGACCCAGCTTCCTGTTGAATTTATCGATGAAGTGTTCCGTGAGGAGCGGAATATCATTTTTCCTCTCCCGTAGTGACGGGAGCAGGATCGGCAGGACGTTGATCCGGTAGTAGAGATCCTCTCTGAATCTTTTGTCCTGGACATCCTGCAAGAGGTCCCTGTTGGTTGCCGCCACCAGCCTGACATCGACCTTTATAGTCTGCATCCCGCCCACTCGTTCGAATTCCCGGTCCTGGATCGTCCTGAGCAGCTTTGCCTGCATGTCCTTCGGCAGGTCACCAATCTCATCGAGAAACAGGGTTCCTTTGTGGGCCTGCTCGAATCTGCCGAGCTTCTTGTGGACGGCCCCGGTGAAGGCCCCCTTCTCGTACCCGAACAGTTCACTCTCCATCAGATTTTCGGGGATGGCCGCGCAATTGATCTTGATGAAAGGATTCTCCTTCCGCTCGCTGTTTACATGGATCGCCCGTGCGATGAGTTCCTTTCCCGTTCCCGTCTCCCCTGTTATAAGGATGGTTGTCGGCGTCGGGGCCACTGTTTTGACAATGTTGTATATCTCCAGCATGGGCTTGCTGGTGCCTATGAGGGCGTAGTGGCCATCTTCCATGGGATCGAGAACCACATCACGATCACTCAACGACTTTGTCTTTACCGCTTTGCTTATGACGTTCTTCAGGTCTTCCTGGTCGAAAGGCTTGGTAATATAATCAAAGGCCCCCTTCTTTACAGCCGAGACGGCATTGGCTATGGTGCCGTGAGCAGTGACGATGATCACCGGCAATGAAGGATATTTGTCGATAACCCGGTTTAAAAGACCGATACCGCCGAGTCGTGGCATCTTCAGATCGGTGACGACAACGGAGATATCCTGTTTTTTGATGAGATCAAGGGCCTCCAGACCGTCGGCAGCCGCCGCAACCTGGTACCCCTCCTTCTTCAACATGGCGGAAAGGACCAGCCGCATGCTCTTTTCATCGTCGACGACCAGTATGGTCTTCTTCTCTGCTGGTTTCGTGTTGCTCACCTATGCCTCATGCCACCGGTTTTTCTATTTTTCATTCCTCGCCCTATCTATTACAGGATAGAGGCCCTGTCAAGCTTCCGGGCATCTGGCTCTTTCCCTCACAAGAAAACGTCTTTTCCCCCCCATCTGCTCCTGCTGACTGAAACGTCGGAGTTGTCATGACTCCTGCACCGGTATTCGTATGTGAAAGACAGCTCCATGACTCGGGGAGGATGTTGCATCAATAGTACCCCCGTGGGCCCTAACGATCTGTAGAGAAATGGCAAGGCCGATCCCCGTGCCCCTGTCTTTGGTTGTATAAAAGGGTTTGAAAATACGTTCCATCGCCTTCTTTTCGATTCCCTCCCCCGTATCCTCAACAGCTATATCGATCCGGGGACTGCTTTCGGCACCGATAACCCTGGCCGAGATCGTCAGGGTGCCTCCCTGAGGCATCGCCTCCAAGGCATTTAGGGCGATGTTTAGGACCGCTTGCACCATCTGGTCGCCGTCAACCCAGACCGGAGGTAGATCCCTTGGTATGTCCTGTTTGACGGCTATCCCTTCGGGGAGGTGCCCTGATGTAATCAGCACGATGATTCTCTCCAGAATATCGGCGATATTCCGGGTATTAGGATCAATGGCGCCGGGTTTTGCATAGTTGAGAAAGCGCGATACCACATTGTTCAGCCTGTCTATTTCGTCGGTAATGACATTGAAAAGCTCACGGTTTTCCTCAGACTCGCTGTCGGATTTCAGGTACTGGGCGGCACCCTTTATCGACCCGAGGGGATTCCTGATCTCGTGCGCGAGGGTGCTCGCCATTTCCTCCAGGAGGAGAGCCTTCTCCCTCTCCACTTCCTCATCGATAGTATAGAGCGAATTCAGGGATCCCTTCCCCTCGGGGAAGAGGTACAGTCCAGCCCTTTTGAGAATCAATTTAACGGGGTCTATGAAGATGACGATGATGAAGGCTGTCATAAAGATCAAGTTAAAGGAAGGAATCACCTCCCCGTTTCCGAAGATGGCGAGGACAAGGTAGAACGTGACGGTTGCAAAGATGATCAGCAGAAAGACAATCGCCGCCCGCACCATGATCTCATACAGCTCGGGGAGACGGGGGTAGGTAATGATGACCAGGATGAAGTAGATGAGGATTGCCAGGACGATATCAGAGAGAAGGGGAACCCCTGGGTGGTATGTGTGTACAATGTTCGTCAGGCTCAGCACGCCCGTTATGGCGCATGCTGCGGCCACATAGGTCAATCGCTTCCGCTCTATTCCGTCGGTCGCATTATGTATCGCATGAAAGAGCTCCGCAAGGCAATATACCAGAGTAGCGCCTACATAGAGATACAGAATGCCGGCCGCGTAGCGCCAGTGAAAGAGGAGAAAAAAATAGACGGTCGCGATGATGAGGCTTCCCAGACCCGCATATGCTGCCGGCAGTTTCCAAGGGCTCTCACGGTTGCCGAGGAAGATTCGACTGAAGGCAATCAGCAGTGGGGGTATCACCAAGAGGCCCAGGGCGTGAAAGGTTTTCCAGAAATCATTGGGAAAAATTTCTCCAAAGAAGGCCCCCGTTTTTTCAAAAAAGAGACCGAGGCACAGGGCGGCGAAGGTGATGTGAAGCAGCCGTTTATTCTTTTTTATGAGCAGTGAAGCCGCAATTGTCAGACTGATCGCCGCCAAGGAAAACGTCTCCATAGATAACCCCCCTCAGGAAACACATAACCATTACAACATCAGCGGTGGAATCCGCTGATATACAATCCCGTGGGGAATGCTATCATATGCATATATGCATTACAAGATCGGCAGGGGTATGCGTTAGAAGCACGTAGTTGTTACAGGAGATTCAGCCTGCCTGTGCATTGCCTGTCTGTATCCCGACGGGACAGGCATGTAGGCAGGCAGGTTTCAGCGGCGCTTGAAATATCAAGTACTCGGTGCTATTGTCCGCTGAGAGCCAATTGACAGATGGTTTCATCATCGGTAGGAT
>JAQULO010000048.1 GCA_028718565.1 Syntrophales bacterium | reverse complement strand
TCGGTACTTTAACCTCGACTTCTCCCAAGTTTTTTAACGTAAAGGCACGATCATAGGAACCATTACGATGATTAACATCTCCCTGACTACGTGCATAGGGCTCTCTTCCCAAAAAATGGGTGAGTTCCGCGTTCATCATTGCCGTCATATAGTCTCCGACAATTTCTCTGACATCCATTCGAATCATTTCAAAGATCTGTTCCGGCTGCTTTTGAATCTCCTTGAATACTTCTACAAGCTCAGGTACACTCACTTCCAGTTTCATGGCGCTTTCTCCTTTTTATTTAGGTTTTGGGATAAACCCTTTTTTAAAGGAAAAGCGCCTTTTTCTACACCTTTTTAAATTTACACAAAATATATTACACTGCCCACAATAATCTCCGTTTACTGCCATAACACAAAGGTCAGCGAGAGGCCGCTTTATGGCCGATCCGCTGCACCGCCTCGTTCGCAGTATTTCGTTTTTTCATAATCTTCTCTGGAAATGCCGGTTCTTTAAACCCGTATTTTCTGTACAACTCGTGTGCATCATCAGTGTCCAAGCGCCAGAACCGTATATCCTGGAAAGCCGGGTAATTTACTATGTGGTCAACCAGTTGCTTACCAAGACCTCGGCCTCTATGCTCCTCCAGAACAAAAACGTCCATGAGATAGGCAAATATAGTGAGGTCACTAACTACCCTGGCAAAACCTACTAATCGGTTGTCCTTATTGTAGGCTCCAAAGCACAGAGAGTGATCAATGGTTTTCCGTACTGCTTCAATCGTACGGCCCTTTCCCCAATACGATCGGTTGCTCAGAAAGTCATGGATCACCGCGACGTCCAGCCTTGTCTTGTTGGTGGATATCACATAATCGTCACTCATGAGCACTTCCTTTCTATTGCGAACGATAAGATCACCGGCCCGAGGAACGAGGGTCCGGTGGATTGCCGGGTTATGTGAAAAATAAATCTGTCCCCTTTTATCTATGTCTCGTCGGTCTACCGCCGTTTTATTTACTACCGGGCACGATCAATGTCACCTGGAATAAAGGACTTCTCTATATCCATAACCATTTTCTCATATTTATCTTTTTCTTGTTCTGGATAACTAAACATAAAACCATTTGAAGCCCCTTTTGGATTTCCTACAAACATTTTCAAATGGCTTATATAGCCAGTATTATCCATATCGTTCTTCCACATCCATTTAATTGAAAACCAATTATCTTTTATAGTCTGTGATATTATCTTTTCCTTATCCTTAACGGTTCCTTTAATATTATCATCATAACATTCATTTATCGTAGTACCTCTGTTCTCCCCCCCGATAAGCGCCAAAAATGCTTTGTTGTCGGGAGAATGAAATGTAACTTCTTTATTAGCTTTGCGTGATTGCAACCTCACAAATACCTGCGGATAATCAATTTGATAACCAAATTTGCTATTGCGGTACGTAGTGTACCCTTGATTGGAAGAACTTGTAACAATGTCTCGCTCTCTATCGAGAGATTCCGGAATCTGTCCTTTTTCTTTGGCTATTTTGACTTCTCTGTCAAATGCCGCGATAATTCCCTTTCCTATCTTTTCAGAATGTTCGGAAAATGGTTGTCCTTCTTGATCGCTAGGGATGGGGATCATTACAATCAACTTTCCATAGCTATCTAAAATCATTGCACCCCATCTGCCACCAGAGTAAACTATCTTTTTCTCCATATCATACCTGACTGTTGAAATCACAAAACGGATTTTTTCTAAATTGCCACCTATATAATAATCAGGATTCTTTCCCAGGAACTCACGTACAAATATTGATAGTTTATTTAGTGAGTTACCATCTTTTACCATAGAATACATATATACACCATATCTGCCATCCTTTAGGTAAGTGGTATAGAATATGTTTGTTAAAAGGTCGGGCCTTAACACGAAATTCATTCTTTCTTTATCTTCAAATACCTTAATTGGGGGCGACCATTCTCCCGTCATGGCTCTTGCCATGTAGATCGTACCATTATAATCATTGGTCATGACATAGCATCGTTGATCGTCGAAATTACAGGCACTCCATGATTGGCAAGGGATGATCACCAAGATTACTATTAATAAAATTATCCTCTTCATATCCCTCTCCCTGAGTTATATTCATTATACATGAGGGGAAGCATATCTTGCACATACTGCCACTTGTCCTTGAACTTGGTTTGCGTTTTGAGTTTTTCCTCTATTATCTTGTTGAGGTCAGTCATTGCGCAGAAACTTCCACAAGCTATATTTGCGACCCATTTTTTATTGAGGTCACGGATTATTAGATTATTTTTGTAATCAGTCTGATCTATGAAGTCGATCAGGCTATCGCCACATATTATACGAGGGTAACAAGCTTTCTTTTCTATAGCAACGGCTTCGACGAGTGCTGGGCCGAAAATTACGCCAGCGTCATTATGGTAGAGGCCTCCCACAGTAACCCCACCCCGGATCAAGAACCCGACCCGGAGTAACTCGTGCGTTGCGAAGGAGATAATCTTAAAAATCATCTCGACGAGATTAACCGGTGCAGAAATCGCAAAGTTGTCAGAGAAAAAAGAAAACCGGATTACAGCGTGTTGCTCAATACTTGCTGGGGATACCCCTTGTGCATTCTTGAGCGATTCTTTAACGGGTAAAGAAAATTTCCGTGCATAGTCTGCAATTTTATCCGCTGCTTTTTGGAGAGATGGAAACCGTGCCACGTCGTTACAGGCATTGCTCCAGCCGAGTATATCGGCATAGACAACTATTCGTTGTTCGTAGACATCCATGTTATTCAACCTCTAACATTTAATCGTTCCATACAATTTGCACTGCCCAACGTCCGCCGGATGAACCGCCGTTTTTGGGAGCGGAAATTGCAGTTATGCAATTTGCCGTGCCAAAAACCGAGCGAAGCGAAGCCCGAAGGGGGTCGGTTCGATTGGGCTTGATAGGCGGAGCGCTTTGCACGGAGCCGCACAAGTTCCATCGAGCATCCGGCGGACGATAGGACGGGAGCGCGAAGCGCTCCGTCCTATCGAAAAGCTCAGCCGGAGCAGCCCAGCGGGCTGCGATCGGCTGTAGCGGCTGGTTGGGCGGTTTTCTTTCTGTAGTCTAATGCGACTTTTCTAGTGTTTGTGAGATTCTTCTTTTGTTGCTTCGTTATGTGCCGCGTGTCCATGTTCTGGAGATAAAGAAGCATCGAGATGCAACCGTTCTACATAGTGGGTAAACTGAACATATGCCTCCACAAACTCTCGACCAGCTTCTACATTGTGATCAGCGTGTTTCTTTGCCTCTTTCGCTTTGTTAAAACGTTCACGAATCCCCTTTGATGCCGCCTCTGTGACAAGTTTTACGAGTTTTTCTACGGACCCACTTTCCAACGCTTTGTCAGCTTCAACCACGGCAGGTTCAACAACGCCGGCAGGTTTTAAGCCAGTATAAGGTGCGCCTTCACCAGCGCGGTGTAACCTGACAAGTGTTTCGAAGAAATGCATATCTGCAAGTTCCTGAGCTTCTTTTCCTTTACTTCTAACTATTAATGTTCTCTTGAACAAGTCTTTGATCTCTGCTTCATTTTCTTTCTTTATCCATTTTAATATTGGAGTAACATCACCCTTTTCCAGAGCAGCTTTTGCAGTTTTAACGACAGGACCATCAAGAGTATCGCAGTGCGCAAAAACAAATGGTAACATGAAAGGTGCAGAATCACTGTCAACGAATAACATAGCTCCCATAAAGACCAATAACATAAGCAATGTTCTTTTCATGATAGATACCTCCTTTTAGGGGTTTTATTTAGTCGTTTGTATTTATCAATCGATAATACACATTTTGGGTTACGTATTTATGGGACAATAAACCACAACTAACAAGATGTTCTATTTCGTTAATTGTTCAACAACTTTTTTATATTTCTCATGAATCATGTTTTTGTCGAACTCCCAAAATTCATCAAGCATTTTATTTTGTTCATCTTTTGGGAAATAATCCATGCAGGGAAAGAAAAAATGTTTGTCTTCTTTTTCGATATGTTGAGGATAGAATTGAGCAAGTTCCTTTAGATAATCAATTACCTCTTGAGCGGTATTTTCACCCTTGAGGTATCTTTCCTTGGCTTCTATTAATTTCCCCACCACTTTTCTTGCATACTTGTGCTCTTCAACCAACTCACCTACGATCTTTGCGTGTTCCGATGAAATCTGTTTTTTTGCGAGATCACGGAAAAGAATATCTTCTTCTTTGCCGTGGTGGGTGCGATCAGCATAGGTTCGGATAAAATCAACGACCGTATCTATAAAAACAGTGTCAATTCTGTTGTCTTCATTGATTCTTTTGATTTCACCGTCAAATAAACGCAGCATTTTCTCAATCAGTCTGTGTTCCCACATTAATGGCCCAATTGGTTTCATTGGTGTTTCTCCTTTCATCTATAAGATACATTTTCTTAAATTCGTGAGTTTGACGAAGTGATTCCTTTCCCCAGCGATGATATTGTCAACTACCTTGTGCTCCGCTTCCGGAACAATGCTTTTGATACTTTCGTAGTAACAGATGGAATCGAGCTCCCGCCGGGCAGCAAAATCGATCGCAGAACAGGCGTTTTTGACAGTCGCTAAATCTGCATCAATAGCCTCTTTGGTGAAGACGATGTTGTTGTCGATATAATTACGCAGATACTGGACGTACTCGCCGGTGTAGGTCTCCGGCGGCAAATATTTTTCCATTCTGGCAAAAATCTTTTCGAGGGACTTTTTATGCATTCGCTCTTCTTCAGCCAGTTCGGCAAAAAGCCCTTTTGCTTCTTCATTATCTACTAGCTGGATGGCGTATTCATAAAAATGAGCGCCATTGTCGTGAATCCTGACAGCAAACTCGACGATTTCACTTGCGTGAAAAATATCCATTTTCTACCCTCCACCATTTTGTTGACTGCTTTTCCATAAAATTATTGATATTTTCATTTGTCTTTAATTTTGCCCAACAGTATCAATAGATGGAATATTTTCCCTCATATTGCCCTTATAACACTGAAAAAAATCCACCTATTCCTATATCAACCTATATAAACTGGAAATAATCACTTGATTTTTCCATTTTGTTAGCATATGCATATGTTGCCATGGAAAACAAGGAAAAATTCAGGCCGGATCCTCAGTTACGACTTATGGATCAAGTTTGCCAGGTGATGCGCTATCATCATTACGCGTACCGTACCGAAAAAACGTACTGTGACTGGATTCTGCGGTACATAAAATTTCACGGCGGCAAAAAACATCCGAGGGATATGGCAAAGAGTGAAATTGAGGCGTTTCTCAGTCATCTGGCCACGCATGAAACTGTTGCCGCGTCAACACAGAGACAGGCTTTGAATGCGATTGTCTTCTTATATCACAATGTTCTTGATATGAAAATTGACGGCCTGATCGAACCTGTCAAAGCAAAACGACATCGGTCTCCTCCTGTGGTGATGACGCAGAGCGAGGTGCAGCGTGTATTTTCACAGATGCAAGGGATCCATTTGTTGATGGCACGGCTTTTATACGGAAGCGGCCTTCGACTCATGGAATGTATCCGGCTGCGAATCCAGGATCTGGATTTTGAAGGGAGTAAGTTATATGTGCGTTCCGGGAAGGGAGGAAAAGATCGCGTGACGGTTCTTCCCAAATCCGTTCAGGCGGATCTGAGGGTTCATGTCGATAAGGTGAAGCGTCTTCATGACGAAGATCTGTCAAATGGTTGCGGAGAGGTATATTTGCCGGGCGCGCTGGAGAGAAAGTACCGCCATGCCGCGAGGGAGTTTCGCTGGCAATATCTCTTCCCTTCCAGGAAACTGAGCAAGGATCCCCGCACGGATATCCTGCGCCGGCATCACGTTCTTGAATCGGGCTTGCAGAAGGCGGTCAAGACGGCGGCTGACAGGACCGGCATTATGAAACGGGTTGGCTGTCACACCTTTCGGCATAGTTTCGCGACTCATATGCTCGAAAATGGTGTTAATATACGCGTTCTTCAGGAACTGATGGGCCATGCGGATGTAAAAACAACGGAAATTTATACCCATGTAATGAATAAAGATATTGAGGCCGTTACAAGTCCATTAGATATGTTGTAATATTCGTGTATTAGCTTTTTCGTGCCTTCGGGATAGTGCTTTTACAGGGGAGTTACGTTGCGGTTTTGCCACCGCCGGAAAACTCATTTATGTACTTCTTTACAATCTCCAGCATGCTACGGGTATTCTTGCGTGCGCCTTCCGTGATTTCCGCTGCCGAAAGGGGCTTTTCGACAAGACCGTGGCCGTAGTTATCCACGGAACATATCGCGGCGTAGGACAGCCCCAATTCCGCCGCGATCGTTGCCTCACTTGCCATGGTCATTCCGACGATATCGGCGAACTGTGACATCATCATTATTTCGGCCTTTGTCTCCAGTCTCGGCCCCGAAGTCTGCCAGTAAACGCCGTTGCCCCTTACGTCCAGACCCAGTTTCTCAGATATGCTGATCAACTTTTGTCTTATTTCCTGGTTCAGCGCAGGGGTTATATGGACGGCTTTGTCGTTAAAGATAGTGGGTGCTTCGGAGAGGGAAATATAATCACCCGGTATCATGATCATCCCCGGTTCCAAGTCCCTCTTCAGGGAGCCGGTCGAATTGATCCCGATGACCTCCTCAACGCCCATGTCCTGCATCGCTACGAGGTTTGCCCGGTGATTGATCCTGTGTGGGGGAATGCGGTTTTTCGAATCCACGCCGTGTCGCGGTATAAAAATGACCATCTCCGAGGCGAAGACCAGGGCACGCCCGAACTTGTTTTCCACGGGGGTCTTTTTCAGGTTTTTGAAGACACCCTCTTCATGCAGGGGAATGGTGCCGGAGATGATACCCAACGGTTTCATGACGGTCTCCTTTTGCCGGTCCAACAATGGAGGCTATTTTCACTTCGGACCGGTTGCTCTTGTATCAAATTCCATGGGACCTGTCAAAGCGCTTAAGGGATGGGACCGAAATAGTGTTTGACATTCAGGGAACTAGGCACTACATTGGGCGCGAGGAATAAACCGCGGGAGAGCAAAATGACGGGAAAAGGCGTATTGATACACCTGAGCGATGGCAGTTTTGGTCAAGTTATTGAGGCAAGGGGGTCTGTCATGGTGGACTTCTGGGCTCCCTGGTGCGGCCCCTGTCTTGCTATGGGGCCTGTAGTCGAAGAGCTTGCGCAGGAGTACGAGGGAAGAGTTAAAGTCGCAAAGATCAATGTAGACGAAAATCCGGTTGTTGCAGGTAAGTATGGCATAAAAGGGATACCTACGGTTCTCTTTTTTAAGAATGGTAAACTTGTGGATACTCTGACCGGTCTTATGCCCAAGGGCCGTTTGGAGGAGTCTTTAAAAAAGGTGTTGTAGCCATGAAATATGTACGGATCGTCCTTGTAGGTATCTTTTTGTTTTCCCTCACCGGTTGCCTGCCGTGGTGGGAGGGGTCCTCCTCCAGGCCGGACACGCCTGAGTCCCTTTATACCCAGGGGCAGGAGAAATACCGGGATGGGAGTTATAAGAAGGCGATAGGACTGTTTCAGCGACTGGCGGAAGAATACCCCCTCAGCCCATATGCGATACCTGCCGAGTTGGGGGTGGCGGACTCGTATTACAGTGACGAGGACTATGCTTCCGCTGAAGCCAACTACGCCGATTTTATGGAATTTCATCCAACCAACGAAAATCTTCCCTACGTGATGTACCAGATAGGAATGTGTCACTACAAACAGATGCAGGAAATAGACCGGGATCAAACGGAAACGCGTACGGCGGAGCAATTGTTTCTGAAGTTTCTCTCCCGGTTCCCCAGTAGTAAATTCTCTCTTCTGGCTGAGGAGAAATCAAAAGAATGCAGGAGAATGCTTGGCGAGCACGAATTTTACGTGGGGCGGTTCTATTTTAATGTCGGGGAATACCGGGCTGCCCTGGCCAGATTTCAGGGCATTGAAAAAAACTATGCCAGTCTGGGGCTGGATTACAAGACCGAACACTTCATACGTGAGACAAAAAAACGTCTTGCGGAGGATCAGGACAGCGAAAGAACAAAGAATAAAAATGAGAGTTAAGCCCCGCGTCCACGGGGCGCGCCTGAGGGTGCTCTGCCCCCATGCCTTCTTTTGAGCCATCCGGGGAAACCATTCTTCCCGTTCACCACAAGACCTGTCTTCCCAACCTACTGTAATTGCTAGCTATTATGAAGGGGTGGCTTGCAGAGGATGTCTGCATAATGTTTGTCCTTGACATACAACTTCCTAATTTTGAAAGTAGTTTTTCTCCACTATACGTGTCGTGCCGGAGGTGGGAGACTCTGATCAGAAAAGGCAACACTATGGACACCCCACTCTTGGCGTCCAGCGCTCCTGAGGCGTACGAAAGAGCCAACCCATTCTTTGAACCAATCCGCGTCGCTGTTCGGATTAGGGCTTGTTATTATCCAAAAAGCTGTTATTACACCGGGGAGCGGTTCGGGTTGTTGCCCGGAAGGCGCTCCCTAATGCATACATAGGAGAGGCGGCATGAACCATTACAAGCTCGTTGAATCGATGTCGAAGCCTGCATTTTATCCACACACACCGGACACCGTAACACTCATCCAGACCCACATCTCCTTTATATTTATCGCTGGTGATCTCGTATACAAGGTAAAAAAGGCAGTCGATTTCGGTTTTCTCGATTTCACTACCCTTGAAAAGAGAAAATATTACTGCGAGCAAGAGGTCGTACTGAATCGGCGGTTCGCTCCCAATGTATATATCGGTGTCGTTGGGATCAGCGAGGACAGAGAGGGAAATCTCCGGCCCGGCGATGGGGACACCATTGTTGAGTATGCCGTCCAGATGAAGAAGATCCCCGAGGAGAAGATGCTGTACAGACTCATGGAGGCGGACACGGTAACGGAGGATGATGCGTGTCGCGTGGGGAAATATCTCGCCCGGGTCTACGGAGATATTTCAAGCGATGAAGGGGCGCAGCGATTTGGCGCACCCGATGTCATTGCCACCAATGTGATAGAAAATTTCGATCAGACGAGGAAATACAGAGAAGGGCCGGTGAGCGGGAAGGTGTTCGATGCCCTTGAGTCATGGAGCCGGTCGTTCCTGGACAAAAATACGACCCTGTTCGATATGCGGATAGCGCGGGGACATATCAAGGACTGTCACGGCGATCTCCATCTCCAGCACATATGCATTGAGGATGATGCGATCTCGGTCTTTGACTGCATCGAGTTCAACGAGCGCTTTCGCTTCGGGGATGTGGCATCGGATGTGGCGTTTTTGTCGATGGACTTCGACTTCAACGGCGAGACCAGTCTCGGCGATGCTTTTGTCGGTGCTTACATAGACGAATCGGGGGATGCGTCGCTGCGCGATGTCCTGAGGTTCTACAAGGTGTACCGGGCCATGGTGAGGGCGAAGGTCATATCGTTTATGCTGGATGACGGCGGTCTCGATGATGCCGCCCGGCTCGAGGCCTTCCTGAGGGCGAAACGGTACTACAATCTTGCATATGAGTATGTGACTCATGAAGATTGATCTCCATATTCACTCGAAGGATGGATCGGACGGGAGGTGGACGCTGGAGGAAATATTCGCCGAGGCCTCCCGAAGAGGGATATCTCTCATGTCGATCACCGATCACGACGCAATCCACTGCCAGGATAAGGCCATAGCGCTTGCCGAGCGGTACGGAATCGGCTACATCCCCGGTGTTGAGCTCAATATAACCTTTTCCCACCACGCATACAAAGAAGGTAAAGAGATGTCCCTTGATTTTCTCGGCTACGGATATGATATTCATTACGAGCCGCTGGTGGCTAAGCTCCGTGAACTGAGACTTTTCAGAGAGAAACGGGCCAGGGAGATACTGGAGAATATCAACCGAGAATTTCAGAAAGAGGGCCGCAGGGCCTTTACGGATCAGGATATGGAAGCGGTACAGGCAAGTGTCGATGGATCGTTTGGCCGTCCGCATATTGCCAACTATTTGATACAGCAAGGTATCGTCGTGGACAAACGAGAGGCATTCGCGCGATACTTGGTAAGATGCGATGTTCCGAAGATGCCGTTGAGTCTGGAGGAGGCCTCTGGTCTGGTGCGGTCTGCCGGGGGGAGGTTGGTGCTCGCCCACCCCAATGACCCCAGCGGGACATCTCTGGCCTCCTTTACCGCCTCTGTGGCGAACCAGCACGCCATTATACGGGAGGCCATGCTGGCGTACATAGACGGGATTGAGTGCTGGCATTCGAGACACAGCAGAAACACCATCAAAGCGTACCGTGCCTTTGCCCTCAAGGAAGGGCTGGCAGTAACGGGGGGTTCCGACTGCCACCAGCAGCCGGTAATTATGGGGACCATCAAGGTCCCAGATTATGTGGCCGAACAGTTTGACCTGCAAAAGACCCCACGTATCGAAAAGTTGAGATAGAGCATGTATAAAGGAGCCGCTTTATGAGGATACCGTTCAAGCAGTTCGTCGAAGAGAAGATTGAGAGCGATGCCGTCCTGATCGCCTGCGGGCTTCCGGCGACGAACAAGACCGAAACAACCGAGGTTGTAGCGCAGGTGAAGGGCTACAAAATCCTGCGGACAGATCTGATCCGCCTCGATGTCCTGAAGGACGAAGATATCTTCGACGAGAAGGTCGCGTCAAATATGGACAAGCGGACGTTGGTATATGATACCATGTTTGCCATGGCCGACGAGCTTTCGTCGCAGGGATCAGGGGTCGTTCTCGATGCCACATTCATAACGCAGTCTCTCAGGCGGAGGGCCGCCGGGGTGGCCTCGAAGAACCGGAAGCGCTTCATTATACAGCAGACTCAGTGCCCTGAGAACCACTCGCTGTATAAGATATCTAAAAGGACGAAGGAAAAGTACGAGTCCAACGCCCTGACGGAGCAGGCCTATCTGAACAACAAAGAGAAGTTCGAGCCGGTTGACCTTGATGATCTGAAGAACCTGTACCCCGATCTTCGCATCCTGCATCTCCTGGTCGATACGACCTCCGATTCGGAGGATGAATGGTTCGTGATAGGGGAGGTTGAGCGATAGCCTTAACGGCTATCACATCTGTCGCGAGCCCGATGACCGCTATGGTCTGTCGGTTGGTATTTTCCCGTCGGCTATTTCTACGCGACGGTTTGAGGCGCGTCCCTCCTCAGTGCTGTTCGATGCAACCGGCATATCCTCGCCGTAAGCCATGACGGCGATTCTTTGTGAAGGGACCAGATATTTAACCAGATACTCTTTTACGGCAGTTGCCCTCCTCAGCGAAAGGGCCTGGTTGTATTCGCGTGTGCCTGTGCTATCCGCATGACCCGATACCACTACGGACGGTTGCGGCTTTCGGGCCATCTCTGCGCCTATAGATTCGAGGAGCGTGCGGTAGGACTCCTTAATCGCTGCCCTGTCATGGTCGAAGTAAACAGCCGGTCTCGTTTGTAAGGCGGTATTATCAGCCGCATCGGTGCCTCGATCCACCTTTTCCCCGAGCCATTCGCGGGCACCTGTGTGTCCCAGGGCGACTGCCGTCTCCATGTCTTTACGTGCCTGCTCGTTATTGATGAGGTAGTAATTGACGATTCCCCGCTGGTAGTAGGCTTCGCCATTTTCAGGGGTGAGGCGTATTGCCTCGGTTAGATCGCCGAGTGCCTCCGCACAGTCGGTCTTTTTGGCCGAAAAGCGGGCAACGCCCCTTTTCAGGTAGGCATCGGCCGAGCCTGGATCAATCTCTATTGCCTTCGTATAGGCTTTGACGGCCTCCGCATAGATCCCCTGTTCTTCAAGGGCGTCGCCCCTTTCAATCCAAGGGTCCGCCGCCGTCTGCGCGGCTGCCGTATGCAATGATGCAAGCATGCCGATTAAAACAAGACAGAGTATTCTTTTCATATATCCCCTCCGTGCGATTGTTTCCCGTCGACGCTATCACAAAAAGGTTGATTGGGCAACGGTCGTCCTCCTCTGCGGCCGCTCAACTGTCCGCACGCGGCCGATATTTCGTCCCCCTTGCTTGGACGGGTCATGGTCGTGTAGTGTTCTTGTACAAGAACGTCATGGAATGCACGTATCTTCTTATCCGGAGGCCTTTTGAACTCAGATCCCGGAAATTCATTGAAGGGAATCAGGTTGAATTTGCAGTGCACCCCCCTCAGGAGTGCTGCCAACGTCCTCGCGTCTTTTTCCGAATCGTTGATTCCATTCATCAGGATGTATTCGAAGGTGATCCTCCTTCTCCTAGGCATGGGATACTCTCGGCAGGCAGCTATAAGTCCCTTGAGGGGAAATTTTTTGTTGACGGGCATCAGGTAAGACCTCCTCTTCTCGTCGGGGGCGTTGAGTGATACGGCAAGATTGATGGAAACATCTTCACCGAGCTTACGTATCATCGGTGTTACCCCACATGTGGAAACCGTTATCTTTCTCTTTGAGAATCCCGCTCCCGCGTCGGAGGTGATAATCATGATTGCCTTCAGGACATTTTGATAGTTGGCAAGGGGCTCTCCCATTCCCATCATGACGATGTTTTTTATATTCTCGCCCTCCGGCGTATTGAAACGGAGAGCCGTTATCTGCCCGACGATCTCGGAGGGAAGGAGGTTTCTCTCCAGACCATATCTGCCGGTGAGACAGAACCTGCACCCCATCGCGCATCCGACCTGTGTCGAGACACACTGGGTCCAATGATTCTTTTCGCGGATCAAGACGCTTTCTATGAAACAGCCGTCTTCCAGCCGGAAGAGAACCTTTTTCGTGCCATCTCTGGCTTCCTGTATCTCTTCGATCAGGGGGAGTGCGATACGGGCCAGTTTTTCTAACTCTTCCTTGAAGACCTTTGAGAGATTAGTCATCTCATCAAAGTCCGTAGCGCCCGCCCGGTATATCCACTTCATGACCTGGCGCGCCCGGTATTTTTCCTTTCCAAGGCGGGCAATAAAGCCTTCAATCTCGTCAAGAGACATATCGCTCAGGTTGGGTTTAGCATCATAGTTCTTCATGTAGTCTTTTTGCGGTGGTGCCTTTGAATTGCGTGGGGTATGGTCTATGGTCCTTTTCCGCCAGAGGATTCCCCGATCATTTCGATAAGGTATCCGACGCTCTTTTTGTCAAATTTCCCCTCAGCCCGCCTCCTCTTGCTCCAACTAGAGAACAGGTTCTCCAGTTCCAGATCCTTTGGAAGGTACTATCATTAAGCGGCGAAACTCGCAAGGGTTGTTCAACGCCGAGTTGTTAAAAGAAGACCTTTTATGGTAGGTAGGGACAGTGACGATGCACTGGTTGGAAGGAAGGAATGACGGGTGAGACCAAATAACCTTACGCCGGCGATGAGACAGTATCTTGAGGTAAAAGATGCGCACAGGGACTGTATCATCTTCTTCAGAATGGGTGATTTTTATGAGATGTTCTTTGAAGATGCACAGGTGGCCTCCAAGGTCTTGCAGATTACGCTGACATCCAGAAACAAGGGCAAGGAAGATGCAATTCCTCTGTGCGGTGTGCCCTATCACGCGGCGACGGCGTATATATCGAAGCTCATTGAACATGGCTACAAGGTTGCTGTGTGCGAACAGGTGGAGGACCCCCGAGAAGCGAAGGGAATCGTAAACCGGGAAGTCGTGCGCATTGTTACACCGGGGTTGATCGTCGATTCCGACAAGCTGAACGCCAAGGAGAATCATTTTCTGGCAGGGATTGAGGTAAAAGACACCTCCTTCGGTCTTGCATATGTGGATATCTTAACGGGCGAGTTCCGTACGACGGAATCCGATGACAGGGAGGCCTTCCTTGAGGAGATAACCGGATGTGCCTTCAAAGAGATCATCGTGTGCCAAGACTTGCGAGGGGGTGACCTCGCTGAGGCGGTTACCGGGCGATCCCCCGACTGCAGCATAAGCTGGCTGCCCTCCGATTATTTTTCCGTGGATGGGGCCTCGAAGTTTATAAATGACTTTTTTAGGAAAGACACGGGAGAGGCTGATTTTGAGGGACATCCGGCGATGACCGGCGCCGTGGGAGCGGTCTTGCGTTATGTGAAGGAGACGCAAAGAGGCAGACTTGATCACATTAACGATATCCAGCGGTACGATATAAAGAATTATCTTGTCCTGGATGACACCGCAAAGAGAAATCTCGAACTGTTTGGCACCATCCAGGAGGGCAGGAAAAAGGGTTCTCTCTTCCATGTCCTTGACGAGACGATGACCGCCATGGGGGGAAGAAGACTCCGCCGGTGGCTCACGTATCCCCTCGTCGATCCCGACAGGATCAGGACGCGGCTTGCCGCCGTATCGGAGATAAAGGACAAACACTTGCTCCGAGGGGAGTTGCGCTCATCCCTTGTCGGCATCTATGACCTCGAGCGTCTCGGCAGCCGGGTCTCCATGGGAATTGCAAATGGAAGAGATCTGACCTCTCTGGAACAATCTTTACGGCTGATACCGCCGATAAAGGCTCTCCTCTCAACAATGGAATCTCCCATGATATCGACGATTCGCAATGAACTCGATGACCTGTCCGATGTGGCGGACCTGATAGAAGGAGCGATAGCACAGGACCCACCGACGACCATCCGCGACGGCTATATAATCAAACAGGGGTATGATGGTGAACTGGACAAGATCATATCGCTGTGTACGGATGGAAAGAAGTGGATCGCCGCCATGGAGGAGAAGGAGAGGAAGAAGACGGGAATCGGCAACCTCAAGATAGGGTTTAATAACGTATTCGGGTATTACATAGAGGTAACCAGGGCGAACAGTGATCGGGTCCCCGATGAGTACATCAGGAAACAGACTCTGGTCAACGCGGAGCGGTATATAAATCAGGAACTGAAGGAATATGAAACGCTTGTCCTGGGCGCGGAGGAGCGGAGGAAGAAAAAGGAATATGAACTGTTCATAGAGATACGGGATAGAATAGCCCGTGAGATACTGCGGATACAGATGGCGGCCTCTCATCTTGCAGATATTGACGTCATCGCCTCTCTGGCAGAGGTTGCGGAGCGATATAATTACTGCTGCCCACGCGTACATGCCGATGACCGTATAGAGATAAGAGGCGGGAGACACCCCGCCGTGGAGAGGATGGACGTGGATGGTGGCTTTGTACCCAACGACACGGTCTTGGACTGTACCGAAAACAGGTTTCTTGTTATCACCGGGCCTAATATGGCGGGGAAATCAACCTACATACGCCAGACGGCGGTGATCGTTCTGATGGCGCAGCTGGGGTCTTTTGTCCCTGCCACGGAGGCTACGATAGGCGTGGTTGACAGGATCTTTACCCGTGTAGGGGCGGGAGATAGCCTGTCGTCAGGGCAGAGCACCTTTATGGTCGAAATGACGGAGGTGGCGAGCATCCTGAAGAATGCCACGGCGAGGAGCCTAATACTCTTAGATGAGGTCGGAAGGGGGACGAGCACCTTTGACGGTCTCAGTATTGCGTGGGCAGTGGCGGAATATATACATGACACTGGCAAACTCGGAGCGAGAGCACTTTTTGCTACCCATTATCATGAGCTGACGGATCTGGCGAGGACCATGGATGGAGTGAAGAACTTGAGCGTTGCGGTGAAGGAGTGGGGTGACAGGGTTATCTTTCTGCGTACAATTGTCGAGGGGGGTACGAACAGAAGTTATGGTATTGAGGTGGCGCGCCTTGCGGGCGTTCCCGATGAGGTGGTGTCACGGGCCAGAGAGGTGCTGAGAAACCTGGAAAAAGGCGAACTGGATGAGGTCGGTATGCCGAAGATCGGCCGGGGAAAGGTATTGCAAAGGAGGCGAAATGTAGGCCAGTTGGAGCTCTTTACGGGGAAGGAGAATCGCCTGATCAGTGAACTGAAGGCGGTTGATGTCTTAAACATGACCCCCTTGGAGGCACTCGGCCGGATAAGCGAGTGGCAGAAGATGGTAAAAGATTAGGCCTATTTTATACACACCCTGCGCACCTGACTGAAATCCGTGTAACCCTTTATAGCCTTCATGATTCCATCCTGCAGGAGGGTTGTCATCCCCTGGGAAATCGCCGTATTTCGCATGGTTTCCACATTTTCGTGCTTCTGTATAAGCCTCTTGATTTCATCCGTCGCAACAAGGAGTTCGTGAACCCCCATTCTACCCTTATATCCCGTTTTGCCACACGTGCTACACCCTTTGACCCTGTATAGCTTAAAGCTTTCATTGTACGGTATATTCAGTCCGGCAAAAAGGTCTTCCCCGTAGCTTGCTGCCAGTTCATCGTATTCTTCTCTCGTTGGATGGTATTCCTCCTTGCATTTCTTGCACAGCGTCCTGACCAGCCGCTGGGCCAGGATACCCAAGAGCGAATCCGCGAAATTAAGGGGATCGATGCCCATATCGAGCAGTCGTACGATCGTTTCAGGGGCGCTGTTCGTGTGGAGAGTGCTGAAGACCAGGTGCCCGGTGAGCGATGCTTCCACCCCGATCTTTGCCGTTTCGTAATCCCTCATTTCCCCCACCATGATGACATCCGGATCGGCCCTGAGAAATGCCCGCATGGCACTGGCAAAGTCGAAGCCGATCTTTGGGTTGACTTGTACCTGCCGGAGGCCATACTGGGAAATTTCCACGGGATCTTCCGCTGTCCAGATCTTGGTCTCCGGCCTGTTTATGTGGTGCAGGGCGGAGTGGAGCGCCGTCGTCTTCCCGGACCCTGTGGGCCCTACGGCGAGGATCATGCCGTAGGGTTTTTTGAGGAGCTCTATCAAGTTTTTGTGGTTATTGGGGGAAAGAGCCATCTCCTCCAGCCGCATAATCGCCACTCCACTGGCCAGGATGCGCATAACCACGTCTTCACCCCCCCCTTGTGTGGGGATGGTAACAACACGGAGCTCTATCTCGTCTCCCTTCGAACGTCTGAATTTTATCTTTCCATCCTGCGGAAGTCTTCGTTCGGTAATATCAAGATTCGATATGATCTTGATCCGTGAAACCAGGGCCGACCGATAACTGAAGGGGACCGTCTGATACGTCGCCAGATCGCCATCCACCCGGTATCGTATCTCGACGTTTTTCTTTTTTACATTTGGTTCTATGTGAATATCCGAGGCGTTGAGCATGTATGCGTCGTTGATTATCCGATTGACCAACTGCATGATAACGCTGTCGGATTCGGTTATCTTGTCCTCTCCTATTTCGAATTCTTCCTCGACATCAAGTTTTCCTATGATATCGGTGATCGAATCGGCAGTGTCTCCCACCTGGTAGAAGTGGTGGATGAATTTCAGTATGTCATCGTACAGGGCGACATCGTACTCAACCGCCCGTGTCCTCAGCAGATTTTCGATCATATCCTGCTTCAATACATTGTTGGGGTCGTCTATGATAACCCGTATCTTGCCATCCTTTTTCTCCAAGGGAAGCCACATCTCGCGGCGCAAGTACTCTTCCTTCAAGTTTTTCAGAAGATCAAAGGGGATCGGATATTTGCTGCTGAACGGGACAAACCGGCAGTTATAGAATTCTCCCAGCGACCGGCCTACATCATCCCTAGATATCTTGAAATTTTTGATCAGGTGGTCCTCGACCGTTTCCCTGTTCTTTTTTGCCGCTTTCACGGCATCCTCAATGTTTTCTTCATTGAGCAAACCACGGGTCAGCAGATAGTCAAACTTGGACCTTCTCTTCCGGCTGACCCTCTCCTGGTTGTAAAAGGCAGTGCCGAGAACACCCGCCATCTCCTGGAGAAAAATCTGATCCTCTTCAGTAAATCCCCCCCCATCCTTTCTGTTCAGTATCTGGATGACACCCATCAGGGTGCCCTCATGCAGGATCGGCACGGCCAGTATCTGGGTGGTCTTAAATCCTGACTTTTTGTCCCAACTCGAGTCAAATTCAAGTTCCGGAGCGATGCCCTTTAGATTATTATCATCGTAGGCGTTGGCTATGTTTGCTATTTTTTCGTTATTGGCCACGTATCCCGCTATGCTCCTGTTATCTATGGGCAACCTGATTTCCTTCAATTGAGATCCGGCCAGGAACATGGAATATATTTCGTTTTTTGTCCTGTCTACCACATAAATGGTCATGGAGTGAGCGTTGAAGAGAGTGAGCATCTCGTCTCTCAGGTCGATAAGAATCTGCCTTGGATTGGTGGCGGCGTGGATGCGATTGGTTATATCCCGCAGGGTCTTGCTGAAACTGAGCTTTTCTTCAAGCTCCGTTATCTGGGCTTCTGCCGTTCTGCCAACCTGTCTTGTCTTCGATTGAAAGGTGATCATAACATCCCGATTTATAGTGCGCTGTGCGCGCGTTGTGATACGGTTGCGGCAAGTATAAAGCATCCTTCTGGAGAATTCAAGACGCATCTGGCAATCGAATTGCCTCATATTAAATGTTACCGAAGGAGGTGAATAAAAAGGATCGTTGACTCATAATTCGATGTTACCGAACATCGACTTCCAAAAGGAGGGATAATCATGAGTCCTCGGTCCAAACAAG
>JAQULO010000047.1 GCA_028718565.1 Syntrophales bacterium | reverse complement strand
TACACTCACTTCCAGTTTCATGGCGCTTTCTCCTTTTTATTTAGGTTTTGGGATAAACCCTTTTTTAAAGGAAAAGCGCCTTTTTCTACACCTTTTTAAATTTACACAAAATATATTACACTGCCCATTCCATTGGAGGACACCGATGCAGGAAAAAGTTAAGCAAAAGATACTGATTGCCGATGATGAACGCTTCAACCTTAACGTACTTGTTGATATCCTGAAACCTGACTACCAGATAATTGTCGCTAAAGACGGGAAACAGGTCATAAAGCGGGCTGAATCAAATCCTCCAGAGCTGATATTGCTGGATGTCATGATGCCGGAGATGGACGGGTACGAAACATGCAAAAAGCTGAAGGAAAACGAACAGACCAAAGATATCCCGGTGATTTTCATCACGGCAATGAAAGAAGCGTGTAATGAAGCTAGGGGATTTGATCTCGGCGCTGTGGATTATATTACCAAACCATTTCAAGCGGCGGCAATCATAGCCAGGGTAAAGGTCCACCTTAAAATGAAATGGCAGACGGATATGTTGCGGAAGATGGCAAGCATCGACACGTTGACCGAGATTCCTAACCGTCAGAAGTTTGAGGAGATTTTCGATAAGGAATGGGACAGGGCCGTCAGGAACAAAAATCCGCTCTCCATCGCATTCATGGATATAGATTTTTTCAAGCAGTACAATGATACCTATGGGCATGGCCGCGGGGATAAGTGCCTCAAAGAAGTGGCGCATGTCTTAGCCGACTCAATCCGTAGGCCTACCGATTTTGTTGCCCGCTATGGCGGTGAGGAGTTCATAGCTGTTCTCCCTGAGACCGACATATTCGGCGCCATGGCAATTGCCGACGTCTTGCGTAGAAATGTTGAGTTGCTTAAGATACCACATGCGCAATCCGTTCCCCTTGATTATGTTACCATAAGCATCGGGGTAAGTTCGGTGTTTCCAAGCGGTGGTTTTTCAGATTCCGCTCTTATTTCCATTGTTGCCACTGCCGATGAAATGCTTTACAAGGCAAAGGCCGGGGGGCGAAATCAGGTTCGATGCCGGTAAATGGAACGGGCTTCGTGCGCTGGCCATTGTATTGTAAGGATGCTGCCGATCATTGAAAAGTCCAGGCTGGATGACCAGGTTTATCCCTTGAGTAACCTTATAACCTCATCAATATCGGGGAGTTCGGGAACATTATAGCTTTTGATCCACACCACGGTGCCGCTGTCGTCCACAACGATATTGGCCCGCTCGGAGAAACCATCCCTTTCGCGGAAGATGCCGTACAGCCCCGCCACGCTTCCGTGGGGCCAGAAATCGGACAGCAGTCTGGTTTCAGTAATCTTCAGCTCTTTGGCCCAAGCGTTCTTTGAAGGAACGCTGTCCACGCTGATCCCCACGGCCGCAGCATTCAGACTCGCCAGGAGCTCCTTGTTTGCCTCCAGCGCTTTCATCTGATCGGCACACACGCTGGTCCATGCAAGCGGATGCCACGAGAGCAGGACCCGTTGTCCCCCAAAATCCGAGAGCCGGACCTCTTTATTTCTGTTATCCTTCAGAACAAAGTCCGGGGCCATCTCTCCCACTTTGATGGTCATAACTCACCTCCGCCTTTTCTTCTTGTTTTATGCTGGTTCTTTTGATTTAAAAAAACGAATTTGAGAACGGAGAAAGCAATTGATGCGAGCGCGTAATCGATAAACTTTCCTTTCCCTGTACATGAAAAGAGGATCATTCGCCAGTCAATAATTTCAAAAGAGAAACAAGTTTCCCTTCCTAGATCCCCCAGGAATGTGTTACGTTTGGGGCGTCAAAAACGGAAAGGGGAGTGAGACACACTGGTCGATGGGTAGCCGGGTGTCGATCGCTATGAAGATGCAACTGCCGTTACATAAGACCAAAATAATCTGCACGATCGGTCCCGCCTCGCAGTCGGAAACGGTTCTCTCCGATATGATGCGGGGGGGGATGACCATCGCCCGAATCAACTTTTCACACGGTACTCTGGAGGAGCACCGGCAGACCATTGCCGCCGTACGGTCCGCAGCGACCAAACAGGACAGGCGCTGTCCCATCCTTGTCGATCTGCCCGGTCCGAAGATGCGGATCGGCAAACTGGAAACGGAACCGCTGCTTCTCACAAAGGGAACGGAGGTTACGTTGACCACCAGGGACGTTTTAGGCACGCCGACCCTCATCCCGGTGACGTACCAGCGGCTTCCCGAAAGTGTTTCACCGGGGAGCGTTATCTATCTCAATGACGGTTTCATAGCTCTGAAAGTAATAACTGTTCTACAGGATGACGTACTATGCACGGTGACGGTGGGGGGACCTCTCCTCTCCGGGAAGGGCCTCAATCTTCCCGGAGCAAAGATATTTATGGCTCCCGTAACGGATCATGATCTCGAACTGATGGACTTCGCCCTCGGGGAGGGTGTCACCACCTTCGGTATCTCTTTTGTTGAAACGGCGGAGGATATCCTCCGGGCAAAGATGTTTGCCAGGGAAAAGGGCAAGAAAATTTATGTTGTGGCGAAGATCGAGCGAGCGGCCGCCGTCGAGAATATCGATGAAATCCTTGAGGTCTCGGATGCCATTATGGTCGCCCGTGGTGATCTGGGGGTTGAAATTCCCATCGAAGAGGTCCCCATTGTACAGAAGCAGTTGATTCGAAAGGCCAATCTCTCATGCCGTCCCATTATCACGGCGACTCAGATGCTGGAATCCATGATCGACAATACCCGTCCCACCAGGGCGGAGGCGACCGATGTCGCCAATGCCATCTTGGACGGCACCGATGCCGTCATGATGTCGGAGGAGACGGCAATCGGGCGGTATCCCGTCGAGGCCGTGGAGGTTATGGCACGGATTGCCATTGCTCTGGAGCGGCAGCGGCACACGATACGGTCATCCATTTTCCTTCAGGAGCAGTTGAAAGGAGAACTTATCAACCGCCAGATAAACGTTCCGGACACTATTTCACTTAATGTTTCCGAGGCGGTACGGGCGTTGAGCTGCCCCTTTATCCTGACGGCCACGTCGGGGGGGATGACGGCGCGTCGCGTGTCGAGGCTCAAGCCTGACGGCTGGATTATAGCCTGCAATAATGATGAACGGATCTGCGATTTTCTTCTGTTCTCATATGGTGTTTTTCCCATGCTCATGGACACCGGCACCCGGGAATGGTATCGGAGGCTGATAAGCCTGTTGAAGAGTTCGGAACTCGTCCGAAGGGGAGACAGGGTCATCCTGACGGAGGGCAAGTTCTCCGGTACGGCGGGGGGGACCGACTCACTGGGGATTATTACGATTCAATAGCCCCTTGTGAACGGGGCACGAAGGTTTGGTCTGATATGACTAGAATACTGGTTGGTGATATAGGGGGAACGAAAACGGCCCTGGCCGTTCTTTCCCCGGAGCGGGGCCCGCGTGATCTTCTGGCCAAGAGGACGTTTTCCAGCGGAGGATTCCCTTCGCTGGAGGCAGTCATAGGGGAGTTTCTTACCGGGACAGAGCTGGTGATCGACAGGGCGGTCTTCGGCATAGCCGGACCTGTCACGAGGGGACATGTCAATACAACAAATCTGCCCTGGTCGGTTGATGAAGCTCAACTGGCGGAGACCTTCGGGTTTTCATCCGTACGTTTCATAAATGATCTTGAGGCAATGGCCTACGGAGTTCCGCACCTTGAGACATCGGGGTTGTCCGTTCTCAACCCCGGGAAGCCCCTGAAGGGAGGCGCTATCGCCGTTATCGCACCAGGAACCGGGCTGGGAGAGGCGTTCCTTACCTGGGATGGCAAGAGTTATCAGGCTCACGCCTCTGAGGGTGGGCATACCGATTTTGCCCCGAAGAGTCTCTTAGAGAGGGAACTTCTGAGTTACCTGAACGGACGATTCGGCCACGCCAGTTACGAAAGAATATGTTCGGGCCCTGGCATATTTAATATATACGAGTATCTGAAGCAGGGCGGATACGGCGATGAACCGCTCTGGCTGGCCAAACAGTTGGAGGGGGTGGAGGATGCAACACCAGTTATCGTGAACGCCGCCCTCGACGAGGATAGACCATGCGAACTGTGCGTCAGAGCCCTCGATGAATTCGTCTCCATCCTGGGGGCGGAGGCGGGTAATCTGGCCCTGAAGGTCCTGGCGACGCGGGGCGTTTACCTGGGGGGCGGCATTGTGCCCCGGGTACTGCCCTTTTTAAAGAAGGCAATTTTCATGAAATCGTTCCGGGATAAGGGCCGGTATGCCGATCTCATGGATCGGATACCGGTGCATGTCATACTAACCCCCGACGTTGCCCTCCTCGGGGCGGCGTACCGGGCAATAGAATACCAATAATTTCGTAATAATTATACTTTCATGGCGGATTGGAACATAGAGATGGAAAGAAGCGCTACGGAGCGAGGTCGAACCATATCGTGGGGTCTTGGATCATATCGGGATGTCGTGGAGCGGGGACTGACTGCGGCGTCTGACGAGAGGATCGTGAGCCGGATATGGGCCCACGACCATACGGTTTGGAAACCCGATCCTGCTCAAATACTAAATAGTTTTGGCTGGCTGCACTCTATCGGAGTTATGTCAAGAAATATCCCACGACTCACGGAACTGGCTGACGAGGTGCGCGCGGACGGTTATACGCATGCCCTTTTACTGGGGATGGGGGGGTCGAGCCTCGCTGCCGGGGTCTTGGGTAAAACGTTCGGCACCCGGACTGGTTACCCCGAGCTCACCGTTCTTGACAGCACCGATCCGGGGGCGGTTCTGTCATGCAGTGAACGATGTAATCCCGCCCGGTCGCTCTTTATCGTCTCGACTAAGTCGGGGACTACCGTGGAGACCCTCTCCTTTTTTAAATTCTTCTATAACAGGGTTGTTGATTTTCTAGGTGAGAAGAGGGCAGGGGAACACTTTATCGCGATAACCGATCCGTGCAGTCCCCTGGCCGATCTCGCTGAACGGTACAGGTTCAGGGCCACCTTTCTTAATGACCCGAATATCGGCGGGCGATATTCCGCTCTTTCCTGTTTCGGCCTGGTCCCGGCGGCGCTTGTCGCTGTCGATCCGGGACTCCTGCTGGAGCGGGCAATGATCATGTCATCCTATAGTGAATCGTCCACCGGTGATGCGGTCCGACTGGGGGTGGTCCTCGGCGAGATGGCCATGGCGGGCAGGGATAAGGTGACGCTCGCCGCATCGCCGGAGATCGAATCATTTGGTGGGTGGGTGGAACAACTCCTTGCGGAGAGTACAGGCAAGGAGGGGAGGGGGATACTTCCCGTGGTCGGTGAGTCGCTCGGCTTGCCGGAAGACTACTGGAATGACCGCCTCTTTGTTTATCTTCGTTTGGCGGGGGATAAGGAATATGAAAAAACGCTTGCCGATCTTGAGCGGGCGGGACATCCTGTCGTCACCATCAATCTAGAGGACCGATACGATCTCGGGGGGCAGTTCTTTCTATGGGAGATGGCCACGGCCGTTGCCGGTTGGCGCATGGGGATCGATCCCTTTAACCAGCCTGATGTTGAATCGGTCAAGGCGCTGGCTCGCCGGATGGTGGATGAGTATAAGGAAAAAGGAGCGTTTCCCGAAGAAGAACCGTCTCTGGTTGACGGGGATATCATGGTTTTTGGAGGTCCGGTGTCTGGAAATTCCGGAAGCACCCTGGTCTCTTTCATAGGCGAGGGGATAACCGACGGCGCGTATATCGCTCTCCAGGCGTACCTGCAACCTGGACCCCGGACCGACAGGGCCCTGCAGCACCTTCGCATGTGCCTGAGGGATCGGTTCAGGATTGCCACAACGGTCGGATATGGGCCCCGGTTTCTCCATTCCACAGGTCAGTTGCACAAGGGGGATGCCGGGAGGGGATTGTTTGTCCAGTTTACTGCCGATAACGCAATGGACGTACCGATCCCTGATGATCCGGGCTCATTCACCTCATCAATGACCTTTGGTCTTCTCAAAAAGGCCCAGGCCGCGGGAGACTGGGAGGCACTACAGGATGCCGGGAGACAGGTGGTGCGCTTTCATCTGGGGACTGATATTATCGACGGGCTGACCCGGCTGACGGAGGCATTGGCGTGACCCCGTAATAATGTCGGTTGTACAATTCAGGCGTCTTCAACATGGTTTGGATCAACGTTTTCCCTGACCCTGTCGGGGTCGAATACCCGTCCGTTCATCTTCCGGTAACCTCTTTATAAACGGGGTACGGGGGCTGGTTTTGCGATTACAGGTCTGCTATAATGACCGAAAATAAATACAGGAGTTTATATGTCCAATTATTTCAAACAAGCTGCCGAGAAGATTTATTGCGACGCCAAGAATTCCGGAAGATTGATCGAGGGAAGATCACTTGAACAACTCAAGGAGATCGCACTACAGCAGGATGGCGTGATTCAGACAAACATGGGTTCCGTCGCCGCCGATTCAGAACCCATGTCACGATCGGCGCCCCACACCAAAAACAGCGTGGATCATCCTTTCGGCGATGAAGAGGGAGCCCTTGCCGCCGAAGCCGTTGAATGCCTTGAAAAGGAAAAGGTTCTCTCTCTCGATACCATAGTCGGTGATGGAAGAGACGGTATAACGGCGCGGTTTATAATGCCGGTTCCCTACGCCCAGATCGCCTATGGGCTGAAACTTCTTTTTGAAGACACGCCTGCCGCCCGTGTGGTTGAAAAACCCACTTACACGATAATCTTTTTTACCGACGATTCCTTTGAACCAAATAAATTCAAAAAGTTGCTCGATAAGGACGTTACGGTTCGCCTCTGGATGGGGAATAAGCGTGGTGAGCAGGTCAAGATCTGCCGTAATACCATCTATCTGGGCGAAGCCAAGAAAGGCATTTTTCAATTCGAAGGCTGGCGTGTAAAAGAGATTGATCGTCAGGGTATATTCTTGCATTGCGGAGCTCGGAGAGACCTCCTCTGGATATATGACCTCGAAACAGAACGACCGGAGTTGCAGGAACGGGTCACCGGTGTATCCGGTCTAACGGCAACCGGGAAGACCACGACGCTATGCCGGAAGCTGGCAAAGCTGCCGCGCGAATCTTCGGAAATGCTCGGTGATGATGGGGGAGTTATCGGCATGGACGGCAGTTATGCGGCATTTGAACAGGGCGGGATCTATATCAAGACTGAAGGGCTTGATGAGAGTCAGCCGGAGATCCTGCGTTCCGCCCTTGGGGCCGACGCATTCCTTGAAAACGTCGCCATCTCTCGTTACCCCTATACCCCTGATTTCAAAGATACCAGCAAGACTGGCAACGGCCGTGCCGTTGTCAAGCGGGACAATCTGGGAATCGCCAGCAAAAGCCTGCGAGCCGACAGGCTCGACTACATTATTATGTTGACGCGAAATCCCCTTGCCAACGTCATATCAAGGCTTTCGCCCGAACAGGCGACGATGCAGTTTATCTACGGCGAATCGATCGAAAGCTCAGGGGGAAATCCAGAGGAGGCTGGGAAATTCAAACGCGTCGTTTTCCTTGATCCCTTTCTGGTAGGAGACCGGCTGGAACACGCAATGCTCTTTTATGAGATCATCAAAAAGAATCGGATCAAGTGCTATCTGGCCAATACCGGGACCATCGGCGAGGACAACCTGAAGGTGTCCCTGCGCCAGTCGCTTGCCTCATATGGTGATGTTTTAAGAATTCAGCTCAGGTTCGGCTCCGACCCCGACCATCTAGGATACCATAATCCGATCAAGAGCGACCGGGCTAATATGGATATGATAAACGCCTACCCCAGGTTTCGCGATAAGGATATTCTCAAGAGTAAGGTGGCCGATTTCTTGCGGGGCCGCCGAGTATTTCTGGAGGATTTTGAATCGAAGTGGGGTGCGATCCCTGAGCCTGTGAGGGAATCATTGCCCTATCGTGATGATCAGATAGACTTTACCTATCTTGAAAAGGAATATCTCGGGGATATTGAATGATGCCGTCAAAGTCTCTTTGCTTCTGCCCCCCGTCTTGTCTGCGGCGACGGCAATCATTGCGCCCCTGAGGGTGGAATAGGCCCACCGAATTTTGAGCTTGGGAATAAACCCGAAATTCATCCCATATATGTCGGCCATAGTTGCTACTATTCTAAGAACAATGAGCTTGACACTCGGGATCATTTAATTTACGATCCCCTCACCACGCCGACTTTTCAACTACTCAATGGCGATTTTCGATCACCCCTTTAAGACAACCTCCCAACACCGGGTTAGGTGCATATTGGTTATCAACTCAATAACAGATCTCAGGAAACAACAAGACGTTCAGCAGGGCCTGTAAAGGATATACAGGACATTCATAAACTAGGTGCTGAGTGTGCTTAATTTCACGAAAAGGAGGTACGTTTCCAATGTCTATCAGGTTTAAAATTTTGAGATTGGCAGTCGGTATCTTTGCACTTGCCGCAGTGCTCGGATTTTCGGAGATGGCCGATGCCACCAATGGCATGCAGGTCATTGGTCTTGGCCCCGTCATGCGTTCGATGGGAGGCGCTGGGTCGGCGCTTTCATTGGATACCGCATCGATCATGGTTAATCCCGCAGGCATGAGCGAGCTGGGTGGAAGGATCGATTTCGGTGTGGTACTGTTTGTTCCCGATTCGGAATATACGGCCACGCATACCGCTGCCTTAGGGGGTACGACGGTCACGGAAAGCTCGGATACCGGCGCCGCACCTATGCCCTGCTTCGGATTGGTTATCCCCATCAATGACCAACTCCATTTTGGGGTGGGAGCATACGGAGCGGCCGGAATGGGAGTAGATTATGCAAATTCTCTATACAACAATGTCGTTTACACCAGCTTTGAGATGATGAAATTCGCTCCGGCCCTTTCATACCGCGTTAACGATATGGTTTCCATCGGCGTGGCATTAAATCTTGACTACGCGACCATGGGGTATAATGCGGGTCGGACAGGCCTTTTCACAATTGAGGCCCATGATAAAAACAGCCAGCTCGGATATGGATTCGAGGTCGGCATTCTGGTCAAACCCTTCGACCAGCTTTCCGTGGCACTGTCGTATATAAGTAAACAGTCGTTTCCAGACTTTGAGTTCAACACAACTGTCGGGAAGGACAAGTTGGATTTCGACCAGCCCCAAAACGTTGTTCTGGGATTCGGGTATAAGATTACCCCGAAACTACGGATCGCTGCCGATGTCAAGTGGATCAACTGGGATAGTACTATGAAGGATGGGCCCCAGTATACACAGAACAGCTCGGGCAGTGGCGCGTGGCACTGCAAC
This sequence comes from Syntrophales bacterium, assembly GCA_028718565.1. GTDB lineage: Bacteria > Desulfobacterota > Syntrophia > Syntrophales > UBA2210 > UBA6078. Next base: position 9,311 of record JAQULO010000047.1, on the reverse strand, counting down.
TGGGATGATCAGTGGGTATATGCCATTGGTGTGGAATATGATTTGACAAACATGTTGAAACTGCGCGCCGGATACAACTACGGGGCCAACCCTCTTCCCACCGGTCAGGCATTTGAAGCCATCGCGTTCCCGGCCATTCAGGAGGATCATTATACCGTCGGGCTCGGAGTGGCGATCACCGATAAGTTGGACTTGAACGTAGGGTTTATGTACGCGCCGGAGGTGACTATGAGCGGCGCCAATACAGCACAGTATGTTGCCTCCTACGAAACCTCACTGAGTGAATACAGCTTCGACATCGGGTTGGCTTACAGGTTTTAAATGACGGGGTGTGGCGGAGGAAAGCATGAAAAGACTTGATAGCTTGCATCAAATCTACCTTAAAGAAAAATTCGGGACCAGAGTCACCTTTGACAGGATTGAAAGAAAGCTTTACGGTCATGACATCGCTGCGGTTCCAAGCCTCGTCAAACCGCTGATTGGAAACACGCTACCGGATGCGGTAGTCCAGCCCGTCGACGAGGCCGAATTGGCTGACCTGATGCGCTGGTCGAGGGACAATGCGGTACCCCTGACACCGAGGGGGAAGGCCTCCTCCGGGTACGGCGGCGTTCTTCCCGTCAAGAAGGGGATCGTAGTCGATTTCTACCGGATGAATCATATCATAGCCATCGATGAGGAGGCGCAGACGGCGACGGTCCAGGCCGGCGTGGTCTGGGAAAAGCTTGATAAGGAGCTGGAACGCCACGGACTCACGCTGAAGACCTATCCTTCCAGTTATCCCGGTTCCACCGCCGGGGGGTGGCTGGCCCAGGGGGGGGCCGGAATTGGCTCCTATGAGGCCGGATGGTTTCGCGATGTAGTTGTCAGCGCGCGGGTTGTCCTTCCCGACGGTCCGGCACGGGAGTTCGGCGGCCCGGATCTTGATCTGATTTCAGAGGCGGAGGGGATTACCGGCTTTATCAGTGAACTGACCATCAGCGTTCAGCCTCTGGAGGAGATGGATATCGTGTCGATCGGATGCCCCGACGCCCACGATCTCCAAGATTTCTTTACCGCCCTGGTAGAGGAGGGGCTGCCGATCTGGTCCATCCTCTTCATCAATCCCCGCATGGCTGAGCTCAAGAATAGGGCCCCCCTGCGAGAACATTTGGGGCACCCCGTTGAGGAACGGGTTCTGCTTCCCGCTTCCTATATCACCACCCTGACGTTCCGAAAAAAAGATCGGGATATGGTCACGGAGGGACTGGGCAGGCTCATCAAGCGGTGTCAGGCCGAGATCCTGAGCGACCGGATCGCCGAGCACGAATGGAAGAATCGTTTCAAACTTATGATTGTCAAGCGGCTGGGGCCCAGCCTGGTCCCTGCGGAGGTTGTGATTCCTCTGAGCAGTCTCGGGGATGTGATGGGGGAGATAGAGGGGAAGATCAACCAGCCGATTGTCAAGGAGGGGGTCGTGATACGCACAACCGCCTCGGGAGAGCCCGAGGTTGTGATCCTCGGGTTCATTCCCAGTGATGAACGCAAGTTTTCCTACAACTTCGTCTTCAGCCTTTCACTATCGATCATGAAGATCGCCCAAAAGTATGGCGGTCGGGCCTATGCAACAGGACTCTATTTTGCCAAAAAGGCCCCGGAGATACTGGGGAGAGACCGCCTCGCGCGGCTCAAGGCATTCAAAAAGGAGATCGATCCTCACGATATCATGAATCCTGGAAAGGTGATCGCCGGCGGCCTGATGGGAACAGCGATCAGTGCCGGGACCTTATTTGAACCGCTCGTACGACCCTTTGCCAACTATATCATTACGCAAATCGGTGAGCGGCCGAAAGGTCCCGTCCGCAATATTCCGGCTGACGTTGCCTGGTATGCATACAGCTGCTCGCAGTGTGGGTATTGCATCGAAGAATGCGACCAGTTTTATGGACGGGGATGGGAGAGTCAGAGTCCCCGGGGCAAATGGTACTGGCTGCGCGAATACATGGAGGGGCGTGAGGAGTGGAACCAGTTTATGGTAGACACAATCCTGGTGTGCACCACCTGCGAACTGTGCAACCTGCGCTGCTCCGCCTCGTTGCCGATTGAGCCGTCGTGGATGAAGCTGCGTGGCAAGCTGATTCACGAAGAGAAACGGATGACCTTCCCTCCCTTCGAGATGATGGCAATGTCGAACCTCAAGGAGGGTGATATCTGGGCGGGCTACCGTAAGAACCGCGCCGACTGGTTTCCCCCGGATCTGAAGGAGAAGCATGGTCCGGGGCACAGGGCGAAGATCGCCTATTTTGCCGGTTGTACGGCCAGTTACGTTGAACATGACATAGCCCAGGCGTCGGTCAGACTGCTCGATGAGGCCGGTGTGGACTTTACCTACGTGGCGGAGAAGGAGAACTGTTGCGGGACTCCTATGCTCGTATCCGGTCAATGGGACGTTTTCGAAACGATTATGCGAAGAAATGTTGCCGCCATGCAGGAGGCGGGTGTCGATACGGTGGTCACCTCCTGTCCGGCCTGTGATATGATGTGGCGGCATGTGTACCCCGAGTGGGCTGAGAAGCTGGGGATGGAATACAACATAAAGGGGGTTCATTACAGCGAGATCCTCTCCGAAAAGATCAAGGCCGGTGAATTTTCCTTTCCCGACAAGGGGGGAGAACCCATCACCGTTACCTGGCATGATTCGTGTCATATCGGCCGCGTATCGGGGGTATACGAGCCGCCGCGCGACCTGATCAAGGCAATCCCCAACGTCAATTTCGTCGAGATGACACATCACCACGATGCGGCGCACTGTTGTGGAAGCGTCCTGACCCTGATCAAGGATCCTCCCATCGCGGCCGATATTGGGGGGACCCGCTTGGATGAGGCCCTTGCAGTCGGTGCAAACAAGGTGCTTGCCCTCTGTCCCTGTTGTGAGGTTCAGCTTCGGATTTCGGCGGACAAGAAGAATAAGCCGATCGAGATTATCGATCTGGCGCATTTTGCGGCCTCCGCCCTCGGCTACGACTTCCCCGATCCGAATCCCGAGGTGCAGAAGCAGTGGGGTGTTTTCGACGCAATGATCGGGCTGATGACCCCCCAGGGCTTTGCCGATATCATGGGGACCATGTGGCCAGAGCTGATCGATGCGATGCCCTTCAGGATGGGGCCGATGATGCGTTTCTTTGGGAAGGTTCCCGGGGCTATGGGATTGATGAAACCCATGTTCCCGATCCTCTTCCCGCGGCTGCTGCCGATGATGATGCCGAAGGTTATGCCCGTTATGCTTGATCGGGTTGCACAAAAGATTCCCATGCCCGATTATATGCTCGAACAGATGCCCGACTTGATGCCGAAGGTAATGGACAATCTTATGCCGCACATGATCGGGGATTTGGTCCCATTAGTCACTGATCCCATGATCGCCTACCTGCAGGGAAAACCAGGCGGGGAGGGCAGGTAAGGAAGCTGAATCAGGCGTGGGGCTGCTTCTTACAGCCACTTTTTCCGCTTGAAGAATATGAGAAGACTTCCGGCGACGGTAATCATCGCGCCCCAGAGGGCGGGGTAGGCCCATTTTACCTTGAGTTCGGGCATAAACTCGAAGTTCATCCCGTATACGCCAGCCATAAAGGTTAGGGGGATAAAGATAGAGGCGAAAATAGTAAGTACCTTCATGACCTCATTCATCTTATTGCTCACACTCGACAGATAGAGGTCTATCATTCCGGAAAGGATGTCCTGATATGTTTCCACGGAGTCGATCACTTGGATCGTGTGGTCGTAGAGATCGCGTAGATACATGGATATATCATCATGAATCAGTGACGATTCGATCCTCTCCAGGCCGCTTATGACCTCTCTGAGCGGCCATACCGACTTTCGCAAAAATATGATTTCCTGCTTTAAATTATGAATGGCCTGTAATATTTCCGGCTTTGGATCCAATGCTAGTTCCTCTTCCAGAAGCTCAATCCGTTCCCCGCACTTTTCCAGAAGGATGAAATAGTGGTCCACGACAGAGTCAAGTAGCGCATAGGCGAGATAATCCGCTCCCATCCGCCTGATCCGGCCCTTTCCGGTCCGTATTCTCTCTCGCAGGGGGTCGAAGACGTCGCCTTCCATCTCCTGAAATGAAATGACAAAATTCGACCCCAGGATAATGCTGATCTGTTCGGTCTTGACTGTGCTCGCTTCATCGTCGAAATGAAGCATTTTCAGGATGATGAGGATATAGGTGTCAAAATCCTCCATCTTTGGGCGCTGCCCCGTATGGAGAATATCCTCCTGAATCAGGGGATGGAGCCCGAAGTACTTCCCTATCTTCTCAGTAACGGCAACTTCATGGAGACCATCGATATTGATCCATGTCACGGTAGGGGTTTCTTTGAAGGGAAAGCATTCCTCTACAGTTTGTACCTGCTTTTCCTGAAAGGCCGTCTGATCGTAATCCATGATAGTAATTTTTATTTCCTCGGCCTTTCTTTCACCTACATGAACGAGAGTTCCCGGGGGAAGTCCTGTTTTGTGAGACATTTTTTTAAAGAACCTTGGCATGACTTAATTACCTCCTGTTCTTAAGACGGTTGATCTTGTGGTCAGAAGATGGTCACTTACTTCTCGTCGTTCCGATTCAGATCCTTTGAAAGGGATATGGTCAGCGGCCTCTTTTCGTCCTGGGCCAGATATGTTGTTGTTGTCGGGAATGCGAACTCAATCCCTTCTGCCTCGAATGCGCGCATTATCCGCAGATTGACCTCTTCTCCGAAACGCATGGCCTCCCAGTAATCCGGCGGATGAAACCAGTAGAACATCGCTATGTTCAGAGATGTATCGTTGAAATCGTTGAAATAGACCTGCGGAGGATAATCGGGATGCATTCCCTCATGATCCTTAAGAATCTCCTTGATGATCGATACGGCTCGTTCAACCTTCTCAACCGGCGTGTCGTACGTAATGGTAATATTCGTATAGCGCCGAATATTTGGACGCAGGCCGATATTTTCTATACTGACGCTTGCCATTTTTTCATTGGGAATGGAAATCAGATGCCCCGTAAGACTGCGAAGGCGGGTACTTCGGAATCCTATCTCTTCCACTGAACCATCGAAACTATCGGCGACGACCCTGTCGCCGACCTTAAAGGGTTTATCCACCATGATCATAAAGCTGCCGAAGAGGTTCTTCAGTGTATCTTGAGCCGCCAGTGCGACAGCCAGACCACCGATACCGATACCCGCCAGCAGTGTAGTCATCGGCTTGCCCGTCGCCGCCTTGATAAGATAGATCGAACCGAACAAGACGATCAGGACCTTGCAGACAATGCGGACCATCTGAACAAAGTTCATATCGAACTCGTTGTCCTCTCGCCTGACGAACTTTGTGAGTTCGTATTCGACTACGTCCAGCATCTGATAGAGGAAGATTACAACCACAAGGGTGCCGACAACATTGGTAATGATCGCTATAACCTGATCGGCTGTTGTCGGGAGTTTCAGGATCTCCTGTGTCGCGTAGATGGCGATGGCAAGCAGGAGCAGCCGAATGGGCCAGAGGGCCGCCTTGACCAGAAGTCGCAGTCGGGTCTTCTCCTCCTCCTCATCCCTGAGGGCAACCGTCAGGGTGCCCAGAAAGGTCGTCAGGAACTTTCCACCGACATATAGAATCGCATACACCAGGACAAGGAGCAGATAGAGCCACCAGGAAGACTTCCACAGCCAGGGGGGGAAAAGGTCCTGCTGTGTATACGCGAAGACAATCGCCGCGACAACGATCGCAGCTATCCTGAGGACACTTCTGAAACGTTTCAAGAACAGTTCAGAGGCTTTATCCTGTAGAACGCCAGGTAGGAGATCAAGAAATCTTACGAGTTGGAAAATAAAGAGAATGCAGGCCATGGCAAACAGGAAGGACTCAAGCGCATGCAGGAGAACAAGCAATTTTTGAGGTATCGCGAGTGGGATCTCGGTAGCCCTGAGAAGCAGGGCGGCAACGGCAAGGCGGAGCGAGGGAAGGAAGCCCGAAAAGTAGGGGAGCCACAGCTTGACTCTCTTCCGCTCCAGTATAGACTGAATCCTCTTGTTGGAGTGGCGCCAGAGGAGCTCCAGTGTGAAAAATCCGAGAATAAGTATGGCAAGGGATAGTAAAAACTGCCAGGTGTCATTCCCGCTTTTTACTTTCTCCAGCAGGGTGAGGAGCATATTAAAAAAATCACTGAAACCTTGCATAACTTTCCTCCTCGGAGGGAACCCCGATCCATTGTATTAGATATTGCGAGTCTGAAACACACGAAGCACGCACGTTGAACGGCATTGCACCAGCTATAGGGCCGAAGTACCCTTACTCCATGCTCGAAGATTCGTACGGTCTTATATCAACAACTGGTTACAGAAAGCACAGGAAGTATAGGGAATCGCTCCGTGGGTGTCAATGAGAAATTATAGAAAGATGTTACCTAAGCATTTAATCATTATGAAAATTTCACCAACGAATCTCTTGGGGACAAACAAAATCATGGCTTCAAGTAGCGACGGGTTACGAGGCAAACGAGAACCCATAACCAAAAGGGAGAAGGGGGGTACAAGTACGTTTATTCCCTCTCTGACTTTCGTACACTACCCTGCCTCTTCAACAGGGGGCGGCTAAGATACCTTGTCCAGCCATTTTTTCAGGTAGGCAGCAGCCAACTCTTTTCCGCCTAACCCGAAGGCGAGGGCCAGTGCCAGCGCTATAGCCCCGAACCCTATCACGAAGGCCGACGTAACAATCTCCGGGGCAATTCCAAGCTGCACCAGCGCCGCGGTGACGGCAAACAGGACTATGGAGTATAGAGTAATATTTTCAAGAGTCCCAGCAGCCTTAAGGCCTGCGCTTGATGCGGCTGTTCTCACAACAGCCGAGAGAAAATTGCCAAACAGGAATCCAAGGATTAGGATAATAATCGCCACCGCCACTTGCGGGATGTACAAAAAGATACTATTCAGAAAATCCGAAACGACGGGTAATTCCAACGCATCAAACGTAGCCACAATGACCAGAACCATCACGAACCAGTACACCAGCGCTCCCGTGATCTCAGACGGCGTCATAACAAATCCGCCCTTATTCAGGAACGCCTGCACCCCGGTCTTTTCCGTTGCACTGTCAACGTACAGTTTTTCCAGTACCTTTACGATGATCACCTTTAACAGCCGAGCAATAGTCCAACCGACTGCGAAAAGTATGATCGCAACGATAAGATTTGGCAGAAACGCCGTTATCTTTGTGGCAAAATTGTTCCAAACCCCCATAGCAACCGTTGTTACTGCCATATTACGCACCCCCTTTTCCGATTGAGTATAATCTGAGTATCATAATTTTGACCGCGCCGGGTTTTGCCCCCGGTGCTGGTTAAAAACAGTTCCGTCGCGGACGGATCATAATCTTCCCTTGCTATGAAAATCATCAGGCATCCACGCTCTATGTAGAGCATGAAGCGCAGTGGCACTGCGTCAGGGAGATTTCGCCGATTCCGCCTTCTCCTCTTTGACGGGCAGGCCGGCAAACTCATAGGAAATGGCGTCGAATTTACACGATTCCTGCATGCATTTCAGGCAGCGAATGCAATCGGGCTGATTGGCCCCCTCGTAAAACCGCACACCCATGGGGCACCCCTTGTAGCACTCCTTGCACAGTACGCATGTATCAGGATGGTGAACCATCCTGAAGACGCTTACCTTGTTGAAAAAAGAATAGATAGCGCCTAGGGGACAGACGGTTCTGCAGAAAGGTCGGCGTATAAAAACCATCAGTACCAGAAACACGATCAGGATGGCGATCTTATTGAGATAGAGCAATCCCGCAAGTTCTCGCAGTTGCGGCTGTAGAATGAGCATGGGAATCCCCGCCTCTAGCGTGCCTGTAGGGCATACATACTTACAGAACCAGGTCGTCCCGTAACCGAGTCCGTCAACGACGATGAGTGGCAGGAGAATCACAAACAGGGCCAGAAACCCGTACTTGATATAGATCATCCAGTGGGGAATTTCGATCTTACGCGAAGGGATCTTGTGGATCAGTTCCTGTAGGAAACCGAAGGGGCACACCCAGGCACAGGGCATTCGGCCAACCAGACTCCCGGTAATTCCCAGCATTCCGAGTACATACAGTCCTATGTGAAAATTGCCCGCTTTGAAGCTCGGCCTGATATTCGCAAAGATCGTCTGGAGGGAACCTAGGGGGCACGCCCCCGTCGCCGCCGGACAGGAATAACAGTTCAGTCCGGGAACGCAGACGGACTTGAGCTTTCCCTGGTAGATGTTTCGGGTAAAGGGGAACAGCGCGTAGGCATTGCTGAGCACCGTCGCGGCAGATTGTACCCATCGTCGCAAGGCCCACATCATCCGATACCTACGCAGCTCAGACAGATGTTGACGGCCTTTTCCCATACGGCCGCCACTTCCCCTGCGTTAATGCCAATGACGAGAACGACAAGAAAGAGGAGAAGTAAAAGAAACCCGCTTTTTTTTGTATTCCACACCAGGGGACTCCCTTCCTGTTACGAGGCACGAAAACTTTAAAAATTCTTCTATTTTTTGCATTCATCGAGAAGTGATATGATCTTCTCCTCAATGAAGTCTTCTCCCCGCTGTCCAAGAATCTTTTCTAGGATCTCCCCATTCTTTACGATATAGGTGAGGGGTATGGCCGAAATCCGATATTTCATGGTGACCTTTTCACCTCCCCAGTATACGGGAAACTCCAGCCCCATTTGATCCACGAGCGGCTGCATCGCCGAAGGGCCTCCTACATCAAGACTGATGCCGATAATCCGGAGCCCCTTATCCTTGTACTTCTCATGCATTTTCTGGAGAATCGGCAATTCTGCACGGCACGGGGCACACCACGCAGCCATGGCAACAAGCATGATGGGGCAATCCCGGGTTTCCATGAGAGCTTCAATACCCGCGATATCAATCGGAACAACAAGGTTTTTATTACTCGGGGGGGAAGGGGCTTCATCCTGAAAACAGCCAAAGAGTATGGTCATGCACATCAGAGCAACTACGAAACACACAGGGATTCGTTTATACATTTTTCCTCCGCACTTTCCAGACGCTGCTACGCCATTTTTTTATAAATTATCACTACGCTCCAGTTGGGTTTCCAGAGGCAAAGAGAACGGCGCAAGTATACCATCATGATTAGATAAATCAAGCATTTTGCCCTAAGCGAATTGCCTCATATTAAATGTTACCGAAGGAGGTGAATAAAAAGGATCGTTGACTCATAATTCGATGTTACCGAACATCGACTTCCAAAAGGAGGGATAATCATGAGTCCTCGGTCCAAACAAG
>JAQULO010000046.1 GCA_028718565.1 Syntrophales bacterium | reverse complement strand
GACGCCGCGCGGGAGCCGGACGGGTGAACGAAAACGATAACCGGCAGGGGGGCGTTCAAAAGCTCCTTGACGATATCCCTCATCGCCAGGTCTAGCCCCCCGGGGGTATCCAGAAGGATAATGACCCCGGCGGATCCCTCTGCCCGCGACCGGTCAATACCCTTGGTAATATAGTCCGCGACGGCGGGGGTAATGGCGGAATCGACGGTAATGGCATCAAAGACACCGCCTCTCGCCTCTTCGCCAAATGCCTCTCCTCCTCCGACAACGGCAAGGAAGAGCGTCACCAGCACGACAGCAACTGCCCGGATTCTCTCTTTCATGAAACTCCCCCCGATACGTCCTCGATTTCCCTCACTCCTGAAATTGCATGGGTGTTATTTCGTTCTCCGCGCTAAGACTCCTGTTGTAACTCCTTCATAATCATTTGCACATCCTCCCAGACCTGCTTCTTTGCGCCAGGATTTCGCAGGAGATATGCGGGATGGTACGTGGGCATGAGCCGCATTTCATGATAGGAGTGAAATCGACCGCGCAGTACGGAAATGGCGGTATCCGTCTTGAGGAGGGTCTGGGCCGCAAACTTACCCAGCGCGCAGATCACACGCGGCTGGATAGACTGAAGCTGCTTTACCAGAAAGGGCTCGCACGCGGCAATCTCATCCGGTTCGGGGTTGCGATTCTCCGGGGGACGACACTTCAGAATATTGCATATGTACACGGCATCCCGGGTCAGCCCCATAGCCTTTATAATGTCCGTGAGGAGCTGCCCCGCCCGGCCCACAAAGGGGCGCCCCTGCTGGTCCTCATCTCTCCCGGGTGCCTCACCCACGAATAGGAGGTCGGCATGGGGATTCCCCTCCCCGAAGACGATGTTGAGCCTCCCGCCGTGGAGCTTGCACCGCGTGCAATCTCCCAGCTCAGTTCGTATATCCTCCAGCGTTACGGAGGGAACGCTCATCACCACCCCGCTCTCCCTCTCGGGATCATCCGTATCAGGGGGCACGGGGTACAAGGCGCCCAGGTCTCCCTTGAGATACAGTCTGGACACGCCGCTTCTTGATTCTCTTTCCGAGAGTATATGGTCTTTCAGGGCACCCGCAAGATCCAGGAGTTCATCTCTCATGTTCAGACCCTTCTGGCACCGGAGATCTCCAAAACCCGGTCCAGGATTCTGTCCGCCACATCCCTCTTGTCCATCAGGGGCAGTTCCTCGACGTTCCCCGATGGATCTATGATCTTTACGATATTGGTATCGTGCTGGAACCCGGAACCGGGAAGGCCCAGCTCGTTCGCCACTATCAGGTCCATACCCTTGGCCTTCATCTTGGCCCGCGCATTCTTGATGAGATCTTCAGTCTCCATGGCAAACCCCACCAGGATGCGATCCCCTTTCTTTTTACTGACTTCGGATATGATATCGGACGTCTTTTCGAGGCTGATATCCAGTCGGCCGGCCCCCTTCTTTATCTTGGAGTCCGAAGGGCTGGATGGGCGGTAATCGGCCACTGCGGCGGCCTTGATGATGACGGTCGCCTCTTCAATGTGTTCCATTACGGCATCTCGCATCTCGGAGGCGCTCGATATCCCGACAAACCGAACGCCCTCCGGAACGGGGAGCGAGACAGGTCCGCTAATCAGCGTGACATCGGCCCCCCTCCTCTTTGCCATAATAGCCAGCGCGTACCCCATCTTTCCCGACGAGTGATTGGATATGTACCTCACCGGATCAAAGGGCTCCCGGGTAGGACCCGCGGTTATCAGCACCCTGTGCCCCTTCAGGTTCTTTTTGGTCAAAACAGCTTCCACCTCTTCAACAATATCGGAGGGATCGGGCAATCTTCCCTCCCCGTCCGCCTTGCAGGCAAGCTCCCCGCGCCCGGCGTCCAAAAAGAGATACCCCAGCGCTGAGAGTTTGTCGATATTGGATTTGAGCATGGGATTGTCGTACATGTTCGAATTCATCGCCGGGCATATCAGGACCGGGGCCTTCGTCGCCACTATAGTTGTTGAGAGAAGATCGTCGGCTATGCCTGATGCTATCTTGCCGATTATATTATAGGTTGCTGGGGCGATGACAACTATGTCGGCAGCTTGCGCCAAAGATATATGGTGTATATCCCAGTCCCCGGAGAGAGAAAACATGTCGGTATATACCGGGTTGCAGGAAAGTGTCTGCAGGGTGAGCGGGGTTATGAACCGGGTTGCGTTCGGGGTCATGATGACGTTTACCGTCGCCCCGCGCTTTACCAATCCCCTCGTCAGTTCCGCCGCTTTGTAGGCGGCAATACCACCGGTTACCCCGAGAACGATCTTTTTGCCTTTCAACATACCAACTCCTCTGACATTACAAACTATATAGAAACATGATATATTCCGACGGACTTTTCCAAAAACTTGGAATAGAACAAAATATGTTGAAAAATATAGCAGTTATTATATATAACGTCAACCGTTAAGGACTTGCCACGAGACTGTAGAAGAGAGGAAATACATGCGGAACTATTTGAGGTTTATGGGTTTTACTGTACTGATTGCACTGATAGGCGTTGGGGTCTGGGCATTTATGGTATATTGCGAAGGGGAAGTTCCTGGAATTGTATTAAATAAAGATATCAAAGCGATAGGCCAAAAAACAACCTTCGATGTCACCTTCACCGACATGAAAAGTGGAATTCGAAATGCCTCAGTCGAGATTTTACAGGACGGGAAGAAAGAGACCTTAGGCTCTCTCACCCTATCCGAAAGAGGAGTAGATAAAGAGACTCTGGCAATCAGCGTATTCCCGGAAGTTCTGAAACTCCACGATGGAACCGCCACAATTAATGTATCGGTTACGGACTATTCCCTCAGAAAAAATACACGGATCGCAACGTTCGAAGTGGTTATAGATACCATCGCCCCCCAAATATCCACCTTGAATTCTTATACCTATATAAATCCCGGGGGGTCAGGTGTTGTGGTCTACACCCTTTCAGAAGACGTGGTCCGAAGCGGTGTTGAAGTTAATAATGATTTCTTTCCCTCCTATCCGGTGACTACAGGGGGCACCCCCCGCCGCACCTCCTACTTTGCCGTCCCCATTGTAGATTCAGCACAGGAAAACCTCAAGATACATGTCCTAGCCGAGGATAGCGCCGGGAATTCTGCGTTCGTTCCAGTTTCTTTTCGGTTAAAAAGCAAGAAGGTCCGTGCGGACAGCATGAACATTTCCCAGAGTTTCCTGGAGATGAAAATGCCGGAATTTCAGAATCAATACAAAGACCTGACAGGGACCGGCCTGGTTGAAGCCTTCTCTTACGTAAACACGCAGATACGATCACAAGACCAGAGCACCATCGAAACAATCTGCAAGAACACAAGCCCGGAGCAACTATGGGAGGGAACTTTCCTCCGGATGAAAAACGCTGCGCCTATGGCATCCTTCGGCGACAGAAGGACTTATTATTATAACGGCAAGGAGATAAGCAAGAGCGTCCACATGGGAGTCGACCTCGCTTCTACGAGAGGCGCGTCTGTGCTGGCATCTAACGCGGGCACTGTTGCCTTTACGGGACGTATCGGAATCTACGGTAACGCGGTTATCATTGATCACGGGATGGGAATCTTCAGCCTGTATGGTCATCTTTCATCGATAAACACAAAAAAGGATCAGGCTGTCAAGAAGGGGGAAGAGATAGGCAGAACAGGTATGACCGGCATGGCGGGCGGCGATCATCTTCACTTCAGTGTGCTCGTGGGCGGAAAATTTGTAAACCCTGTGGAATGGTGGGATCCACACTGGATACAGGATAACATAACAAAAAAGCTTTCAGGTGAGGGATGAGGTGCGGGGTCAGGACCTGCCTACGTCCCGGTGGCTGACATTTGTTGCATAGTTTCCGCTCTTAAAATACCCGGCCAGTTGGTTGAGGACAACCACGGATCGGTGTTTCCCGCCGGTGCACCCCACGGCAATATTCAGGTATGATTTTCCCTCTTTTTGGTAGAGCGGCACCAGAAATGTCATCATGTCGAACAGTCGTGCGAGGAACTGTCCGGTATCATCCCATCCCATAACATATTCCTGAACGGCTTTTTCATTTCCGTTGTGTTCCGTGAGGTCCTTGACAAAATATGGATTGGGGAGGAATCTCACATCTAGTACGATATCCGCATCTGGAGGCAGGCCGAAACGGTATCCGAACGATATCAGATTTATAATAAGTTTTTTGGTTTTGCCGGGCGCGAGGTAGAGACCCTGGACATGTTCCTTCAACTGGTGGACACTATAGTTTGATGTATCAACAATGTTGTTGGCCATTCCCTTCAATTCGCGCAGTTTATCCCGCTCAAGTTTGATACTCTCTAGGATGGTTTTGCCCTTCGAAAGGGGATGCATCCTCCTCGTCTCACTGAACCTTCGCAGGAGCAGCTCATCGCTCGTATCAAGAAAGAGTATCTCAATATCGTACTTCTTCTTCCTCAATCGTGAGAGAACATCTATGTGCTTTTCGAGGAAATGTTTCTCCCGCAGGTCCATGACCAGGGCTATCTTGGAAATTTCGGATGAGGCCGCGGCCTGTAGATCCAGAAATTTGGGGAGAAGCATGACCGGAAGATTGTCCACACAAAAGAAACCGATATCTTCCATGGCCTTCAAGGCCGTACTCTTTCCGGAACCAGAGAGGCCGGTTATGATGACGATACGAAAATTTTTCATCGAGACCCCACCTTTCGATATGTCACCGTTTTCTCTGTACCACCCCGGTCAGGCATGAGACCATGCCTTGGTTTTTAGCTATTGAAAAGTTTGGCGTGTAAAAAAGAGGGACACTACATATACACCCTGTCTTTCTCCACTATAAGATCGTATATCTCTTCGGATGATCCGGCCTTGATAAGGGCTTCTCTGAAGGAGACATCCTTCAGCATACGCGATATCTTCGCCAACGCCTTCAAATGATGCCCCGCAGAATTTTCCGGAGCCATCAGGAGAAAGAAGATGTGCACCGGGCCGCCGTCCAGGGAATCAAAATCAACACCCACGTTGCTTCTTCCAAACGAGACCACAAGCCTCTCAAGACCGGCCAGTTTCCCATGGGGTATGGCGATACCGTCCCCTATCCCCGTACTCCCCAGTTTCTCTCTCTCCATCAGCACCTCGATCACGGAGTCACGGTCGATATCCATATCATCACGCAAAAAGACATCCGACAGCTCAGCGAGAACTTCCTTCTTCGTCTTGGATTTCAGATCTTCTATGATAAAGTCTTTCTTTAGCATGTCCTGGATATTCACCATAGTTCACCACCCCGTATTTCAACTGTTGGTCTCAATCAGGAGATACTTTCCATCATCGCGACGGTAGAGAATGCTCACGTTCTCGGAGGAAGAATCCCTGTACACGATGAATCTGTTTTTTGATTCGTCCATTTCCATAGCCGCGTCGTCCAGAGACATAGGCTCAAGTATGATTTTCCTTGTCTCCGCCACCCTGGAGTCTTCATCGTATTCCTCATACTCTGTAGCCTCAGGTTCTCCAGACTCCACAGCCTCACCCCTGGACGCGGCATCTTTGTGGTTCCTTACCTTCTGCTTATATTTCTTTATCTGCCGTTCCACCTTATCAATGACATTGTCAATGGCGAGGGTCATCTCCTTCGCCTCTTCCCTGCCCTGTAGATTTATGCCCTTGGCCGACAGGTTTATTTCGGCGACATTCCTGAATTTTTCCACAGCCAGCACCACGCTGGCATTCACGGGCTTGTCAATATACCGCTCAATCCTGGCAAGTTTTTTGCTGACATAATCTTTCAACCACCCCCCGGTTTCCATATTCCGGAAGGTAAAAGAGATCTGCATGGTATCCCTCCTTTCAACACGTTTCCATCTATTAGTTGGACGATGAACCTTCGCCTTATAAGTGAGCCAACCATAAAAGTCAACCGGTATTTCATTAGATTAGAAGTACTTCCTTCTCTTAGATGACGGCAATATTCCCAACATATCTCTATATTTAGCGACCGTTCTCCGTGCTATGGATATATTCGAGACTGCAAGCATCTTAACTATCTGACTGTCATTATAAGGTTTCTTGTTGTCCTCTCCACTTATTATCTGTTGGATCTTTTCCTTAACGCTCTGGGATGCTATCTGGACATCGCCCGTCCTGTTTATTCCGCTGTTAAAGAAATATTTAAGCTCAAATATACCCCTGGGAGTATGCATATACTTGTTGGTGGTAACCCTGCTTATCGTTGATTCATGCATCTGTACGTCATCAGCGATATCCCTCAGAACCATCGGTTTTAAATAGCTGATCCCCTTGTCAAAGAATTCAATCTGGTAATCCAGGATACTCTCCGCTACCCGATAGATCGTCTTTTGCCTCTGCTCAATACTCTTTATCAGCCAAGTTGCAGACTGTAGTTTTTCCTTGATGTACTCTTTACTGTTGCCTTCCCCGTTGGTTTTTATGCCGCCCAGGATCTCTTTGTAAAAGTTGCTTACCTTCAGCCTCGGCAGACCGTCATCATTGAGGGTAATCCGGTATTTATCTTCGAACTTAAAGACGAATACATCCGGAACGATATACTGGGGTCTTTCTTCGTTGTAAGGGCTTCCCGGTTTGGGGTTCAAGGTGCCTATCAATAGCGCTGCCTGCTCGACATCGCTGACAGGAACCTTCTCTTTGCTGGCTATACTCTGATAGTTTCTCGTCTCAAGATCCTTCAGATAATTTTTCACGATTTTTTCTGGAAGCAGTGACTCGATATCCAGAAACCCAATCTGTATAAGCAGGCACTCCTTCAGGTCTCTCGCGGCGACACCGGGGGGATCGAACTGCTGAACCTTGACAAGGACCTCTTCAACAAAGGCCGGCTCTACATTTTCTATGGTGGCGATATCTTCGGGGGTTTCCATCAGGTATCCATCACCGTTCAGGTTACCTATGATCTGTACAGCTACCCGCCGTTCTGCATCGGTAAAATACGACAGATTAAGCTGCCACTGAAGGTGATCTGACAGAGAGCTTGTCTTGGTAAGCATGCTCTCGAAAGGCGGTGCATCCACATCCTCGTGGCCATGGGGAACGCCCATGGGACCGAAATCCTCCAGATAGCTGTCCCAGTCAAAATCCTCCTTTCCGTCCCCTTCTCCGGTGATCTCCTTTGTCGTTGCCTCGACCTTCATGTCGTCAACCTTGGCAACGATCTCCGTCTCCGGATCGGTGTCGGTGGACCGGTCTTCGAGGAGGGGATTTTCTTCCAGTTCCTGGTTGATGGCATCCACCAGCTCAATCCTCGAAAGCTGGAGGAGCTTGATCGACTGCTGCAGTTGCGGGGTCATGACCAACTGCTGCGTTAGTTTCAGACTTTGTCTCAGTTCAAAAACCATTGTTTCGTCCGCCTTCCATCCGGGAAAGGAGTCAGTTCATTGTGGATGGATAATATCTATAGACCAAAATCTTTCCCAAGGTAAATCCTGCGGGCAATTTCGCTGCTTGCTATGGAGTCAGGATCACCCTCAACCAGGATTTTACCCTCGTTTACGATGTATGCCCTGTTACACACCTTGAGGGTCTCTCGTACATTATGATCGGAAATCAAGACCCCTATCCCCTTTGACCGGAGGGTACGGATAATATCCTGGATGTCCGCTACCGCTATCGGGTCAATACCCGCAAAGGGCTCGTCGAGGAGCATGTACTGTGGTGATGTAACCAGGGCCCTTGTAATCTCCACCCGCCTTCGTTCGCCGCCTGAAAGTGAGTATCCCATGCTCTTTGAAAGGCCCGAGAGATCAAGTTCGTTAAGAAGCTCGTACAGTCTCTCCTCCCGTTCTCCTTTGTCTATGTGCAGTGTTTCCAGTACCGCCATTATATTTTCTTCAACGGTAAGTTTTCTGAACACCGACGGTTCCTGAGGGAGATAATTGATCCCCCTTCGTGCCCTCATGTACATCGGATACCGGCTGATATCCTCGCCATTTAGTAAAACCCGCCCGCCATCCGGCTGCATCAAGCCAACTATTATGTAAAAGGTTGTCGTCTTCCCAGCTCCATTTGGCCCCAAGAGACCGACCACTTCGCCCCGGCAAATCTCCAGGTTGATATTATCAACAACCCGCCGTCCGCTGTAAGCCTTTACCAGTTCTGTTGCACGTAGCTTTTCCAAAGATTCAGTTCACCTGATTCCGCGATCTATTGTTTTCGTTTTCCTGCCTGCCTGGTGTTATCCTCAGGATAGATGGTAGCGGTCACCCTCTTCTTATTGCTGGAGCTCTCCACAATTCCTCTGTTTTCGTTCATGAATACGGTTATTTTATCTCCAGCGATCACGTTGTCCCCTTCCCGCATCACGGCATTACCTGTCACAACGACTGTCTGGTCGGCATTATGGAAGACGGCCCCGTCCCCGGTGACGGTCCTCTCCCCCTTTTTCATGTTGACATTGCCCCTCAGTTCAATCCTCTTTACCTTTCCCGCAGTCATCGTCACGCTTGGGGGGACACTCTTGTCGCCATTCTTCTTATCATAGTAGAGATACAGTTCGTCTGCACGCATCACCGCATCATCCTGCGTGGCCACAACTTTGCCGGAGAACAGCACGAGGGCCTTATCATCGTAAGCATCCAGACGATCAGAGGTGATCCGTATGGGACTTTCGGCCCCGTACACGCTTCCCCCCGCGGCAAGGGGAAGAATCGCCACAAACAGCAGCAGTAAGAATCTCTTTTTCATATATTCAAACTCCCGGCATATACTCGTCCCATCTGTTTCTGACCTCTCCGAATTTTACTCACGCCCGCTCTCTATCGTTGCTCTGACACCGGACAACAAGGTTACTTCCCTGCTTTTAAGCAACAGGTTCATGCCGATACCTCTCACATCGGCACCGGGGCGTGTCATCTTCACGGCATCCTTCGTAAGGACCCTCCCATTACCAGCGCTATGGGTATAGTGGAGGCTCTCTGTCTCGAAACGGGCCCCTCCATCCGAGACAACAACAACGCTTCCCTCTATATCCATATCCTTTGTATCGGTATGCAGGGAACCGTTCTTTCCCGTTAACGTATACGCTCTCCCATCGGAACAAACGATTTTTACCGTAACATTTTCAAAAAGGGTGACGTCATCTTTTTTGATGTACCGGGCGCTATCCGCATTGATCTCCCATGTCAGATCGGAATCTCCCACTTCGGTATAGTGAAAATCCTTTATCTGAAGATCAACCCTGTCCGAAAGTACCTTCAGGACGGTCTCCTCCTTGTGGTCGGCACCGAGTATATACAGAAACAACGCGCCGATAAGGAAAATGCCTCCTCCGACGAACAGCTTCTTGGCAGATATTTTTTTCAGCAAAGTTTAATCCAGGGAGAACCTAAAAATTGAAGGGCGCGACCTTTGAGAGTGCAAGAATATCCTGTCTGTGCGTATCATCACACAAACAGAAAGCGTATCTAAAGCTCATCCCCCTCAAAGTTTCCCCAGTATTTAGCAAGAACCGTACCATTTAACTGCAGACATGTAAAGCTAAAGTCTCATCCTCCAGCGTCCATCCCATATCTTGCTCTTACCTCGCTCCACGCGCCCTGGGCGCCCATGATCATATCACAGATCTCCCTCACGGCGCCGGCTCCCCCCCCCTTTTCCGTGACATAATCAGCCTGCGCCCTGACATACTCGGGTGCATCCGCAACAGCGGCCGAAAATCCTACCATTCTGAACACGGGAATATCCACCACGTCATCCCCCACGTACGCGATGCACTCGCCCGAAAGCCCCCTCTCGCCGAGTATCTCTTCCAGCATCGGCGCCTTATCCTTCGCCCCCTGATACACATCCCTAATTCCAAGCTCATCCGCACGGTGTTTCACCACCTTGGACGTCCTCCCGGTCAGAAGCATGACATCAACACCGCCCCTCATGAGAAGCCTAAGGCCGTGACCATCTCTGACGTGGAAGTTCTTGGACTCATTTCCCAAATCATCAATGATTATTTTCCCGTCGGTCAACACGCCATCAACATCCAGCACAAGGAGAACAATCTTCTTGAGTTTTTCAGAAAGAGATATGTCCATAATCTGTCCTTTTCCTACCTTTCGCCGATCTTAACAAGCCCGTCTATCTTTTTGAGTGTTCCAAGGAGACCCGGGAGGGAGTCCAGGTAGAGGGAATTGGGGCCGTCGCACAGAGCGCATTCGGGGTCGGGATGGACCTCTAAAAACAAACCATCAATGCCTGTGGCGACCGCAGCACGCGAAAGATACTGTGCCATCTCCCTGTCTCCTCCGGATGAGCCGCCGGCACCCCCCGGAAGTTGTACGCTGTGTGTGGCGTCAAAGATGACAGGATACCCTAGCTTCCTCAATATCGGAAGCGATCTCATATCGGCGATAAGGTTGTTATAGCCGAAATTAACCCCCCTCTCGGTAATCAGTATCTTGTTATTCCCCGTGGAGATTATCTTCTCCAGGATATTCGGGACATCCCACGGAGCGATAAACTGCCCCTTCTTGACATTGACGATACGAGCAGTCCGGGCGACCGCTATCAGAAAATCCGTCTGCCGGCACAGAAATGCAGGAATCTGCATGATGTCGAGCACCTTCGAAGCCTCTTCAATTTCCTCAAAGCGATGGACATCCGAAAGGATGGGGACCCCTAGCCCCTCCCTGATCCCCTTGAGTATACCAAGCCCCTCCTTCAAACCGGGTCCCCTGAAGGAGTTTATGGAGGTCCGATTCGCCTTGTCGTAGGATGCCTTAAAGATAAAGGGGATATCCAGTTCCCCGGCCAAGTCCTTCAGGTATCGGGCTATCTTCTCCGTCTTTACACCGTCTTCGATAACACAGGGACCCGCAACCATTACGAATGGGGCACCTCCGCCGATAACTATATCTCCCAGGACGATCTGTCTCATCTTTACCACCCCCTAACGAATGGTACTCACTAATCCTACCGGTGTTTTTTCTGCAGCATCCGGATTTTCATCTGAGGTATCTTGCGCGCCGCATCATGTGAATCAGGATTAATCCGATACGCATGCATATATGCGTCAAGCGCCTCCTCGTTCCTGCCCTTCTTTTCATAGGCCAGTCCTAACCTGTAGTATACCATGTCGTCTTCCCTGTCTTGACTAAGGGATATCTTGTAGTTGGCAATCGCCTCGTCCGTGTTCCCCTTCAAACTATAGGCATATCCCAGACCCGCATACAATCCGGCCTCCCTGGTATTGAGCTTGATCATCCTCTTATAGACATCTATGGCCTTATCATATTGTTTCCCCTTCAGGTAGTGATCAGCCAGGATGGTTAGGGCCTCCATGGTGGGTTTGACGGAGGCGAACTTTTCATATTCGGAGATTGCTCCCTTCCTGTTTCCTGCTCTGTCATACGCAACGGCAAGATCATAATGGATATTCTCGTTCTTCGAGCCATACTGTATGGCCCTTTCATAGTTGGCGGCGGAGTCTTTATATCGTTTCCCCTCCCCGTACGCAAACCCCATCCTCTCGTATAGGAACGCATCTCTCGGCCGGACCTTTGCCAACCCCTCATAGAGGCGTACTGCGCTGTCATAATTTTTCCGCATAAGGTAATACTCGGCAAGCCGCAGTTGGGCATCCACATCGTCGGGTTTCAGGGCCAGAACCTTGCGATATTCCTGGGCCGCCTTATCGTATAATTTCCCTTTCTCGTACGCTGTCGCAAGATTGAAATGCACGACCGGGTCCTCGGGACTGAGAGAAATGGCCTTCTGGTAATTAGCTATCTCTTTCTCCAGTACCCCCTCTCCTCCGTACGCAACCCCTATATTGGCGTACGCGGAGGCGTTATCGGGCTGCTTCTCTATCACCTTCTTATACATGACTATGGCGTCATTATTATTGCCGGCCCTGAGATAGGCATCTGAAAGAGCGATCATGACATTCACATCGCCCGGCATCTTCTTCAGGACTTTTTCATACTGCTCGATTGCCTCCTTGTGCCTGTCCGTCTTCTCATAGGCCTCAGCCAGGTTATAGCGAACGGTGGTGCTATCGGGGTTCAGCCTGAGTGAAGCTTCATTGTTGGCAGCCGCCCGCTTCCAATTGCCCAGTTGTGCGTAGGAGTAAGCAATATTTGCGTAGGCGACATTGTCCTTGGGGTCGATTGCGATAACTTTTCGGTGAGTGGCGATGGCCTTTTTGTACTGCTTTGTGATCAGGTATATCTTCGAAAGTTCGAGGAGGGAGGCAAGGTCATCCGGTTCTTGCTTCAAGACCCTCTTATATTCCGTAATCCCCTCGCTGGTCTTCCCGGATTTTACGTACAGCCTCGCCAGCATCTTGCGCGCGTTGGTGTCATCCGGTTGCATCCGAACGGCACGCTCGAGATACTCGATCCGGGATTTCTCTGTTGTGGACCCCTTCGCGAACCGCAACCAGTCCTGGGGCGTGATCTGTACCTGTATCGGGATGTATGCTATAACCTCATCCCGGTACAGGACAGCGATTCCGAAGGTCTTCTTCTCATCCGCTATCTTCCCGTCAACCAGTTCGACCCCTTTGAGCAGAATCTCCAGGTCGTTCGAGGTTCCCGTCCCCTCAACATCAATCGTGACCCCTCTGTTAAAAAGGGCGTTCGTCGACACCCTCTTTATGACAAATTCGTCACGATACGAGACCTCAAACCGGTCCTTCTCCTCCAATCTATAATCCTTGCCGTTCTTTTCGATATCAATGTAACGAAGATGGGGAGTTTTTCCCGCAACGGCAACCAGAATGGTGTCCTTTACCCTTGTCAGATAGGCAAAACCGCCAAGTGTCTTCATCAAAGGATTAAATGCTATTCCGACGACAAAAGAGAGCAGTACGACAAGGGGGACTATCACCCGCAAACGGAAACTACGTTTTGAGGTACGGGGCCTTTCGTCTTTCTTCTTTTTGTCTACGGAATCGTGGTAGTAATCCATTGTTATCCTCGTGGATGATACTTCCGGTGAATCTCCCTGAGCCTCTCGCGAGTAACATGGGTGTATATCTGCGTCGTCGATATATCGGCGTGACCAAGCATGACCTGTACGGAGCGCAGATCAGCCCCCCCCTCCAGAAGGTGTGTCGCGAAAGAATGTCTGAACGTATGGGGATACACCTTCTTGTTGAGTCCGGCCTTTCTAACATATTTCTTTATAATCTTCCAGAACCCCTGACGTGTCAGCCCGTCCCCCGACCTGTTCAGGAAAAGGGTGTTTACCGATCTGCCCCCGACCAGTTTTCGCCTCGCGTCCCCAACATACCGGTTCATACAATCAAGGGCTGCCCGCCCGATTGGAACGATCCGTTCCTTGTTCCCTTTCCCCACAACGATGAGATACCCCGCCTGCCAGTTTATATTGCTCATACTCAGGGAAACGAGCTCCGACACGCGAAGCCCCGTCGCGTACAGGAGTTCCAGCATCGCGGTATCCCTCATGGCAAGCGGCGTCTTGGTGCCGGGTTGTCTCAGGAGCAGGGCCATATCTTCGCGGTTCAACGTGTCGGGAAGGTGCATCCACACCTTTGCCAATTCAATATTGGCTACCGGATTTTCATCAATAATATTCTCGGTAAGGAGGTACCGATAAAATCCCCTGATAGCCGCGAGCGAACGGTTGATGGACGTGGTCATCAGGCCGCCCCCCTTCAGGTCTCCGAGAAAGGAGATGATCGTATCGGAGGAGATACCTCTGATATCCTTGATCCCCTTCTGCCCGGCAAAATCCACATATCGGCTCAGATCTCGGCTGTACGCCTCCAGGGTATTCCGGGAAACCCCCTTTTCAACCGCGAGAAAATCAAGGTACCTGTCGACATGATGAAACATGGATTGGGACATCTGCACCATCCCTCTTTTCAGAAGTCTAAAAGATACCCCGCCTGATTGCAAGCACCATCTTTCCAGGCCCGCGGTTTCTAAAGGATGCCGCTCCCCACGCGCAAAAAGCCTCCCGCGGGAACATCACCGGGCGGCCATTCATCCACGGACTGCATTCCCTTCTATTTCGCTCCGTCCCCCCGGCTGCGGCAGGGAAAACCGGGGGCTGGCCATCCCTCGGAGGTCTTCCTGTCATCACCCCCCTTGTCCGGATACCCGGACCACTAAAGGGTGTTTGCGGCGGCGATCTGCTCGTTCAGCGTCGTGAAGTCATACAGATACCCCAGGCCGAAGAGCGCCCCCGTCAGCAGGTACAAACCCCCCGTGATCCACTTTCCCATATACATGCGGTGCGCCCCGAAGATCTCCAGAAACGTCAGGAGAATCCACGCGACCGAATAGTCTACCCAACCCTCGGAAAACTTTAGATTTGCCTGTCTCTGTAACGATGGAATCAGAAACAGGTCAATCAGCCACCCAATACCGAGAAGTCCGAAGGTAAGAAAATAGACGATCCCCGAGACCCGCCTTCCGTAGTAGAATCGGTGGGAACCGGTAAACCCGAAGAGCCACAGGATATAACCTATCGATTTAAGATGTGTTTCACTCTCGCGATTCATTATCCCCCCTGTCTGTGAGTCTTTCCCCCGCCGGGAGGCCATTGCCTCCGATTCAACGGCAATAATGCCCTGTTGTCAAGTATTATAGAGGGACATAACGATCTGACATTCCATGATACAATCGCATTTGATTTTGATATCCGTCTATCTGTACAGGCGATAAGATAAAAAAATAGTATTCAGATTTACGATTGATCAACAAGCGCTGATAAAAATACGGGTTGAATGGAATAAGAAGATAACTTGTCTTGACCATACAAAGGGGGGCTACCAAGGACCACCGCGTAGCGGTTTAGTTCTTCTGATTCGAGTGGTCATATTCAATGACCCCGTAATTAATCACGATTTCTCCGGTCTTCATATTAAGAACCCTGAAACATCCCTCTCCTTCCCTGGGTTTCCAGATTTGTGTCTTGACAGGTTCTCCCGGATAGAGGGGGTTCTGAGAAGCGGACACGCATTCGTTTCAGCCTCTCCGGGTTACCCGGGAACAGATGCTTGATCAGTGCCCGGCAGGCAGGTAAAGCCAAAAGTGCGGAGCCCGTGCATGATCGGCCGTTCAAAGCTGCTCCTCCACACAAGTAGTGAAATAAAAAAGGGTGAAACATGTTTTTTCAGTGTGAAAGGAAACGTTGGTATGAAAAACGTGCCTATTATCGGGGTAAGCAGATAACGCCATCCTCAATAGCCTTCCGGACGACTTCGGCCCGGCCTGCCACTTGGATTTTTTTGTAGTCGTTTTTGATGTGAGTTTTATGGGTCTTCCCTACCAAGCCATCTTCGGTACCTGTCCGAGCATCTTGATGATCTCGGACCCGAAGGTCTTTACTTTTTTATCGGAGAGTATGCCGGCTTCGCCCAGTGACTTGACGGTGTCCGCTTCCTTTTTCGACAGGTCCACGATGGTCCGGTCGGAGAGCACCAGGAACGGGGCGGTGTTGGTCCTTTTTGCCGTTTCGAATCGCCAGTGGTAGAGCTTTTTCAGGCGAAACTTCTGGCATTCCTCAAGGGCGTCGTATCCGTCAATCGTGAAGAACCCATTCGGATTGAAGGTTTTCTCATGCCACCTCACGGTTGCCATCTTGTCAAAGATCTCTTGTGCCTCTCCCTCCAGATTGTTGCGTGTCAGCCTCTCCTTGAGACGGGAATAGAGGTCTATCAGATGTCGTGTGTCAAGGGCCGCATAATCCATCTGCTCGTCTGTCAGGGGGCGGACATCCCATCTCGACCGTTGAATCTTCTTGGTTTTTTCCAGTTCCACCCCCAGATAGTCCAGGATGATTGATTTGAGAGAAAGGCCGGTGTCCTCCAGAATGCAGGCCGCCCGGTAGGTGTCGAAGACATTCTTGAACCTGAAGCCGTAGTCCCGGTTAATCAACCGTATATCATTATCACACGCGTGAATGATCTTCACGATCGCGGGATTCGCTGATGCCTCCCCGAGAAAGGAGATGTCGATGTCCAAAAGCGGATCGAAGAGATATATTCGAGATTCCGTGGAGATCTGTATCAGGCACAGCTTCTCCCGGAAGTACCTGAAGGAATCATATTCGGTGTCCAGACCTATGTGCCGCGCGCTGAGTATGTCGCGCTCGGCCATCTCACGGTTGTGCGCGTTGTCTACGAGTATCCACCCGTCGTCCATGCTATAATCCTTGTCCGGTCATGTATGACCTCCTGTAGATATAACTTCCGGCGAAGAGCAGAACCGCCGAAAGGGGTATTGTATAGAGCAGTAAAGAGTCGTGCCCCGAGAGTTTCAAAAAGAGTCCCGAAGCGCCTCCTCCGGTGACGGCAATGATCGCCCCCGCGGCGTTCAGCCCGAACCTGTGCACATAAAATCCCAGCAGAATGGGGATGACAAGCCCCGCCGAGTAGACGGTGTATCCCAGCAGGAGAGAAGCGATGATCCCCTGCAACTTCAGCGCGATTATAAGGGAGAATATCCCTGTGATGATCACGCACACCCTGGATACCCTGATCAGATTGCTTTCGCCGATCTTCAATAGGGGCGCCAGTACGTCTGCGGCAATGATGGTGCTTGTGGTAAGCAGGCATGTGTCCGCCGAGGACATGACCGCCGCCAGGAGGGAGACGATGACAAGGCCGCTCAACCCGGCCGGGATTGTATGTATAACGAGGGCCGGCAGCGCACTCTCCGGCTGGATCTCCGGCAGCAGCACCCGCGCGGCAATCCCAGCCAATGTTATGAGAAACGCCGTGGGAATCATGACGGAAGCGGTCAGCACAAGAGACCTTCTGGCGACTCGCGGGTCCCGGGAGCAGAAGATCCTGGAGTATATATCAGGGCCGACCATGTACGTTGCGCCGACGAAGAAGAGGAACGTCAAAAGATCGGTCCATCCAAAATTGGGCGCTGTTGGAAACGAGAAGTACGAGGGGGGGAGCTGAGCCGCCATTTCTGAGAGTCCGCCCGCGGCCGATATGCCGACAACGGAGCAGATGGACACCCCCGTGATAATAAGGGCTGCCTGGATCAGATCGGTGTGCAGGATGGAATACTGGCCGCCGAGGAAGGTGTATATGATAAAAACGGACCCGGCGATGATCATCAGCAGGACGGACTGCCCCGGCCATAACGCCGACAGTATCTTGCCCGCCGCGATGATCTGCGCCGCTATGATTCCCAGCCATGCGGCGGCGATCAGAACAGAGGCGATAATCCGTATCGCATTCCCTCCGTACTGCTTCTCGAGGATTTCGGGTAGGGTATATACCTCGTAGCACCTCACCCGTTCGGCGAACCATACTGAAAGCACCAGGAGCCCTATCGCCCCCACGAGCATCCACCATGCCCCCACCAGTCCCTTTGAGTAACCAAGTCCGGCGATCCCGATGGTGCTTGACGCGCCTATAACGGTTGCCAGGAGTGAGCCCGTTACTAGCGGAATACCCGCCTTTCGGTCCGCGACAAAGAAACTCGAGGCATTCTTGATTTTCTTGAAACTCAGGATGCCGACCAGAATCATCCCCAGAAGGAAGGCTCCCGCTATGATATTGTTCATGTGGCCCTTTCCTGTGGCCCATACGCCAAAATCGCCTCGCACTCATATCACATTTTGTTCGGCGTGAAAAGGCCTGCATATTCTAATGTCTTGATACGCCGGATGATATCTTCCCCAAAAGGATGGTGGGGGATTCCTTGCAGTTCTCCCCCTTGACAAGAAAACAGGCGTGCTTAATTTATCGTCACGCAGGAAACACATACAAGGAGGTGGATATCATGAAAGATGTATTAAGTTTGATTCCAAGGACAGGCTCACTCCAGAGCACAAGGGATTTCTTCGACCGGCTGTTTGAAGACGAATTTCTGCCTTTGCGCGGGGAGAAGAGCTGGGCTCCGGCCTTCGACATCTCTGAAAATGAAAAGGGATATATGATCCGTGCGGAACTGCCGGGCATAGATGAGAAGGACCTGGAGATAACCATTGCCGGTGGCATGCTGAGTGTGAAGGGAGAGAAGAAACAGGAAGCGGAGGAAAAGGGTGAGTCCTATCACCGCATCGAGAGGACCTATGGTTCATTCCACAGAAGTTTCCGAATCCCCGACGCAATTCAGGCGGACAAGGTGGATGCAACCTACAAGGATGGCATTCTCAAGCTTGTCATTCCCAAGGCCCAGGGAAGTGCAGTAAAAAAGATACAGATAAAGAAGTAAGATGTTGCCGGTAACTGTTGACGAAGTGCCGTCGGAAGGGGATATGCCTTCCGGCGGCATTTTTTGTGCCCACACGTTTTTACCTTGCCGTGGGGGTTGAACTTTATTACAAGCAACCCCTGGCTACGCACAGAGCCGTTGGCATTGTTCCCGTTTTGGTTACTCTTCAAGTCGCCACCACGAGAGGGGGGAGGAAATGAACGTTATAAGGCACGAGGATTTCAAGGAATCGTATTGTTCCGATCCGGCCGCCGCCTTCGGACGGATGGAGGCCGTCATCGATGTCATACGGGACAGGGTTACCTTTGTCCCCGCGATCCCGGCCGGTGAGGAGGATATCCGCGCCTGCCATACGGAACACCATATAGCCTCCGTAAAAAGACAGGGGCTGTACGATATCGCCTCCCTCGCCGCGGGTGGAGCCCCATCCAGGCCGCCTTCACCGGACTTTCTCAGCCCTGCTTCGCCCTGATACGCCCCCCCGGACACCACGCGTCCGCAGACAGGGCGTGGGGCTTTTGTTTCTTCAACAACATGGCCATCGCCATATCAAAGCTGAAGAGGGAGGGCAGGATACGCAGGGCATTCATTCTGGACTTCGACCTCCACTTCGGCGACGGCACCGTCAACATACTGGGGCACTCAGTAATTTCCGGTTAGGTTTTTGCGTGTGAATAAGTTATAAAATCAGCACATTAAGTCACTTTTTGCTTGGCATTTGGTTGACAGGGTGGGCGCGTCCTAGTATTATACAGTAATATCAGGAG